>NZ_QKTC01000004.1:0-183202 GCF_003234435.1 Curtobacterium sp. MCLR17_044 | reverse complement strand
CGCGTAACGTTGGCACGTGCGACGGCACCGAGGGGAATCCGCACGCCGGACCCCGAGTTGCACGAGAAGCACCAACCACGAGCACGCCCGCACGACGAACAGGAGCACCACCATGGCCACCGACTGGATCGCGATGCAGGCCCTCGCGGCAGCCGAGTTCGGCCGCCGCGTCGCCGCCGTCACCGACTGGGACGCCCCGACCCCCGACTCCGAGTGGACCACCCGCGACCTCGTCGCCCACGTCGTCGACGAGCAGCGCTGGATCCCGAAGCTCCTGACCGGGTGCGACTACGCCCAGGCCCAGGCCGACCTCGAGCCGATCGGCGACGACCTGGTGGCCGAGTGGCACCGGTTCGCCACCGCGGCCACCGACGCCTGGCGGAACGCCCCGCAGGACACCCCCGTGCACCTCAGCACCGACGTCGTGCCCGCCGCGCAGTACCTCACCGAGCAGACGAGCGACATCACGATCCACACGTGGGACCTCGCCCGGGCGACCGGCACCGAGGAGTCCCTGCCCGACGAGCTCGTCCGCGCCGTGTGGGAGTACTTCGAGCCGCAGATCGAGGACCTCGCCGCCACCGGCCTATACGCACCCCCGGTCGACGTCACCGAGGACTCCCCGCTCCAGGTCCGCCTGCTCGCCGTCACAGGTCGCGATGCCAGAGTGACGGCATGACCACCGACACGAAGCGCCTCGGCAACTCGGGGCTCGAGATCAGCAGCGTCGTCCTCGGCATGATGTCGTACGGCGACCCGGACCGGGGCTCGCACGCCTGGAGCGTCGGCATCGACGAGGCCCGCCCGTTCGTCCGCCGCGCGTTCGAGGCCGGCATCACGACCTTCGACACCGCGAACGTCTACTCGGACGGCAGCAGCGAGGAGATCACCGGCACGCTCCTCGCCGAGCTGGCTCCGCGCGAGGACGTCCAGGTCTTCACGAAGGCCTTCAACCGGATGCGGCCCGGCCGGAACGGCGCCGGGCTGTCCCGCGCGGCGATCATGCACGAGATCGACGCCTCCCTGACCCGGCTGGGCACGGACTACGTCGACCTGTACCAGATCCACCGCTTCGACCCGGTGACGCCGATCGAGGAGACCATGGAGGCCCTCCACGACGTCGTCAAGGCCGGCAAGGCCCGCTACATCGGCGCGAGCAGCATGTGGGCGTGGCAGTTCGCCGAGATGCAGCACACCGCCGAGCGCCACGGCTGGACGAAGTTCGTGAGCATGCAGGACCAGTACAACCTGCTCGAACGCGAGGAGGAGCGCGAGATGCTCCCCTTCTGCGAGCACACCGGCGTCGGCGTGATCCCGTGGAGCCCCCTCGCCCGCGGCCGCGTCACCCGCCCCTGGGACGCCTCCGGTTCGGGCTCACGCGCGCAGACCGACGAGTTCGGCAAGACCCTCTACAAGCAGGACGAGGACGCCAACCGCGCGATCGTCGACGCGGTCGAGGCCGTCGCCACGGAGCGCGGCGTCCCGATGGCGCAGGTCGCCCTGGCCTGGGTCGCCGGCAAGCCCGCGGTCTCCGCGCCCATCGTCGGCGCGACGAAGGAGCACCACATCGACGACGCGGTGGCCGCAGCGTCGCTGACGCTCACCGACGACGAGGTCACGCGACTCGAGTCCGCGTACACGCCCCGGGTGCCGTCGGGTTTCTGACGCCCCCACGAGCGGACGGGAGGCACGGTGCCAGCTGGCACCCTGCCTCCCGTCCGTCAGGTGGTCGCGGTGACCGCCGTGCTCAGGCGACCGCGCTGCCGTCGGCGCGCTGCAGGCGCGCGATGCGCCGCCGCGCGGCTCGTTCGGAACCGGTCTGGTCGTCGAGCACCGCACCGATCCCGTCGAGCACGAGCTTCGTGGTGCGGACCACGGGCAGCTCGACCGGGCCGACGATCGGCGCACGGAGGCCGAGGAGCGAGCGGTGCCGCGGGTCGAGCGTGGACACGGCGCCCTGGAACACCGCGCGGTAGCCGGGTCGCAGCAGGCGGGACAGCGGTGGGTCCTTGATGAACCGGACGACGTCGCGGGTGCGCGAGTCCACCAGGAGTTCGCCGCGGTCGAGGTACCCGTTCATCTGGGCACGGAGCTCCGCCTCGGACTCGGGCGGGTCGACGATGCGCATGAGGCGCCCGGCCTCGGCCCACTCCCGCACGTAGGCGTCGGCGCCTCCGGGGATCGGGCCGCCCCAGCGCTGGGCGGCGCGGAGGAACGCATCCGTGAAGGCGAGGTGCACCCACCGCGCCAGGTCCGGGTCGTTCGCCGCGTAGGGGCGGGCGGTGCCGTGCGCGTCGACGTACTGCCCGCGGACCCGCTCGTGCAGCCGGAGCACCCAGTCGCTGCCGCTGCGGGCGGTCTGGCGGTCGCCGTACGTGACGGTGGCGATCCACCGGCTGGTGCCGGCCAGACGGCCGAACGGGTCCTCGCGGTACCGGGAGTGGTCGGCGACGCCGGCGAGTGCGCCGGGGTGCAGCGCCTGGACGAGCAGTGCCCGCACGCCGGCGACGATGCCGTGGCTCCCACCGTGCACCGCCCACGTGGCCGAGCCCGGACCGAAGAAGCCCGCGTCGGTGCCGTGTTCCAGGTCGTCCATCCAGGCTTCCGTGCCGGTCGAACCACCCGTGAACGTCTGGTTGAGGCGGGACCGGAAGACGTCGGAGACAGTGGACATGTCGTCATGTTCCGTCCGTCACCTGGGCGCGGGGGTGGCATCGCGCAAAGTGGCCCTCCCAGCGTGCACGGGGGTGGCCCACTAGGTTGGGTCGGGTGAGCATCGACACGCCTCGTCCCTGGCTTGCCTCGTACGCCCCGGGGGTCCCGCACGACATCGAGGAACAGAGTGGTTCCCTGTACGACCTGGTCGAGCAGTCGGCCCGGAAGTTCCCCAGGCAGGTCGCCCTCGAGTTCTTCAAGCGCACCACGAGCTACGCCGACCTCGAGGAGCAGATCCTCCGCGCGGCGAACGGCCTGCGGAAGCTCGGCGTGGGCGCGGGTGACCGCGTCGCCATCGTCCTGCCGAACTGCCCGCAGCACATCGTGGCGTTCTACGCGGTGCTGCGGCTCGGTGCGATCGTGGTCGAGCACAACCCGCTGTACACGCCGCGGGAGCTCCGCCACCAGTTCGAGGACCACGGCGCCAAGGTCGCCATCGCTTGGGACAAGTCCGTCGCGACGCTGCAGGACTTCCCGGCCGACGTGCACCTGGACGCGATCGTCTCGGTCGACATCACCCGCGCCATGCCCCGGAGCACCCGGCTCGCCCTGGCGCTGCCGGTCGCGAAGGCCCGGGAGTCCCGCGCGAAGCTGACGGCGAAGGTGCGCGGCACCGTCAAGTGGGACGACCTCGCCGACACCCGCAAGCTGTCGAAGCGGCACCCGCGGCCGGCCACCGACGACGTCGCGCTGATCCAGTACACGTCCGGCACCACCGGGACGCCGAAGGGCGCGGTGCTGAGCCACCGGAACCTGCTGGCGAACGCCGCGCAGGCCCGGGCGTGGGTGCCGCAGATCCGCCGCGGCGACAACGTCGTGTACGCGGTGCTGCCGATGTTCCACGCCTACGGCCTGACGCTCTGCCTGACCTTCGCGATGAGCATGGCCTCGCGGCTCGTGCTCTTCCCCGCGTTCGATCCCGCCCTCGTCCTGACGGCGATCAAACGCTACCCGCCGACGTTCCTGCCGGCCGTGCCGCCGATCTACGCGCGGCTGCAGCACGCGGCCGACTCGGCGAAGGTGTCGCTCAAGGGCATCGAGATCGGCATCTCCGGCGCCATGCCGCTGTCGCAGGACATCGTCGAACCGTGGGAGGCCCGGACCGACGGGTACCTGGTCGAGGGCTACGGCCTGTCCGAGTGCTCCCCGGTCCTGATGGCCAACCCGGTCTCCCCCGAGCGTCGACTCGGATCGATCGGCCTGCCGCTGTCCTCCACCGAGGCGCGCGTGGTCGACCCCGACGACGACACGAAGGTGCTCGGCATCGACGAGCCCGGCGAACTGCAGGTCCGTGGCCCGCAGGTGTTCTGCGGCTACTGGGGCAAGGCCGAGGCCACCGACGAGGTCTTCACGCCCGACGGCTGGTTCCGCACCGGCGACATCGTGGCCATCGACGGCGACGGGTACGTCCGGATCGTCGACCGCCTCAAGGAACTCATCATCACCGGCGGCTTCAACGTGTCACCGTCCGAGGTCGAGGACACCCTGCTCAAGCACCCCAGCGTCAAGGAGGTCGCAGTCGTCGGCATCACGCAGGGCGGCAACGAGCAGGTCGTCGCGGCCGTCGTGCCGAAGGACCCCTCGACCTTCGACGCGGCCGCGCTCCGGGCATGGTCGCGCGAGCACCTGGCGGCGTACAAGGTGCCGCGCCGGGTCGTCGTGGTCGAGGACCTGCCGCGCTCGATGATCGGCAAGGTGCTGCGGCGGAAGGTGCGGGACCAGATCCTGGACGGCTGACGCGCGGGCGCCGGGCGCCGCCGCTGATCAGCGGGCGCGCCGCGCGGGCAGCGCCAGCACGGACAGCCCGGCGACCACCAGCACGATGCCGGCCCATCCGCCGACGCCCAGGCGCTCCCCCACCACGAGCACCGCCAGCACCGCGGCCACGACGGGCTCGAGCAGCGACAGCAGCGTCGCGACCGACGCCGTCACCGTCCGGAGGCCGAGCGCGTACAGCGAGTGCCCGATCACCGTCGGCACCAGCGCCAGGTAGAGGAACACCGGCCAGTTGCCGGCGTCGGTCAGGAACGGCCCGCCCGCCACCACGGCGAGCACGACGAGCGGCACCGCGGCCACCCCGAACACCGCGCCGACGAGGCCGCGTTCGTTCGGCCCGCGGGCAGCCCGTGCGGCCGCGACCCCGACGTCCCCACCGACCGGCATGCTGTCGGACTCCGCGCGACCGACGGCGATCGGCATCCGGCTCGTCGCGGCGTGCATCCCCCGCGCCACCGCCCACGAGTACAGCGCGTACGTCAGACCGGCGACCAGGGCGCTGCCGACGCCGACCGCGAGTGAGCGCCCGCCACCGTCGTGCTCGGAGCGCGCGAGGGTGACGACGACCATGCCGACCACGCTCACCAGGGTGGCGACGACCCACCGCCGGGTGACGCGCCTCCGGTCGGCGACCCACTCGACCAGGCCGGCGAAGACGGGCGACGAGCCGATGGCCAGGGTCGTGCCGAGCGCGACCCCGGCGTCGGCGAGGGCCGCGTAGAACGCGACCGCGTAGACCACGAGCGACGCGGCACCGAGCAGTGCCCAGCCGCGGGTCCGGCGCTGGGCGACGGCACGCAGCGTGCCCCGACCAGCGGTCGCGGCGAGCACGAGGCCGCCGAGCCCGAAGGTGACCGCACCGAACACGAACGCCGGCACACCGGGCGCGAAGTGCGTCGCGGTCCCGGTGGTGCCCCAGACCGCCGCGGCGACCGCGATCGCCGCCAGGCCGCCGACGGGCCTGGAGGCACGCCCCGCGCCCGGTCCGTGGCTCACGAGACGTGGACGCTCGGCCGTCGGTTCACTTCGGGTTCCGCTTCGCGCAGGACCTCGCGCGTGACGGGGGCGACGTCGCCGGCACCGGTGAACACGAAGCGCAGGGCGTTGCGGATCGGGCTGCCCTCGTTCCACTCGAAGTAGATGCTCGGCACCACCCCGGCGAGGTCGCGGATGGCGAGGAGCGTCGACGCGATGGTGTTCGGGACGTTGCCGGAGCGGACCTTGAGCACGCGGAACCCGTGGATGACGTGGCCTTCGACCACCAGGTCCTCTTCGAAGTCGGAGGAGTCGGCGGGCAGGACCTCGAGGAACATCGTCGGCACGCGGGCCGGGATGCCGGAGTCGCGGCGCTCCTCGCGCCCCTTGGCCCGGTACGCCTCGGCCGTGCCGGCGCCGGGTTCGTTCGCGATGATGCAGACGGAGCTGAACTGGTCGGCGTCGGCCTCGACGAACTGGCGGGCGGTCGCGTCGAGCTCGATCGACGACGCCCGGAGCTCGAACGAACGCCGCACGCGCGAGATGAGCGACACCACGACGATCGCGATGATGAAGATCGCCGCGATCCGCACGCCGTCGGGCCGCTCGATCACGTTGGCGACGGTGGTGTAGACGAACACCACCGAGATCACGCCGAACGCGATGGTGCGCTTGCGCTGCTGCTTGCGGCGCGCGGACAGCGTCACCGCGACCGCGGCGCTCGTGATGAGCACGAGCACGCCGGTGGCGTAGGCGCCGCCCTGCGCGTCGACGTCGGCCTGGAAGATGATCGTGATCACGAACGCGATGAGCGTGAAGATGATCACGAGCGGACGCACCGCACGAGCCCACTGCGGTGCCATGCCGTAGCGCGGCAGGAACCGCGGCACCAGGTTGAGGAGCCCCGCCATCGCGCTCGCGCCGGCGAACCAGAGGATGGCGACGGTCGAGAAGTCGTAGATCGACCCGAACACACCGCCCATGTACTCGTGCGCCAGGTACGCCAGAGCGCGCCCGTTCGCACCGCCGCCCGGCTGGAACTCGCGCTGCGGGATGAGGAACGTCGTCACGATCGACGACGTGATAAGGAACGAGCTCATGATGAGCGCCGCGACGGTCAGCAGGCGCTTGGTGCCACGGATCCGGCCCTCGGGTCGGTCGCTGGTGTCGTCGGTGGCGTCGCCGCGGACCTGCGGCATCACCGCGACACCGGTCTCGAACCCGGAGAGCCCGAGCGCGAGCTTCGGGAACACGATCAGGGCGATGCCGACCATCACGAGCGGGTTGCCGTGCTGTGCCGTCAGCCCGGACCACCAGTCGCTCGCCACCATCGGGTTCTCGAACACGTGCCAGAGGGCGACGATGATGACGACGGCGTTCAGGGCGAGGAACACCGCGACGAGGCCGACCGCGATGCCGATGGCCTCCTTGAACCCGCGCAGGAACACGATGCCGAGCAGGAGCAGCAGCGCCAGGGTGAGCGGCACCGGGATCTCGGTGAACCAGTGCGGCGTGTACGGGTTCTCGGCGATGTGCGCCGTGGCGTCGGCCGCCGACAGGGTCATCGTGATCATGAAGTCCGTCACGGCGAACCCGAGCAGCACCAGCACGAGCAGCTTGCCCGCCCACCACGGCAGGAGCTTCTCGAGCATCATGATCGACCCGGCGCCCCGGAAGCTGTCGTGCGCGATCCGGCGGTAGACCGGCAGCGCCCCGAACAGCGTGACGAGCACGAGGACGATCGTCGCGATCGGCGACAGCAGCCCCGCGGCGAGCGCGGCGATGGCGGGCTGGTACCCGAGGGTGGAGAAGTAGTCGACGCCGGTCAGGCACATGACCCGCCACCACGGGTGGGTCTTCTCGACCTCGACCTGGTGCGGGCCCTGGTGGGAGGCTCCCTGGTCGGCCCCGTGCAGCATCCACCGGCGCAGGCGGGTGCTGCGGTCGAGGGGCTGCTCGGTGGCGTCGCGCTGGGCGGCCCGCTCGGCGTCTGTCGCGGTCACGTGGATGATGCTAAGCCGTCCGGGTGACCCCCGTGCACACCCGGACGGTCCTGTGGACGGGGCGCTCCCACTACCGCCGTGTGCGGGACAGCGTCGCCACGATCCCCGCCACGACCAGCAGCACACCAGCGGCGATGCAGGCGGCGAGCAGCAGGGTCGTGGTGTCCACTGAGAACATCGGCAGCGCACTCACGGCCATCGCCCCGGCGAACACGAGCATCAGGACACCCCACAGGATCGTGCCGAAGCGTGCGCCACGGCGTGCGGGCCGCCGGACGGGCCCGTCGGGAGCCGCCGGTGGAGCCATCGGCGGAGTCGTCTCGTCGTTGGTCGTTCCGTCGTTCGTCATCGTCCCGTTCCTCACTCGCCGACCGTGATCGCCCGCGGCACGTCGACGCCGCCGCCGAGGATCCACAGGTGCACCGTCGTCGTCTCGTCCGCATCGGCCGTGCGTGCCGCACGGTTCTCGAGCGTGGTGGTCCGGAGCACTCCACCGGCGCCGTCGTCGTCGCCCCCGCCGGTGTCGACCCCGTAGCCGACACCGCTCACCTCGACCCGCACCGGCAGGTCGGTCGGCAGCAGCACCTCGGCCCCGCCGGCGCCCAGCCAGAGGTTCACGTCGCCCCCGACCGCCGACGGCTCGAGCCCGCGGAGGTCCAGCGTCGGACCGCCGGCCAGCATCGCGAAGTTCCGTTCGCTCCCCGACGCAGCCCGTTCCACCTGCCACGTGGTGCCGCCGATCAGCGAGACCTGGGTGCCGGCAGGCAGGACCCCGGTGACCACCAGGGCCACCGCGGCGACCGTCGAGAACAGTCCGAGCACGTCGTCATCGCGGCCGCGGATCCCGGCGACGATCGTGGCGATGGCCAGCACCGCGAGCGCCGCGGCGATCCCGAGGACCGGGACGGACCACCCGGCCTGCTGCGCCCAGAACGCGACGCCGGCTCCAGCGACGAGTGCGAGTCCGAGGGACACGGCGACGTACGCTGCCCCGGGTCGCCGCTCCACCCGCTCGGCCCGCCGTTCGGCCGCCCGCTCGCGTTCGGCGCGCATCCGCTCCTCGTGCTGCCGTCGCCGGTCCTCGGGGCTCGCGGGTGCACCCCACTGCCAGGAGGCCCGTCCCGCGTCCGTCGCGCCGGTCGCCGCCGCGGTCCACGCGTTCCGGGCGGGGTGCGGCTCCTCGGGGCTGGTCCAGAAGTCGCCCCGCGGCGCAGCGGTCGGGTCGGTGCCGGTGCCGGTGCCGGTGCTCGCGGTCCGATCGCCGTCCACCCCGCGTCGGGCCAGGACCACGATGAGCCAGACGATCCCGCCGACGAGCACGATGCTCCACGCGGTGCCCAGGGTCGCCTCGAGCCATCCGGGCATCCCCCAGGCGTCCGGGACCCCCTGCCACCAGAGGCCGCGGGCGGCGGGCACGAAGGTGAGCGCCACGAAGGCGCCGATCGCGATGAGCGCCGGGTCGAGGACCCCGCGGATCATCCGCTCGACGTGGATGCGTCCGGCGGTGTCGGGCAGCAGCGCCCAGCCAGCGGCGTAGGCGAGGAAGACCGGGCCACCCAGCAGCGCGACGACGATCGTCACGCCGCGGACCACGAGCGGGTCGAGCCCGGTGCGGCGGGCGACGGCACCGCACACGCCGGCGAGCCAGCGGTCGTCGGTGCGCGCGATGCCGAGGCCGCGGACCCAGTCGAAGAACCGGGTCGTCGAGTCGGCGCTGCCGGCGGCGGTGCCGGGAGCGGAGTCGTGCTGGTGATCGGTCATGGCCACCAGCATCCCGGCAGTGCTGCGCCGACACCATCGGGGTTCCCCCTGACCGGTCCCTGATCCCGGCCCCGGACCCTGCTGCGACCGCCGTCCGGGTGCCAGGATTGCCCCATGGCCACCGCGACGATGACGCGCCCGACCCCCAGGGTCGTCGGCGGGGTCTGCAGCGGGTTCGCGGCGCACACCGGGTTGCCGGTCGGGGCCGTCCGGCTCGCCACCGCGGTCCTGGTGGTCTGCGGTGGCGCCGGGCTGCTGCTCTACGCCTGGCTCTGGGCGACCGTGCCGAGCGCCGCCGCCGGGGCAACCGCCGGACATACACCACTCAAGTCCGTGCTGACCCCGGCCGCCGTCGTCGACCAGGACGAGACCACCGCGTCCGCCCGGCGTGCCCCGGTCGTCGAGATCCTGCTCGGCGTGGCTCTGCTCGCCGCCGCCGGCGCGGTGGTCGCAGCGCGGATGGGGGTGGCCGTCCCCCTCGAGGTCGTCGTCCCCGGCGTCGTGGTCGTCACCGGTGCCGCACTCGCCTGGCGGCAGTTCGACGCGCTCCGCAACGTCCGCACGGCCGGGTCATCCGCCCTCGTCGTCCGGGCGCTCGGGGCCCTGGTGCTCGTCGTGCTCGGCATCCTGCTGTTCTTCACGACGAGCAGCCGCCCGAACGTCTGGACTGTGCTCACCGCGGCGGTGGCCGTCCTGGTCGGGGTCGCCGTCGTGGTCGCCCCGTGGGTGGTCCGACTCGTCCGCGACCTCGCCGAGGAACGCGCCGCCCGCGTCCGCGACCTCGAGCGCGCCGAGTTCGCGGCGCACCTGCACGACTCGGTGCTGCAGACCCTCGCCCTCATCCAGCAGAAGGCCGAGCCGGGTTCGGACGCGGCACGGCTGGCGCGGGCGCAGGAGCGCGAACTGCGGTCCTGGCTCTTCACCGAGCGGGCGGAACCCGCGCGCGACCTCGGCGCGCAGCTGCAGGACGCCGCCGTGGACATCGAGGCCGAGTACCCCGCCCGCATCGAGGTCATCGCGGTCGGACCCGCCCGCAGCGACCTGCCGGACGGGCTCGTCGCCGCCGCCCGCGAGGCGATGCTGAACGCCGCCCGGCACGCCGGTGGCACCGTGAGCGTGTACGCCGAGACCGCCGGTGACCGGGTCGAGCTCAGCATCCGCGACCGCGGCCCGGGCTTCGACGTCGACTCGGTGCCCGCGGGTCGGTACGGCGTCCGCGAATCGATCATCGGCCGGATGCAGCGCCTCGGCGGCCACGCGACCATCGCGCCGGGGCCGGGCCGCACCGGCACCGAGGTCCGGCTGACCCTGCCGCTCGCACCCGCGGCCCACGACGAGGAGCACGCATGACCGAGCCCGCCCCGTTGACCGTCGCGATCGTCGACGACCACTCCATCTTCCGAGCCGGCGTGCGCGCCGGACTGCCACCGGGCCTCCAGGTCGTGGGTGAGGCGGCGACCGTCGACGAAGCCGTGACGCTCGTCGCGGCCACCCGCCCACGCGTCGTCCTGCTCGACGTGCACCTGCCGGGCGGCGCCGGCGGCGGCGGTGCCGAGGTCATCACGCGCTCTGCGCCGGAGAACCCGGACACCCGGTTCCTCGCGTTGAGCGTGTCGGACGCCGCCGACGACGTGGTGCGGGTCATCCGAGCCGGCGCCCGCGGGTACATCACGAAGAGCTCGTCGAGTGCCGAGGTAGCCGAGGCCGTGACCCGTGTGGCGGACGGGGACGCGGTGTTCTCGCCGCGCCTGGCGGGCTTCGTGCTCGACGCGTTCGGAGCGGTCAGCGGCGAGACGGCGCAGCACGACGCCGAGCTGGACCGCCTGTCCGCGCGCGAGCAGGAGGTCATGCGGCTCATCGCGCGGGGGTACGCCTACAAGGAGGTCGCGACGGAGCTGTTCATCTCGGTGAAGACCGTCGAGACACACGTGTCGAAGGTCCTGCGGAAGCTCCAGCTGTCGAACCGGCACGAGCTGACGGCGTGGGCGCTGCAGCGCAAGCTGCTCTGAGCGCCCACGCCGGCGTCACTTCGCGCTGATCCTGGTGTACTTGTTGACCGCCCACGGCACGAAGACCACGAGCATCACGGCGATCCCGATCAGCACGGTCAGCACGGGGTGCTGCATCGTCCAGATGTCCGGCACCGGCGCGGACCCGACGTTGCCGAAGAGCTCTCGCGCGGCCTGCACGAGCGACGACACCGGGTTCCACTCCGCGAACACGCGCAGCACCAGCGGCAGGGTGTCGCTCGGCACGAACGCGTTCGAGATGAACGTCAGCGGGAACAGGATCATGAACGAGGCGTTGTTGATGACCTCGGGCGTCTTGACGCTCATGCCGAGCAGCGCCATGACCCAGCTGAACGCGTAGCTGAACAGCAGCAGCAGGGCGATGCCGGCCAGGAACTCGAGCGGCGACGAGTTCACCCGCCACCCGACCGCGAGCCCGGTGAGCATCATGATCGCCATCGAGATCGAGTTCAGGACGAGGTCGGAGTTGGTGCGCCCCACCAGCACGGCGGACGCCGACATCGGCAGCGTGCGGAACCGGTCGATCAGCCCTTCCTTCAGGTCCTGCGCCATCGCCGACCCGGAGAACGTCGCGCCGAACACCACGGTCTGCGCGAAGATCCCCGCCATCAGGAACTGCGTGTAGTCGGTCCCCTGCACCTGGATGGCGCCGCCGTAGACCTGGCTGAACAGCAGCACGAACATGATCGGCTGCAGCACGGCGAACACGAGCATGTCCGGCGACCGCTTGAGCTTGATGAGGTTCCGCTTGGTGACGGTCCAGCCGTCCTCGATCCAGACGGCGAGCGGCGAGGTGACGACGACGGGCAGCTGGCGGCCCGGCGCGAGGGACGTGGTGGTCATCGTGCCGTCTCCTTCTGCTTGGTGGCCGCGGGTGCGCCGGCGTCGTCGTCCGTCGCGGCGTGCCCGGTCAGGCGGAGGAAGACGTCGTCGAGGGTCGGGCGCCGCATGCCGGCGTCGTGGAGTTCGATACCGGCCTCGCCCAGGTCGGCGAGCACGCGCTGCAGGGCGGCCGGACCGGCCTCCACCGCGATGGCACGGGTGCGGCCGTCGCCCGAGGTCTCGACCTCGCCGACCCCGTACCGCCGCAGCACCGTCGTCGCCGCGTCGCCGTCGGCCTCGTCGACCAGGGTCACGACCACGCGGTGCCCGCCGACCTGCGCCTTGAGCTGGTCCGCGGTGCCCTCGGCGATGACGGCCCCGTCGTCGATGACCGCGATGTCGTCGGCGAGCCGGTCGGCTTCTTCCAGGTACTGGGTGGTGAGGAGCACCGTCGCTCCTTCGGCCACGAGGTCCTCGATGATGCCCCAGAGCGCCAGACGGCTTCGGGGGTCGAGGCCCGTCGTCGGCTCGTCGAGGAACAGCACGCGCGGGTTCATCACCAGCGCACCGGCGAGGTCGATGCGTCGCCGCATGCCGCCGGAGAAGCCCTTCACCGGACGGTCCCCCGCCTCGGACAGGTCGAAGACGTCGATGAGCTCCCGGGCACGATCGCGCGCTGTCCGGCGGCCCAGGTGGTAGAGCCGCCCGATCATCTCGAGGTTCTCGAACCCGGTCAGGTTCTCGTCCACCGCCGCGTACTGCCCGGACACCCCGATCGACCGCCGGGTGGCCTGCGGGTCGGCGATCACGTCGATGCCGTCGATCGTCGCGGTGCCCGAGTCGGGCGTGATGAGGGTGGTCAGTACCTTCACCACCGTGGTCTTGCCCGCGCCGTTCGGCCCGAGCAGCGCCTTCACGGTGCCCTGCGGCACCGACAGGTCGAGCCCGGCCAGCGCGTGCACCGGCCCGGACTTCGACTTGTAGGTCTTGGTCAGCCCGGAGGCTTCGATGATGGCCATGTCGCTCCTTCGTCGGACACGGTGGGTACCCGGGGGTCCGGTGGAGCGACGGACGTCACTCAGACGTCGAAGTCACCACCACCGAAGTCGCTGAAGCCACCGCCGAAGTCGGATCCGCTGTCGCCCCAGCCCGCATTGTCGAAGCCGCCGCCGTCGGATGCGCCGCCGTCGGACGCCCCGGCATCACCGGATTCAGCACCAGTGTCCTCCGAACCACCGTCACCCGCAGCGTCGGTACCGCCATCGAACGAACCGGGGTCCGGCAGGAACGCGCTCATGATCGCCGAACCGATGACGTAGCCGGCCACGGTCCCGAGGATCGAGGCACCGATCATGCTGCCGAACGACGGACCGCCGCGCTGGCCACCGAAGCGTCCGCCGCCACCGCCGACGCCGCCGAGCGAGCGCTCCATGAAGCCCGGCTGGCGGATCTCGGAGCGGGTCGCCGACTGGGCGAGCGAGCGCGGGTCGTCACCACGGGGCGCCTCACCGGGAGGCGCGGTCCGGGTGAACTCGTCGTAGACCATGCGCCGCTGCTCGTCGGTAAGCTTGGCGAAGGCCTCGGCGTGGACCTCTTCGATGCGCTCCGGCGGTGCGGTGCGGAGCAGGTAGCGGTAGCGCTCGACCGCACGCTCGTCGTCGGTCGTCGCGCCCTGCTGCTGCGTCGGTGCACCGCCCCACTGCGGGACGCCGTACTGGTCGCCTGCGCCCTGCGGTGCGGACGGCGCCGGCTGCTGGTAGGACTGCTGGCCGTACCGGTAGCCCTGCTGCTGCTGCTGCGGCGGCTGCCCCCACTGGTTCTGCTGTGCGTCAGCGGATCGGTCACGCTCCGGACGTCCGAGCAGGCGGTCGAGGAATCCCATGGTCGATGCTCCTTCGGGTGCACGGTGGGCCCGGTCGGACCCGTCGTGGACTGCAACACTACGAACCCCCGGCGTCGGCTGACTGAGCGCCCGCTCAGAGTCGGCCGGGAGGCGCGTGCCGGGCTGGCACCGCGCCCCCGGTCCGCACCGTGCGCACCTGCGCACCCCGTGCGCGGTTCCCAGCCCCGTGCACGCTTTCAGCGCCGCACCCGGCAGCCAACCCCGCACCGTGCGCACCACCCACCGGCCGGGAGGCGCGTGCCGGGCTGGCACCGCGCCTCCAGTCCGCACCGTGCGAATCTGCACACCCCGTGCGCGGTTCGCAGCCCCGTGCGCGCTTGCAGCACCGCACCCGGCAGCCAACCCCGCACCGCATCGCCGACCCCGCACCGTGCCCACAACCCACCGGCCGGGAGGCGCGAGCCGGGCTGGCACCGCGCCTCCAGCCCGCACCGTGCGCACCTGCACACCCCGTGCCCGCTTGCAGCGCCGCACCCGGCAGCCAACCCCGCACCCAGCAGCCAACCCCGCACCGGATCGCCGACCCCGCACCGTGCCTCCGGTCTGCGCCGCGTGGCTCACCCCGCGACGAGCGCCGCCGTCCACACCGCGTGCAGCTCGTCCGCGGCACCCGGGTGCGCCACGAGGAACGGCTCCCCCACGGGCGGGAAGCCCTCGACGGGGCCGGACCGCGTCAGCACGACGCCCCCGGCCTCGTGCACGAGCAGCACCGCGGCGCCGTGGTCGACCGGGTTGAACGCCGAGACGCAGCCGCCGATCCCCCGCCCGGCCGCGACCTGGGCGATCGTCAGCGTGCCTGATCCCTGCACCCGGAGCGTGCACGACCGGTCGGCCAGGGCGTCGAGGAACGCCCCGAACCCCGGCCACGGGCGGTGTCCGTCGAGCTCGGTGCCGACGACGGCACCGGCGAGCGGCCGGGGTGTGTCGTCGAGTCGGAGCTGGCGGTCGCGCAGGGTGGCGCCGCGGCCGCGTCGGGCCTCGAGCACCTCGCCGCGCCAGGGGTCAGCGACGACGCCGACGAGCGGACGGCCGCCACGGGTCAGGCAGAGCGACATCGAGGTCCAGGGCACGCCGTTGGCCAGGTTGGTGGTGCCGTCGACGGGGTCGAGGAACCAGCGGTGCCGGTCGCCGGGGGCCTCGCCGTACTCCTCACCGGTGAACCCGTGCGTCGGGAACACCATCCGCACGCGGGAGCGGACGTGCTGCTCCACCAGGCGGTCGACGTCGGTGACCAGGTCGGCGGGGTTCGCCTTGGTGTGGACCTCGCTGACCGGGTGTTCACGCGTGTAGGCGATGACCTCGTGGGCGATGCGGTGGGCCAGGGCCTGGGCGCGCGAGGCGACCTCGGTCTCGGTGGGCTCGCGGTCGCGCTCGGGCCAGCCGTCGCGCTCGGCCGCCGACAGGGCCGCTCCGATGGAGCCGACGTCGTTGGTGGTGATCGAGTCGACACCGAGCCGGGCTGCCCAGATCGCCGGCTCGACGTCGTCGATGGTCCAGACGGCGACGCGCAGGCCCAGGGCGTGCGCGACCTCGACCGTGCGCGGGGTGAGGAACGCGACGTCGAGGTTGAGCGTCGACGGCTCGAGCGCCTCGAGGTCCGCCGACACGGGCGGGTCGAGCGACTCCCACGCCAGCCAGACGTCGGCGTCGGGCAGCACGGAGCGGACGGCCGCCATCGCGGCCGGTGCTCCGCACCAGGCCACCGCGGTGGAGCCGGTGAAGCCCGCGACGGTGCGGGCCGCGACCAGGGCGTCCTCGGCGTCGGTCAGGTCGACGAGCAGGGTCGACCGGCAGCCGTCGAGGCGTTCGAGCGCGCCGTCGAGCCGCGGGATCCGGTCGAGGCCGTTGCCGAGCCGGGCGACGTCGCACCAGTCGACGTCGGACACCCGGCGGGCGTCGCCCCACATCCGGCCGAGGGTCTCGTCGTGCAGCAGGACGGCGACGCCGTCGGCGGTGCGGCGGACGTCGACCTCGATCACCTCGGCGCCGAGCGCCTCGGCGACCGCGATGGCGGGCAGGGTGTTCTCACGCCGGACGCGCGGCGCACCGCGGTGGGCGACGAGGCGTGGCGGACGCACGCCGGGCCTCCCGTCCGGGCTGGTGGCGACCACACGGTCGACCGCAGCCGCAGCGGAGACCGTCGACGTCGGGACCCCCGCGCTCATCGGGCGACCTCGAGCAGCACGCCGTCGCGGTGGACGAGCACTTCACCCAGGCGCACCCCGGTCTCGGTGCCGACCGCGGGCGGTGGCCCGGTGACGTAGGCGCGGAGCTCCGCGCCGTCGGTGCTGAGCACGACCTCGGCGAAGTGCCCCCGCATGAGCACCCGCGCGACCGTCGCGCGGATGGGCGAGTCGTCGGTGAGCACGACCTGCTCCGGGCGGACCAGCACCGTGTCGGCCGCCGTCGGGCTGACCGAGGTGCCGGCGAGGAACCGTCCGGTGACGACGCTCGTCGACCCGATGAACGACGCCACGAAGCTCGTGGCGGGGCGGGCGTAGAGCTCGGTCGGGGTCGCGATCTGCTCGATGCGGCCGTCGTGCATCACGGCGATCCGGTCGGAGATGCTGAGCGCTTCGTCCTGATCGTGCGTCACGATCACGGTCGTGATGCCGAGGCGCTGCTGGATGCGGCGGATCTCGTCGCGGACGCTCACGCGGAGCTTCGCGTCGAGGTTCGACAACGGTTCGTCGAGGAGCAGGACGTCCGGCTCCTGCACGATGGCGCGGGCCAGGGCCACGCGCTGCTGCTCACCGCCCGAGATCGCGGTCGGCTTCGAGCCGGCGTGGTGGCTCAGGCCGACGAGCTCGAGCGCGTCGCGCACCCGCTCGGCGACCCGCTGCTTCGGCACCCGCCGGGTCCGCAGCGGGAACGCGACGTTCTGCGTCACCGTCATGTGCGGCCAGAGCGCGTAGTTCTGGAACACCATCGCGCTCGGCCGGCGCTCCGGACCGAGCGACGTGACGTCGCGGTCCCCCATGGTCACGACGCCGCCGTCGGCGGGCAGGAACCCCGCCACCATCCGGAGCGTCGTGGTCTTGCCGCAGCCGGACGGCCCCAGGAGCGAGACGAGCTCGCCCTTCGCGACGTCGAGGTCGATGCCGGCGACGACGTCGCGCCCGCCGAGCGTCTTGCGCAGTCCGCGGATGGTGAGGCCGCCGGATCGGGTCCGGTCCGTCGTGCTGCCGTCGGCCTGGAGGCCCGGTGCGCGTTCCGCGACGAGCGTTGCGTCCGTCATCTGGTCGCCTTTCGTGCTGGTGTGGGTCATCGGTGTCGGTCCGGGTGTCTGTCCGGGTGTCGGCCCGGTCGGTCGCGGCCGGGTCATCGGATCTGGAAGCCGTCCGCCAGTCGGCCGCCCATGATGTGCTTCCGGGCGAGCAGCAGCAGGACCACGGACGGGATGCTCAGCGCGATCGCGAACACCGCCGAGACCTGGCGCGGGGAGTTCAGGACGAGCGAGTACATCGCCGTCGGCATCGTCATGTACGTCGGGGCGCCGACCAGGTACGTGCCCTGCGCCTCGTCGAAGGACGCCAGGAACGACATCACCATCGCGACGAGGATCCCGGGCCAGGCGATCGGGAACGTCACCTTCCAGAAGGTGCGCCAGCGGCTGGCCCCGGCGTCGCGGGCGGCTTCCTCGAGGGACCGCGGCACGGCCGAGAAGGCAGCGGCGGGCAGCCACGTCATGAAGACGACGCAGCCCAGGACGTGGACGATCAGGATGCCGGTGACCGTGTTCATGAGGTTCAGCGCGGTGAACATCGCCGACATCGTGACGAAGAGGCCCATCTTCGGGAACGCGTTCGTGGCGAACAGTCCGACGAGCACGAGCCGCCGCCCCGGGAACTCGATGCGGCTGATCGCCCACGCCGCGGGCAGGCAGACCACCGCGGCGATGAGGACCGTGAGCGGGGCGAGGACGAGCGAGTTCTGCACCGCGACGGCCAGGCTGCGGTCCTCGAACACGGTGCCCCACCACTGCAGGGTCCAGCCGTCGGGCAGCAGGTTCGGGTAGGTCCACGTCGTCGCGAAGGCCCGGGCGGCCAGCCAGACGAGCGGCCCGAGGATGAACACGGCCAGCACGATCGCGGTCGCCCAGACGAGGGCGTTGCCGGTCAGACGCTTGATCACTGCTGCTCCTGACGCTTCTTGTCGAGCTCGCCCGCGTTCGAGCGGACCGTCGAGCGGAGGTAGAAGACACTCGCGGCCGCGGCGAACGCGAACACGATGAACGCCATCGCCGTCGACTGCTGCGGACGGTTGTAGGCCTGGAAGTACTTCGAGATGTCGACGCCGAGCATCGTCGGCGCGTTCGGACCGGTGAAGTACGGCACGGTGAACGAACCGAGCACCCCGATCACGGTGAACGTCGTCGCGATGACGAGCGGGGTCGCGGCCATCGGCAGGAGCACCTGCCAGACGACGCGCCAGGTGCTCGCCCCGGCGTCCTTCGCGGCCTCGACCAGGGCGTCCGGAGTGCCCTGCAGCGCCCCGGCGATCATCAGCACCGCGAACGGCAGGCTGGTCCAGACGCTGCCGAACACCACGGCGACGAGGGTGTAGCCCCACACCGGGACGTCGAGGCCGAACTGCGCACCGAGGCTCCGGAGGAACCCCTGCGCGTCGGTGAAGGTCAGGATCGACCAGCTCGCGATGACCACCGGCACGAAGATCGGCACCACGGCCAGGACGCTGAGGGTCTTGCCGAGGAAGCCGCCGCGGAGCCGCAGGATCACCGCGACGACGACGGCGAGCCCCACGGTCAGGCCGGTCGACAGTGCGGTGACCCCGAGCGTCGCGACCAGGTCACGCAGGAACGTGGCGTTGCCGAGCAGGGTCGCGTAGACCGCGAACGAGAAGCCGCGCACGGTGTCGCCGCCGATGTCGGCGAGCGCCTGGTTCAGGCCGCCGGTGAACCCGAGGCTGAACAGCGCGGCGTTCACCACCGGGACGCCGACGAACAGGACGACGACCAGCACCGGGGCGGCGACGAGGACGAGGCCCTGCCAGCGCCGGCGGCGGGCCAGCCGCTCCTGCGCCGTGCGCCCGCTGGCGGGGTGCGCCGGGCCCTGGGCGTGGGGCGGGACGGGCGGGAGGCCCGTGGCGGAGTCGCCACGGGCCTCCCGGCCGGTTGCCGGGCCGTCCTGGACGGTCTGGGTCACTGCGGGACCTTCGCGTCCCACGCCGCGTTCATGTCGGCGGCGAAGTCGCTCTGGAACCCGAGGCGGAGCTGCGAGGGGTTCGCGTCGGCGAACTGCTCGGCGACCGACTTGGGCAGGCTGTCGAGCGGGATCACCGGGTAGCCGGAGACGGCGCTCGCGACGAGCTGCTGCCCCTTCGCGCTGAGCACGAAGTCGGCGAGCTTCTCGGCTGCCGCCTTCTTGGCCTTCGGCTCGGTCTTGGGGATGCCGAGGAAGCTCGCGCTGCCGGTGAACGACGGGTCCTCGATCTGCACGGCCTTGGTGGTCTTCGGGATGATGCCGGTCTTCTGCGAGGTGATGAACTGGTCGCTCCAGACCGGGGCCATCGCGATCTGGCCACTGCCGAGCAGCTGCACGACCTGGTCGTTGCCGTTCGGGTAGACGCCCTTCTGGTACGTCGACGGGCCGAGGTCCTTCAGGGCCGCGAAGCCCTTGTCCCACTTCGACTCGAGCGACTTGTCGTACTTCGTCTGCATCGTCTCCTGCTCGGCGGGCGTCAGGTACTTCGCGAGCACCGTGGCCACGAACGAACCACCCGAACCGCCGGACGACGGGGAGTTGTAGGCGAACTCGCCCGGGTTGGCCTTGATCCACGCGAGCAGGTCGTCGAGGGTCTTCGGCGGGTCCGTGACCTTCCTCGCGTCGTACGCCAGCAGCACGCTCGAGGCGCGGTACGGGATGGCGCTGTCGCCGCCCTGCTGCTTCGTGGCGTCCGGGACGTCCTTCAGGTTCGGGATCGTGCTGTCGCTGACCGGCGCCATCAGCCCGGCCTTGCCGGCGGTGGTGACGAAGCCGGCGTCGACGAGGTCGTACGCGACGGACTTGCCGGCCTTGACCGCGGTGGCGAGGTTCGCCTGGGTCTGGGCGTCGTGCTCGCCGTGCAGGTCGATGCTCGTGCTGACGTGGATCTTCGGGTTCGCCTTCTCGAAGGCGGGGATGAGCGACTTGTCCCAGAGGTCCTTGACGTTGGTGTCGCCGCTGATGAACACGGTGAGGTCGGTGGTGCCGTCGGTGTCGGAGGCGTTCGAGGCGTTGGCGCTCTGGACGCAGCCGGAGAGTGCGACGGTCGCGGCTGCCGCGATGGCGAGGCCGGCGAGGACTCGGGTCTTCACGTGGGTTCTCCCTGTTCCGTGGTGCGTGGGGTGTGCGGGGGTGGGGGCGTGCGGGCGTGCGGGGTTCGTGCGGGCGGGACGTGTGGGAACGTTCCCGCGCCGGGGTCGAGTGTGGCGCTGCCGGGTGAACTCCGGGTGCCTCCGGCGTCGCCGCCGGGTGAACTCCGGGTGCGGTGGGGTGCGGTGCAGGGGCGGCGGGGGCGGGCGCGGTGCTGCGGTGCTGCGCGTCGGATGCGGTGACGGCGCACGGTGCGAGTTCCGCCGACCCGTGCGAGGTTGACGGCTTCGTGCCCGGCTACAACCCTGCACGGAGCGGGCTGCTCGCCCCCGACCGGCGAAGGATGCACCGTGCGCGGCCCCGTTCGCTGCCGACGACCCCGCACCGAGCAGCCAAGTCGACGGTGGGCGACGAACCGCGCACCGTGCGCACCGGCAAGAGGCCGAACAAACTCGCACGGTGCGTGGCTGAAGCCCCTCAGCGCGACATGCGGACTCCGGCCCGGCGGAGCTTCGCGCGGAGGACCCACTCGTTGCGCAGGTCCGACCAGGTGAGCCGCACCACGGTTCGTACCTCGGGGAACGCGCGGAGTCGGTCTTCTCGGATCTTCTCGTCGAACAGCGCTTCCTCCGGCGTCCGTCCCCGCAGGTACGCACTGCTCCGGTACTTCACGGCTCCGTCGAACTCGACCACGACCCCGGCATCCGGGAACCAGAAGTCCACGACGATGTCCGGCTCGCCGGGCGCTCGGAAGCGGTGCTGGAGGACCGGCGGCGGTGTCCCGAACTGGTCGAACCGCGCTCGTGCGTACGACTCCCCCGGTGAGTCCGATGCGGGATCGGCGAACCCGATCGCCCGGAGCGCCCGACGTCGTCCCTTCTGCCCGCGCCGCTCGATCGCCGACCGGACGACTTCGCGCTCGACCTCGCGACGGAGGAGCGCATCGAGGGACACGACTGCGTCGGTGAACGGCAGTGTGAGTGCGAGGTCGGTCGCCAGCCGATCGAGTCCACACAACACCAACCCGTCGGGCGTGGCGACCGGACGCTCGTTCCGTTCGGCGTCGAGGTCGGCGTGCACCACGAAGGTCGCGTTCGTGGTGCGCCGGTCGGCACCGCGTGAGGTCACGTGGATCCGTGTCGGTGGTGGGGTGAGCAGGGGCACACCGAAGACGACGGCGGCCGAGACGTGTGAGATCAGGTCTCCGGGGCGGATCCGGTCGGCGAACGAGCGCAGCCGAACGTGGTGCTGCTCGCTGGGGCGGAGTGCGGCCCATCCCGCAGACTCCGCGTACAGTCCGCGTGCTACCCGTGTGAGCTCCCCCGCAGCGGCCCGACGTCTGATGACATCGGACTCGTCGGGGCGCTGGGCGGACGTTCGGAAGGTGAGGACTTCGGGGACCGGTGCGAGCTTGAGGTTCATCGACATACTCGTGATGCTCCGGATCCTCCGCCTTCGGAGCAGCACCGCATGGGAGTGCTGTGGAGGACCAGCCCCGTCGACCACCTTGTGGAGGAATGAGCGGGCAGCCCGGGGCCTGCGAGAATGAGCGGGTGAACGCACGCACCTGGGGTTGGCTCGCAGCCGTCATCGACGTCGTCCTCATCGTCGTCTTCGCGCTCATCGGGCGCTCGTCGCACGGTGAGGCCAACACGGCGCTGGCGCTCTGGACCACCGCCTACCCGTTCCTGGCCGGTTGGGCGATCGGGTACGTGACGAGCGGTGCCTGGGCTCGACCGCTGCGCTTCTGGCCGACCGGTGTCGTGGTCTGGGTCCTCACGGTCTTCGTCGGTCTGGCCATCCGCGTCGCCACCGGGCAGGGGGACGTCGACGGCAACCCGCTGCCGATCTCGTTCGTCATCGTCGCGACCATCGTGCTCGGGGTGTTCCTGCTCGGCTGGCGCGCGATCGCCCGCGGTGTGCTCCGGTTCACCGCGTCGCGGTCGCGACGGGACGCCGCAGCGTCCGACGCGTGAACGGCAGCCGCGGTTCCCAACCGACGATCCTCGACGTCGCCGCACGTGCGGGGGTCTCGAAGTCGGCGGTGAGCCGCGTACTCTCCGGGACCGGACGGTTCTCGGACGAGACCCGCGAGCGCGTCGAACGAGCGGCAGCCGAGCTCGGGTACGTCGCGAACGCGATGGCTCGCGGGCTGGTCAGCGGGCGGACGAACACGATCGGGATGCTCGTCCGGGATGCATCGTCGATGGTCTACACCGCACTGCACGCCGTGATGGAGCGCCGCGCATCGGAGCTCGGCTACCGCGTCGTCACCACGACGGGCGTCGGTCGGGTCGAGGACGAGAAGTCCGCCCTCGCCGCACTCGTGTCCATGCGCGTCGACGGGCTCGTCGTGTGCAGCGGCCTGATGCCGTCCGCCGACATCGCCGAGTTCGCGCCCCGCATCGCCACCGTCGTCGCGGGTCGGCCCGAGCTGCACCCGGCGCTCTCGAGCGTCTACTGCGACGAGGTCGACGGTGGGGCTTCCATCGCGGACGCCGTCGCCGATGCCGGCCACACCACGGCCGCGGTGTTCACCGTCCCGCTCGACAACGCGATCACGCAGCACGCACGATCGTCGGCGATGCTCGAGCGGCTCCGAGCACGAGGCCTCCGGGTGATCGACATCGACGCGAGCTTCGTGCGGCCACCCGACGACCTCGCCGCCGACCTGGTGGACGCCGTGCAGGAGTCGGGCGTGACCGCGGTGATGTGCCCGACCGACCGGCTCATGCTCGACGTGTGCGAGGCGCTCGCCCGCCGCGGTGTCGAGGTCCCGCGCGACCTCTCCGTCACCGGGTTCGACGGCGTCTACCCGCTGGCGAGCGACTGGATCGGCTTCACGACACTCGAGCAACCAATCGAGCGCATCGGCCGCGAGGCCATCGACCTCGTCATCGGCCGCATCGACGACCCCACGCGCCCGGTCGAGCACCGCTCACTGCGCGGCACCGTGATCCCCGGCCGCACCCTGCTCCCCCGCTGACGCCGATCCCCCGACCCGCCGACCTCGCACGGTGCGCGTCGACTCGACCCGTGCAGGCTCCGGGCCTGGCGCACGGTGCGAGGTCGCTCAAACCGCGCACGGTTCGTGTTGCGGTGCGAGGCTCGAGAAGCACGCACGGTGCGAGGTTCGTCAAGTGGCGCCACCGTGGTGGCTCGGTGCGGCGCTACAAGCGTGCACCGAGCGGACAACCTCGCACGGGCCGACACAGACAGCACCGTGCGGCTTCGACCCACGGCCGCAGCCGCGCCCGCGCACCGCGCACCCGCGCCTAGAACAGCCCGCTGCGCGGCCCGTCCTCGGGCCCGTCGAACCCGCGGAACATGTCCGACACCAGCGCCTCGATCTGCGGCTCCACCAGGCGTTCCACGGCCTCGGCGATCCGCGGCCGGTGGTCGATGAGCGCCAGGCACACCGCGGTGCCGGTCGACCGCGCACACTCGTCGGACAGCGCGATCTCGTGCCGGAGCGCAGCCTTCGCCTCGTCGGACAACGGCTCGCGCGGCGTCTGCTCCCCCGCACCGGTGCCGGCCAGCTCGCCGAGGGTGAACAGGAACGGCGACCCCGGCGACGGCTCGGGGTCCACGTCGAGGCCCTGGAACTCCGGCGACAACCCCTCGGCCGGCTGGTACCCCGCGTGCCGCTTCCGGGCCGCCGCCCGCTCGAGTTCCCGCTGCAGCAGCGGCAGGTTCTTCGCCGTGTAGTCGTCGACGGCGTCCTCGACGATCGTCGAGATCCGGCCGATCAGCGCGTGCTGGACGGCGTGCGGCACGTCGGGTCCGAACCCCGCGGCCGCGGCGATCGGGGACCCGGTGCACTTCCGGCAGATGCGCGTGCGCGGGCGGGCGGTCCCGATCTGCCAGCGCGGCAGCCAGCGCAGCCACAGGTCGACCGCGCCCCGCACGCGACCGTCGATGCCGTCCATCCCTCAACAGTAGGCCTGGAGGCGCGGATCACCCCCGGCACACCGGGCCGGTCGGGCAATCCGCCGGTTCTCAGGCCTGTGGTTCCGTCACGAAGTCGATCAGCTCCTCGACACGGCCGAGCAGCTCCGGCTCGAGGTCGGCGAAGGTGCGCACCTGCCCGAGGATCCGCTGCCATGCCCGAGCGATGTCGGCCTGCTCGGCGTGCGGCCAGCCGAGTGCCTGGCAGATGCCCGCCTTCCACTCGATCGAGCGCGGGATCGTCGGCCACGCCCGCAGCCCGACCCGTGCCGGCTTGACCGACTGCCAGACGTCGACGAACGGGTGCCCGACGACGAGCACGTGCGCGCCCCACTTGCCACGCATCACGGCGTCGGCGAAGCGGGACTCCTTCGATCCGGGCACCAGGTGGTCGACCAGGACCCCGACCCGGCGCTCCCGCGTCGGCTGGAACTCGTCGAGCACGGCGGCCAGGTTGTCGACGCCGGAGAGCTCCTCGACCACGACACCCTCGACGCGCAGGTCGGCACCCCAGACCTTCTCGACGAGTTCCGCGTCGTGCTTGCCCTCGACCATGATGCGGCTCGGCAGCGCAACCCGAGCACGCTGCGACTCCACGGCGAACGATCCGGACGCGGTACGGAGGCGACCACCGTCGGACGCCTGCCGCACGGCGGGCGCGCCCCCGGGCCTCCAGTCCGAATGAACGGAACCCAGCGAACCCGGCGAGCCGGCAGCGGCTGCGGCCGACCGCCCGACCGGCGCCGACGGCCGCCCCAGCGTCACCAGCTCACCCTCGAGCAGGAACTGCCCGGTGAAGGGGAAGGAACGCGTGCGGCCTTTCCAGTCCTCGAGCGCGATGTTGCCGGCCTCGAGTCCCACCACGGCACCGGCCCACCCGGAGTCCGGGTCCTCGAGCACCATGTCCCGTTCGAGCGGCACCTGCCGCACCTTCTTCACCCCGCGCGAGCGCCAGTCCCCCGAGAGCACATCGCCGCCGTACCGGTCGTCGTCCACCCGCACGAGGGTACTGTCGACGACGGCCCGGACGACGTCGACCGCGCCGGTTCCCCATCATCTCGACGGAAGGCCCGCCCGTGCGCGCAGCGATCATCCACGCCCCGAACGACATCCGCGTCGAGGAGCGCGACCGACCCGGGCTCCTGTCCGGCAAGGACGTCGTCGTCAAGGTCCTCGCGGCCTGTGTCTGCGGATCGGACCTCTGGCCCTACCGCGGCGTCACCGAGACGAAGCAGCCCCGACCGATCGGCCACGAGCTCGTCGGCGAGGTCGTCGCCGTCGGTGACGACGTCACCGGCCTGCACGAGGGCGACTTCGTCATCTCCCCCTTCACCATGAACGACGGCACCTGCCAGGCCTGCCGCAACGGCATGACCACCGGCTGCGACCACCTGTCCGGGTTCGGCAGCACGGACGCGTACGGCGACCCCGTCGGTGGCGCACAGGCCGAGTACGTGCGGATCCCGGACGCCGACGCCACGCTCGTCGTGGTTCCCGGCCCGGTCGACCCGGCCCTGGTGCCGTCGCTGCTCACCCTGTCCGACGTCTTCTCGACGGGGCACCACGCCGCCGTGTCGGCAGCGGTCGGCCCCGGCAAGACCGTCGTCGTGGTCGGCGACGGCGCGGTCGGTCTGTCCGCCGTGCTCGCCTCGAAGCGGCTCGGTGCGGACCGCATCATCGCGATGAGCCGGCACGCGGACCGCCAGGCGCTCGCCCGCGAGTTCGGCGCGACCGACATCGTGGCCGCCCGTGGTGCCGAGGGCGTCGACGCCGTCCGGGAGCTCCTGGGCGGCGACCTGGCCGACTGCGCGGTGGAGGCCGTCGGCACCGAGGAGAGCATGGACCAGGCGCTGCACTCCGTCCGCCCCGGCGGCAACGTCGGCTTCGTCGGGGTCCCGCACGGGGTGCCGACCATCGGCACGCGCTACCTGTTCGACACGAACATCGCCATCGCGGGCGGCATGGCCCCGGCCCGGAAGTACATCCCCGAGCTGCTGCCCGACGTGCTGTCCGGCGCGATCGACCCCGGTCGCGTCTTCGACCTCGAGCTGCCGCTCGACGAGGCCGCCGAGGCCTACCGCGCGATGGACGAGCGCCGGGCCATCAAGGTGCTGCTGCGCCCGTAGCGGCGCGCGTCGTGGACGCACCGACGGACGGACGGGAGGCCCGTGGCGGCGTCGCCACGGGCCTCCCGTCCGTCGTCAGGTCGCGTCGGACAACCGGCGGCCCGCCCGCTCACGCGTCGCGGATCGCCAGCACCCGGTGCGGCGCAGCCGCCTCGGCCCGCCATCCGCCGGGCAGCACGTCGCGGAGTTCGGGCACGGTGAAGCTCCGGCGGATCGACCGCAGGCCGTCGACGCGGATGAACGTCCCCGCCGCCACGAGCGGTGACGCCAGCGCGTACGCCCGGTAGGCCGCCGGCGACCGACGGATGTCCGAGTGCAGGCTGCGCCCGCTCGCGAGCAGTTCGGAGTCGGCCAGGAACCCCCGCCGTTCCTCGTCGCCCAGGTGGTGCAGCACGTGGTTCGACACGACGACGTCGAACCGCTCACCCGCCGCGACCAGGTCACCGCTCGACTGCTGCCGGAACGTCACACCGGTCGGGGACGACCGCCGTGCCGCGGCGATGGCACGTTCGTCCGGGTCGACCCCGACGACCTCGAGGTCGAATCCGTCGCTCGCCGCCCACCGCACCAGCGAGCGGGCCAGGTCGCCGCCGCCACAGCCCAGGTCGAGCACCCGGCCGCGGCCGCTGGCGGGCAGGGCCGGCACGACGTGGGACCGCCAGGCCGCGCGCCAGCCGCTCACGAGCGCGTTCACGACGGCGAAGCGCCGGAAGGTGCGCGCGAGCGCACGCGGGTCGCAGTCCGGGTCGTCCATCAGTTCGGTCAGGTCGAGCGCGCGGGTACGCAGGTCGACGGCCGGGAGGCCCGTGGTGCCGCCGCCCTGACGGCTCACGCCGCGCCCGTGGTCGCGACGGGCACGCGGGCGGGTGCGACAGCGGGTTCCGCCGCGGGTTCCGCCACGGGCTCTGCCGCGGGTTCTGCCGCGGGCGACGCCTCGGTCCGCACCGCGGTGAGCCGTGCGCTCTCGACGGTGAGGCCGGGGCCGAAGGCGAGCGCGACGACGGCGCTGCCGTCCTCGAGGCCGGCGTCGACGGCGTCCCGCAGCACGAAGAGCACGGTGGCGCTCGACATGTTGCCGTGTTCCCGCAGCACCCGCCGGCTCGACTCCATGGCGCTGTCGGGCAGGCCGAGCGACTCCTGCGTGCGGTCGAGGATGGCCCGGCCGCCCGGGTGCACCGCCCACACCGGCACGTCCGACGCCGGCCCGCCGTCGAGCAGCGGTTGCACGGCGCTCGGGACGTGCAGGCCGACGAGCTTCGGCACGGCGGTGGACAGGACCATCTCGAAGCCCTCGTCCCCGATGTTCCAGGCCATCTCAAACGCCCCTTCGGGCACCACGGCCGTCGTGAACTCGTCGAAGCGCAGACCGGCTCCGTCCCGGGCGACGACCGCGGCGGCCGCACCGTCGCCGAAGACGCTGTTCGCGACGATCTGGTCGGGGTCGTTCGAGGCGCGGACGTGCAGGGTGCAGAGTTCACCGCAGACGACGAGCACGACGGCGTCCGGGTCCTGGTCGACGAACGCCGCGGCGATCCGGAGCGCGGGGAACGCGGCGCAGCACCCCATGAAGCCGATGTGGTGCCGGAAGACCCCACCGGGGAGCCCGAGCTGCTCGACGACGTCGATGTCGGGCCCGGGCTGCGTGAACCCGGTGCAGGACACGGTCACCAGGTGCGTGACGGACTCCGGCGCGATGCCGGCGCGTGCGACGGCGTCGCGGGCGGCGGCGACGAACAGCGGCGGGGCGAGTTCGCGGTACCGGTCGTTCCGCGAGCCGGTGGACGGCGAGCGCAGGGTGCCGTCGTCGTCACGGAAGGCCCCACCGGCACGCGCGGAGTCGAGTTCCTCGAGGACGGTGTGCCGCTGGTCGACCGCCGACCCGTCGAAGGCGGCGGGGACGAGCCGTTTGCCGAGCCGCCCGAGGTCGGGTTGGGCGGAGAACAGGTCACGCACCCGGGGCTGGTCGAGGGTCGTCTCGGGGACGGCGGTTCCGATGGCGCGGATCGTTGCGGACACGACTCATCCTGTCACCGGATCGCTGACGCGTCCCCAGGATGCACACGGTGACCGGGACGCACGGAGGGCACGGCACCGACCGGTACCGTGCCCTCCGAGGTGGGACTGCCTAGGACTGCTGCGCGCGCTCCAGCACGAGTTCCCGCACGCGTGCGGCGTCGGCCTGGCCCTTCATGGCCTTCATGACCGCGCCGATGATCGCGCCGGCCGCCTGGACCTTGCCGTCCTGGATCTTCGCCAGCACGTCGGGCTGCGCCGCGAGTGCTTCGTCGACCGCGGCCGTCAGGGCGGAGTCGTCCGAGACGACCTTGAGCCCGCGGGCCTCGACGACCTGCGCCGGCGAGCCCTCGCCCGCGATGACGCCCTCGAGCACCTGGCGCGCGAGGCGGTCGGTCAGGTCGCCGGACTCGACGAGCGCGATGACCTCGGCGACGTGCTTCGGCGACACCAGGTCACCGGGGGCGGCGTCCTGCGCGTTGGCGACGCGGCTGATCTCACCGGTCCACCACTTGCGGGCGGCCTGTGGTGCGGCGCCGGCGGCGACGGTGCCCTCGACCTCGTCGAGCAGCCCGCCGTTCACGACGTCCTGGAACTCCAGGTCGGCGAAGCCCCAGTCACCCTTCAGGCGACGGCGACGTGCGACCGGTGCCTCGGGCAGCGAAGCACGGAGCTCCGCGATGACGGCCGGGTCCGGCACGACGGGCAGCAGGTCGGGCTCCGGGAAGTACCGGTAGTCGTCGGCGTCCGACTTCGGACGACCGGCCGAGGTGCGACCGGTGTCCTCGTGCCAGTGGCGGGTCTCCTGCGTGATCGTGCCGCCGGCGGCGAGGATCGCGGCCTGGCGCTGGATCTCGTAGCGGATCGCACGCTCGACGGCGCGGAACGAGTTGACGTTCTTGGTCTCGGTGCGGGTGCCGAGCTTCTCCTGCCCGCGAGGGCGCAGCGAGATGTTCGCGTCGCACCGCAGGTTGCCGCGCTCCATGCGGGCTTCGGAGACACCGAGCGCCCGGACGAGGTCGCGGATGACCTGCACGTAGGCGGCTCCGAGCTCGGGGGCACGGTGCTCAGCGCCGAAGATCGGCTTCGTGACGATCTCGACCAGGGGCACACCGGCGCGGTTGTAGTCGACGAGCGAGTACTCGGCGCCCTGGATGCGGCCGGTGGCACCACCGACGTGCGTCAGCTTGCCGGCGTCCTCTTCCATGTGGGCGCGCTCGATCGGGATGTTGTAGATCGTCCCGTCGGCGAGCTCGACCTCGACCTCGCCCTCGTAGGCGATGGGCTCGTCGTACTGCGAGACCTGGTAGTTCTTCGGGTTGTCCGGGTAGAAGTAGTTCTTCCGGGCGAACCGCGAGGACTCGGCGATCGAGCAGCCGAGCGCGAGCCCGAGCTGGATCGAGTACCGCACGGCCTGTGCGTTCACGACCGGCAGCGACCCGGGCAGCCCGAGGTCGACCGGGGTGACGTTCGTGTTGGGTTCGCCGCCGAAGAAGTTCGGGGCGTCCGAGAACATCTTGGTCTTCGTCGCGAGTTCGACGTGGACCTCGAAGCCGAGCACCGGCTCGTAGCGCTTGAGCGCCTCGTCGAAGTCCATCAGCGCGTCCTTCTGCGCCATCAGATCACACCTTCCTGCGCAGCGGACTGCTGACTCTGGTCGAGGTCCGGGACGGACGCGATGAGCGGCGCGCCCCACTGCTGTTCGAGCAGACGCTCGAGGGCGGCACCGTAGCGGTACAGCCGGGCGTCCTCACGCTGGGGCGCCATCAGCTGCACACCGACGGGCAGGCCGTCCTCGGGCGCGAGGCCGTTCGGGATGCTCATGCCGGGAACGCCGGCGAGGTTCGCCGGGATCGTGGTGAGGTCGTTGAGGTACATCGCCAGCGGGTCGTCGATGCGCTCACCGATCGGGAACGCGGTCGTCGGGGCCGACGGGCTGACGAGCAGGTCGACCTGCTCGAAGGCGGCCTGGAAGTCCCGCTGCACGAGCGTGCGGACCTTCTGCGCCGAGCCGTAGTAGGCGTCGTAGTAGCCGGCGCTCAGGGCGTAGGTGCCGAGGATGATGCGCCGCTTGACCTCGGGCCCGAAGCCGGCTTCGCGCGTGGCGGCCATGACGTCCTCGACGGTGGCACCGTTCTCGGGCGTGACCCGGAGGCCGAAGCGCACCGAGTCGAACTTGGCGAGGTTCGACGACGCCTCGGCCGGGAGGATCAGGTAGTACGCGCTGATCGCGTACGCGAACGACGGGGCGTCGATCTCGACGACGACCGCACCGGCCGACTCGAGCAGCGCGACCGTCTCCTGGAAGCGCTGGGTGACACCGGCCTGGAACCCGTCGCCCCCGGCCAGTTCCTTCACCACGCCGACGCGCAGGCCGCGGAGCGTGTCCGCCTGCAGCCCTTCGCGTGCGGCCGCGGCCATCGAGGGCCAGGCGTCCGGGATGGACGTGGAGTCCTTCGGATCGTGCCCGCCGATGACGTCGTGCAGGAGCGCGGCGTCGAGGACGGTGCGGGACACCGGGCCGATCTGGTCGAGGCTGGACGCCAGGGCGATGGCGCCGTAGCGGCTCACCCCGCCGTAGGTCGGCTTCACACCGACCGTGCCCGTCACGGCACCCGGCTGGCGGATGGAGCCACCCGTGTCCGAACCGAGGGCGAACGGGGCTTCGTGCGCGGCGACCGCAGCGGCCGAGCCACCGCCGGACCCGCCGGGGATCCGGTCGAGGTCCCACGGGTTGCGGGTCGGACCGTAGGCCGAGAACTCGGTGGTCGAGCCCATCGCGAACTCGTCCATGTTGGTCTTGCCGAGCGGCACGAGGCCGGCGGCGCGGAGTTTCGCGACGGGGGTGGCGTCGTACGGCGGCACCCAGCCCTCGAGGATCTTGGACCCGGCGGTCGTGGGCATGTCCTGCGTGCACAGGACGTCCTTGACGGCGATCGGCACACCGGCGAGCGGCCCGAGGTCGTCGCCCGCGGCACGGCGGGAGTCGATCGACTTCGCCACTGCCAGGGCGTTCTGGTTGACGTGCAGGAACGCGTGCACGTCGCCGTCGACGGCGGCGATCCGGTCGAGGTGGGCCTGGGTGGCCTCGACGCTCGAGACGTCGCGCGCCACGAGGGCGTCGGCGAGCGCCGCGGCGCTCAGCTTCGTGATGTCGTCAGTCACTGTTCTTCGCCCTACTGTTCTTCGCCGAGGATGGCGGTCACGCGGAACCGTTCGCCGTCGGAGTCGGGCGCGCCGGAGAGCGCCTGCTCCTGCGTCAGCGTCGTGCCGACCACGTCGGGTCGGGTGACGTTGCCGAGCGGCACGGGGTGGCTCGTCGCCGGGACGTCGTCGGTCGCGACCTCGGCGACCTTGGCGACGCTCTCGACGATGTGCGACAGCTCCCCGGTCAGCTTCTCGATCTCGTCGGGCGTGAGTGCGATACGTGCGAGGTTCGCCAGGTGTGCGACCTGCTCGCTCGTGATGTCAGGCATGGTGCTCCGTCGATCGGTTCGTGGAATGCCCCACAGTCTATTGGCTGCGTCGGGCGCGCAGGCGCGGCTGTGGACAACCCCCTGGAGGCCCGGTGCCGGTCCGCCGGACCGGCACCGGGCCTCCAGGGGGTCGAGGGTCACTTCCCGTTCTGGCCCCTCGCAGCCGGTGCCGCCGGGGCCACCGTCGCGGCGGGCGCCGGCGCAGCCGGGGCAGCGGGTGCGGCCGGAGCGGCAGGCGCAGCCGGAGCAGCCGTCGGCGTCGTCTGGTCGTCCTGCGCCGTCCCCTGCCCCGGCGAGGACCCTGACGAGGACGAAGACGACGACGACGATGACGACGACTTGCTCGCCTGCCCGATCATCGCCTGGCTCGGCGCGGGCAGCGCTCCCCCGCCGACGGTCTGGTCGAGGTACGCCATCATCGACTTCCCGACCCCGAACTTCGCGCTGTACCCGGTGGTGCCCTGCAGGAACGGCCAGTTCGCCAGGCTCACACTCCCCTGCACGTTGCCGACCCAGGTGGCGTTCGTGTACTTCGTCGACGACGCGACCAGCCAGTTCTGCACGTCGCCGTCGGTGGTGCCGGTCTTCGCGAACTTCGCCACGCTGTCCCCGGGGTTCGCGCTCGCGGCCGTCCCCGACCCGGACAGCACGCCCTGCAGCGCGTAGTCGACCGTGCCGGCGACGTCCGCGGAGACGCCCTGCGTGCAGGACGACGGCGTCGGGGTGATCTTCGTGCCGTCCGCCTCGGTCACCGAGTCGATCGCGGTGGGCGTGCACACGATGCCGCCGTTGGCGAAGCCCGCGTAGGCCTCGGCCAGGTCGATCGGCGACAGCTCGTTCACGCCGAGGATCGAGGACGGCGTCTGCGTCAGGTCCCCGCCGTCGGCGCGGTGGATGCCCATCGACTGCGCGAGCTGGGCGATCTTGCACAGGTCGAGCTGCTTGCCCATCTGGGCGTACGCCGTGTTGATCGACTCGACCGTCGCCGCCTCGACCGACATCGACGACGGCACGCTCTCGGCGTTGGCGACGTTCCAGGTGCCACCCGCGACGTTCTGGCAGCTGTTGGTGAACTCGGCGTTCGCGAACTGGTGCTCCGAGGTGGTGACCGAGTCGGACAGGGTGTGCCCGCTGGCGAGCCACTCAGCCAGGGTGAACACCTTGTAGGTCGAGCCGGTCTGGAACCCGCCCGAGTTGCCGTACCCGGAGTCGGCGCTGTAGTTCACCGCCGTGGCCCCGGCGGCGGCGTTGTCCCCCTGCGTGTACGTGGTGTTCTGGACCATCGACATGATCCGGCCGGTGCCGGGCTCCACGGTGACGTTCGAGCCGCCGACGTCGACGCCGGCCATCGTGGCCGGCACGTAGGTGGACAGGGCGGACTGTGCCTGGCCCTGCAGGTCGAGATCGAGCGAGGTGTGGATCTGCAGGCCCTTGGTGTCGAGTGTGGCGATGCGTGCCGCCGCGGTCTTGCCGAACGCGGGGTCCTGCAGCACCTGGTCGCGGACGTAGTCGCAGAAGTACCCGGCGTCGTAGTGCGTCGCGGCGGTCGAGCACCCGTTGGCGGTCTCGGTGATCTTCGGCGTGACCGGCGTCGCGATCGCCTTCGTCATCTGTGCCTTCGTGATCGACCCGTGCGCCTGCATCCGGCGGAGCACGTAGTCGCGGCGCTCCTTCGTCAGCTCGTACCCGTTGGCCTTGCCGTTGTCCTTGTCGCTCGGCACGTCGATGCGCAGGTTCGACGGGTTGTTGAGGATCGCGACGAGCGTGGCCGACTGCACGAGCGACAGGTCCTTCGCGTGCACGCCGAAGTAGTACTCGGCCCCGGCCTCGGCCCCGTAGACCCGCCCGCCGAGCCCGACGATGTTGAGGTACCCGGTCAGGATCTCGTCCTTCGAGTACTTCTTGTTCACCGCGATCGCGTACCGCATCTCCTGCAGCTTGCGCTGCGGCGTGACGCCGGCCGCGTCCTCGTAGCAGGCTTCGACCTTCTTCTCGGTGGCGGCCTGGTCCTTGCCCGTGAGCTCCTCGCACTGCTGCACCAGGACGTTCTTGACGTACTGCTGCGTGATGCTCGAGCCGCCCTGCACGTCCCCGCCGACGACGGTCGCGGCGACCCCGCGGAGCGTCCCGAGCACGTCGATGCCGCCCTCGTCGTAGTAGCGCGGGTCCTCGGTGTCGATCGCCGCCTGCTTGAGCGAGTCCGCCATCTGGTCCGCCGTCACGTTCGTGCGGTTCTCGGCGTAGAACGAGGCGATCTTGACCTGCTTCCCGCCCTGCTCCGCGTACACGGACGACACCTGCTGCGGGGTCTGCACGTCGAGGTAGGTCGGCAGGTCCTCGAAGAACGAGACCGCCCCGGAGGTCCCCTCACCCGCGACGGCGACCGCCGGGGTCACCGCGACGGCGACGAGCATGCCGGCGAGCACGGACATCACCACGAACATCAGGAGAGCACCAGGCCATCGCACCACACGCATGACGGCACCGTAGGCAGCAGGGCTGTACTGGTTCTGCCCTGGAACGAGTGCAGGCTGCGGTCGCGCTCAGGTTGCCACCCAGGCGGTTCCGAGGGCGGGCCGCGAACCGGGCGTACGCGCGGATCCGGCCGGGAGGCCCGGGTCGCCGCCGGCACGTCGGCCGCCGGTCACGATCGGGTCACGCCCACCGCGTCGCCACGACCGGCGGGTCCGCCCGGTCGGTCAGGGCCGGCCGCCCACCGCCCGTCGGCCACGGCCCGTCAGTCACGGGGCTGCAGGTCCTGCGGGCGCACGAGGTACATGTCCGGCGAGGCGCCGACGATGCCGTCACCACCCGACTTGCCGCGTCGGACCTGCTCGCGCACCAGGTCGCCGCGTCCGATGCCGATCAGGGCGACGTCGTGCAGCGATGCCGTGCCCGGCTTGAGGTAGTCGTTGTGGCCCACGGGCCGGCGGAACACGTCACCGTCCGACAGCGCGTCGGCGCCCCCGGCGAGGTCGAGCACGGTCGACCCGAACGACGCCCCGCCCGGATCCGTGCCGAAGTACCCGGAGCCCGCGATGGGATCGCTGTGCGCACCGCCGACGAAGACCTGCCCGGTGGCGACGGCGAGGTCGTCCGCCGTCCGGACGTCGCTGCCCGGCGATCCGAGCACCGTCAGGGTGTCGGCGGTCATCCGCCCCGACGCCAGGGCCGTCATCGCCGTGGTCGACCCGTACGAGTGCGCGACGATGTTCACGCGCGGTTGGTCGCCCGCCCGGATCACGCGAAGCCCTGCGACGGTCCGTTCGAGCCGCTCCGCCCCGGTCCGGGCGAGCCCGAGCGACAGGATGTTGGACAGGTCCGGCGTGCGGTACCCCATCCACGCGACGACGGCGGCTCCCGACCCGTTGCCCGTGGCGGCGAGCGGCGCCAGGGTGGCCTGCTCGCGGGACAGGTCGTTGGCGGTGTTCGTGAAGTCGGTCATCTGCCCGGTGACCGTGAAGAACATGCCCGGCACCACGACGGTGACGTCGGCCGCGGTGTCGAGGTCGCCGATGCTGATCGCCGCACGCCCCGACCCCCGGGTGTCGAGCGCCACCAGGAAGCGCCGCGGGTCGCCGGCTTGCTGCACCAGGGAGTCCCGGACCTGCCCGAGCATCGCGGCCCGGGCTGCACCGAGGTCGGCGTCGGCGAGGCCGGACGTCAGCGTCGCACGGTTCGCCTGGTCACGGACGGCGTACGGCACGCCCTCGAGGTTCCCGACCAGGGCGGGCGCGTGCGCGAGGAGTCGGTCCTGCTCGTCGGCGGGCAGGTGCGACCACCACTGCGCGACGGTCTGCGCGGGCGGCGGGTCGTCCTGCACCGTCGCCACGACATGGCGGTCGGTGGCCGCGCTCCGCAGGTCTGCGGCGCCGAGCGCACCGAGGTCCTCGACGAAGGCTCGTCCGTGCGCGGCGGCGAGGTCGTCCACCCGCACCGCTGTCGTGGACGACGCCCCTGCCGCCACCGGCGTCGCCACGGGAGCCGACACGGATGCCGACGCCGACGCCGACGAGAGCACGTCGTCGACCGGGACGATGCGGGTCGTGGTGGTGCTGGCGACCGTGACCTGGTGCGCCGGGGGCATGCCTGGGGCCTCGATCACTCCGAGCGAGTGCACCGAGGCGGTGAGCAGAGCCGCAGCGATGAGCAGCATTCGGGTCTCCCCCGGGAAGGCCGTCCCGACGTCCCCCTGCAGACGACGGGTGATGCTCGGTCGAGTCTATGGAGATGTCCGCGGATCATCCATGCGCGATGCAACTTGTCCCCCGAACTGGGCGCGTTCGACGGCGCGCCGCGCTCAGCGGATGCGACCGGGCGTGCTGTGCGCCCCGGTCGGTCCTCAGTCCTCGGTCGTGGGCGCTTCCGGTTCGGCGAGCGCCGCGGGCCCCTCGGTCACGAGCAGGTGGAACTGCTCGGCATCGATGATCCGGACGCCCAGCTGCTCGGCCTTCGTGAGCTTCGAACCGGCACCCGGACCGGCCGCCACGAAGTCGGTCTTCTTGCTGACGCTCGAGGCAGCCTTGCCACCGGCGGTGATGATCGCCTCCTGTGCACCTTCGCGCGTGTAGCCCTCGAGTGACCCGGTCGCGACGACGGTGACGCCGCTCAGCACGCCGCCCTCGACGTCGGCGCTGCCCGGGCCGGGGTGGCCCGGGGTGGTGAACTGCACGCCGGCCGTGGTCCAGCGGTCGATGATCTCGCGGTGCCAGTCGACGTCGAACCAGGCGAGCAGGGCGTCGGCGATGATCCCGCCGACCCCGTCGACGGCGGCGAGGTCCTCGCGCGACGCCGACCGGATCGCGTCGAGGGAGCCGAAGTGGTTCGCCAGGGCCCGGGCGGCGACGGGTCCGACGTGGCGGATGCTCAGGCCGACCAGGATCCGCCACAGGGGCTTCGTCTTCGCCGCGTCGATGTTCGCGAGCATCTCGAACGCGTTCTTCGACGGGTAGCGGCTCGGCTCACCGGTGTAGTCGGCGCCGCGTGCCTCGGGGTCGAACGGCGGGTCGGTCTTCTTGCGCGCCCGACTGAACGGCGTGACGCGCTTCGGGGTGCCGTCGTCGTCGACCTTCTCCATGCCGGTCTCGGCGTCGCGGACGATGACCTCGATCGGGACGATGTCCTGCATCGTCAGGTCGAACAGTCCGGCCTCGGTGACGAGCGGCGGGGTCTCGGGGCGGAGCGGCTGCGTGAGCGCCGCGGCCGCGACCTCGCCGAGCCCCTCGATGTCGAGCGACCCGCGCGAGGCGATGTGCTCGACCCGACCGCGCACCTGCGCCGGGCAGCTCTTCGCGTTCGGGCAGCGCAGGTCGATGTCGCCTTCCTTCGCGGGCGCGAGCTCGGTGCCGCACTCCGGGCAGTTCGTCGGCATCACGAACTCGCGCTCGGAGCCGTCACGGAGCTCGACCACCGGGCCGAGCACCTCTGGGATGACGTCGCCGGCCTTCCGCAGCACGACCGTGTCGCCGATCAGCACGCCCTTCGCCTTGACGACCTGCTGGTTGTGCAGCGTGGCCTGGCGGACGACGGACCCGGCGACCTCGGCCGGGGCCATCACCGCGAACGGTGTGGCACGGCCGGTGCGGCCGACGCTGACCACGATGTCGGTGAGCGTCGTGTGCACTTCTTCCGGCGGGTACTTGTACGCGATCGCCCACCGCGGCGCCCGCGAGGTCGACCCGAGTTCCTCGTGCAGGGCGAGGTCGTCGACCTTCACCACGACGCCGTCGATCTGGTGCTCGACCGACGAGCGGCGCTCCCCCGTGGTCCGGACGAAGCCGTTGACCTCGTCGATGGTGTCGAACACCCGGTAGTGGCTGCTCGTCGGCAGGCCCCAGGTCTGCAGCAGCTCGTACACCTCGGACTGGCTGCGGACGTCGGTGCCCTGCTCGAGTTCACGGACGGGCCACGCGCCGATGCCGTGCACGAGCATCCGCAGACGCCGCAGCCGGTCGACCATCAGGGCGCGCTTCGCCTCGGACTTGCCCTCTTCCTTCTGGCGGAGGGACCCGGCGGCGGCGTTGCGCGGGTTGGCGAACACGCGCTCCCCTGCCTCGCGCTGGTTCGCGTTGAGCTCGTCGAACTCGGCGACCGGGAAGAAGATCTCGCCCCGGACCTCGACCAGGGGCGGGTGACCGGTGCCGGACAGGCGGTCCGGGATCGTGCCCATCGTGCGGACGTTGCCGGTGACGTCTTCGCCGACCACGCCGTCACCGCGGGTGGCGGCGGAGACGAGCCGACCGTGCTCGTACCGCAGGTTGATCGCCAGGCCGTCGATCTTCAGCTCGGTCAGGAACCGCACCCGCTCGGCACCGGCGTCCCGCTGCACCTTGAGGGCCCACTCGGTCAGCTCGTCGGGGCTGAACACGTTGTCGAGCGAGAGCATGCGCTCGGCGTGCTCGACCGGCGCGAACTGCGTCGTCTGCGCCTGCCCGCCCACGGTCTGCGTCGGGCTGTCGGGCGTCAGGAGTTCCGGGAACCGCCGTTCGATCGCGTCGAGGCGGTGCACCAGGGCGTCGTAGTCGGCGTCCGACAGGGGCGAGGCGTTGCCCTCGTAGTAGTCGTGGCGCAGCTCGGTGACGCGGGCGCGCAACCGGTCGACCTCGCGCGCGGCCTGGGCGGCGTCGAGCCCGTCGGGGTCGATGGTCTCGAACGTCGCGTCGGTCTCGCTCATGGCATCAGTTCTACCGTGCACCACCGACGCGGCGTGCAGCGAGCGTGTGCCCCGGGAGCGGCGGGGTCAGGCGTCGACGGGGACGGCGCTGACCGTCGTGTCGATCGTGCACTGGCCGAGCACCCGCGTGCCGACGTAGACCACGGCCGTCTGGCCGGGAGCGACCCCGTGCAGCGGCTCGTCGACGTCGATCACGAGCACGCCGTCCTGCACGCGGGCCGTCGCGGGCACCGGGTCGGCGTGCGCGCGGATCTGCACGTCGCAGGCGAACGGCGTCGCCGGGTCGGCCGGGGCCGTGCCCGCCCAGGTGAACCGCGATCCGGACATCGAGGTGACGGCGAGGGCCTCCTTCGGGCCGACGACGACGGTGTTGTCCTTCGGGCGGATCTCGAGCACGAACCGGGGCTTGCCGTCCGGTGCCGGGCGACCGAGGGCCAGGCCGCGGCGCTGTCCGACGGTGTAGCCGGTGGCGCCCTCGTGCGAGCCGACGACCGTGCCGTCACGCTCGACGACCTCGCCGGGGGCGGTGCCGACGCGGTCCGCCAGCCAGCCGCGGGTGTCGCCGTCCGGGATGAAGCAGATGTCGTACGAGTCCGGCTTCTGGGCGACCGTCAGCCCGCGCTCGGCGGCCTCGGCCCGGACCTCGTCCTTCGACGGGGTGGCTCCGAGCGGGAACATCGCGTGCTGCAGCTGCTCGGCGGTCAGGACTCCGAGCACGTACGACTGGTCCTTCGCCCACGCGGCCGACCGGTGCAGCTCGCGGGAGCCGTCCGGACCGGTGACGATCGAGGCGTAGTGCCCGGTCGCGACGGCGTCGAACCCCAGGGCGAGTGCCTTCTCGAGCAGCGCCGCGAACTTGATCCGCTCGTTGCAGCGCATGCAGGGGTTCGGGGTGCGGCCAGCCTGGTACTCGGCCACGAAGTCGTCGACGACGTCCTCCTTGAACCGGGCCGAGAAGTCCCACACGTAGTACGGGATCCCGAGGGCCGACGCGGCGCGCTGGGCGTCCATCGAGTCCTCGATGGTGCAGCACCCGCGGCTGCCGGTGCGCAGGGTGCCGGGCATCCGGCTCAGGGCCAGGTGCACACCCACCACGTCGTGGCCGGCGTCGACCGCCCGGGCTGCGGCCACCGCCGAGTCGACACCACCGCTCATCGCCGCAAGAACACGCATGCGTCCAGGGTAACCCGCCGACGAAGCGGTACCGCTGGCGTACCGTTGGTCGGGCGATGGCCACGACGGGGAACGACTCATTCGACTTCCGGTCCGTCCTGCTGTCCGGGTTCCTGCCCGCTGCGCTCTTCGCGATCGGTGAGGGCGCGATCATCCCGATCATCCCGATCGCGGCCGACTCGCTCGATGCCAGCCTGGCGTTCGCGGGCTTCGTCGCCTCGCTCATCCTGGTCGGGGAGCTCATCGGCGACGTGCCGTCCGGCATCGTCGTCGCCCGCATCGGCGAGCGGAACGCCATGATCGGCGCCGCGCTCGTGTCGGTGGTCGGGCTCGTGGTCGCCACGACGGCCGCGAACGCCTGGGTCCTGGCGCTCGGGGTGTTCCTGGTCGGTGTCTCCACCGCGGTGTTCGCCCTCGCCCGGCACGCCTACATGACCACCGCGATCCCCCTGCGGATCCGGGCCCGGGCACTGTCGAGCCTCGGCGGCGTCTTCCGCTTCGGCTACTTCGTCGGCCCGTTCATCGCCGCCGGCGTCATCCACCTGACCGGCACCACCAGCAGCGCCTTCTGGATCCACGTCGTCTGCTGCCTGGCGGCGGCGACCGTGCTCCTGGTGCTGCGCGACCCCGCGACGGGCACACGCGGTCTGCGGTTGCCGCCACGGGCCTCCCGGCTGTCGGCCGACCACACGACGGACGCGAGGGACCACGCGACCGAACCGCCCGCCGACACGGGCGCGCAGTTCGTCCAGCAGGAGGCGCAGGGCCTCTTCCGCACCATCCGCGCGAACGCGGCGGTCCTGCTGCGGCTCGGCAGCGGCGCCGGCCTGATCGGTGCGATGCGCGCCGGACGGCAGGTGATCCTGCCGCTCTGGGCGGTGAGCGTCGGCCTCGACGACTCGACCGCGGCCCTCGTGATCGGCATCGCCGGAGCCGTCGACTTCGCGCTGTTCTACACGAGCGGGCAGATCATGGACCGGTGGGGACGGCTCGCGAGCGCCCTGCCCTGCATGCTCGGCCTGAGCATCAGCTACTTCCTGCTCGCCTGGAGCGGCCACCTGGACGCCCGGGTCGGCTGGTTCGTCGCGATCGCGATGGGGATGTCCCTGGCGAACGGGGTCGGTTCCGGCATCCTCATGACGCTGGGCGCGGACCTCGCACCGCGCGACGCCCCGGCACCGTTCCTGGGGGCGTGGCGGTTCACCGGCGACTTCGGGTCGGCGGCCGCGCCGCTCCTCATCTCCGGCGTGACCGCCGTCGCGTCCATCGCCGTCGCGAGCGGGGTGATGGGCGTGCTCGGCCTGGTCGGCGCGGGCATCCTGCTCCGGTACGTGCCCCGGTACCTGCCGCGCCCGCTGCGCTGACGCGCTGCCGCGCTGCCGCACCGTGCGCGCTCCTCCGCTCCGTGCGCGGTTGACCGCACCGTGCACGCCCACAGCGCCGCACCCAGCCGCCGAGCTCGCACCGGGTCGCGGACCGCGCACGGTGCGTCCCACGGCCTGGAGGCCCGGCGCACGTCCGCCCCGCACCCCGCGCTCGGTAGACTGCCGCTGCTCGCGGGAGTGGTGGAATCGGTAGACACGCAGGATTTAGGTTCCTGTGCCCCAGGCGTGAGGGTTCGAGTCCCTCCTTCCGCACCGAGTCCCTCCTGGCGCACCGTTGCGGTCATCCGCACGCCTCGTGCAGGTCAACCCTGCGAGGGATGGCCCGGTCACTTCCGGGCGGTACCCTCATCCCGCGGGAGTCCTCCCCGTGACTCCCGCTCCACGACCGGAAGAACCATGCACTCCGTCGCACTCGCCCTGATCCCGTGGCTCGATCCGCAGTACATCCTCGACCACTTCGGGGCCATCGCCGTGCTCGTGGTCTGCGCGATCGTGTTCGCCGAGACCGGTCTGCTCATCGGCTTCATCTTCCCGGGCGACAGCCTGCTGGTCATCACCGGCCTGTTCGCCTTCGACCGCGGTGGCGAGATCGGCGGCATCCCGATCTGGGTCGCGGCGCTGATGATCGGCGCCGCCGCGTTCCTCGGCGGTGAGCTCGGGTACTACATCGGCAAGAAGGCCGGGCCACCGATCTTCGAGCGGAAGGACAGCGGGCTCTTCTCGAAGGCGAACGTCGAGCGCACCAACGCGTTCTTCCACCGCTTCGGCCCGCTCGCCGTGATCCTGGCGCGCTTCGTGCCGGTCGTCCGCACCTTCGCCCCGATCGCCGCGGGCGTCGGCCGGATGGACTACAAGAAGTACTCGCTCTACAACGCGATCGGTGCCGTGGTCTGGGGCGTCGGCGTGACGTTCCTCGGGTACTTCATCGGGCACATCCCGTTCGTGGCGCACATCGTCCGCGAGTACATCGACATCATCCTGCTCGCCGCGGTCGTCGTGACCGTCGTGCCGATGGCGCTGACGTACCTGCGCAACGCACGCAAGGCGAAGCACACGAACGAGGCCGAGGCCACCACGGCCCCGACGGTCGACCCGACGCTCTAGCCGCAGCACCGGCGCACAACCGAAGTCGCCCCGAACCACGTGATCACGTGGTTCGGGGCGACTTCGGTTGTGCGGAACGACGAGAGCGCCGGCGCTCAGACGCCGAAGTGCTCCCGCACGATCGGCGCGATGCCCCGGAACGCCTTGCTGCGGTGCGACAGGGCGTTCTTCTCGTCGCGGGTGAGCTCCGCCGACGAGCGGTCGGCGTCGTCCGGCCGGAACACCGGGTCGTAGCCGTGGCCGCCGTCACCGACGGGCTCGGTCAGCACCTCGCCGTTCCAGACGGCCTCGACGACGTGCTCTTGACCGTCGGGCGTCACGAAGGCTGCAGCGCACACGAACGCCGCGGTCCGCTCGACGACGCCCTGCAGGTTCGTGAGCAGCAGCGCGATGTTGTCGGCGTCCGAGCGGGTACCGGCGTAGCGGGCCGAGTGGATGCCCGGTGCGCCCCCGAGGGCGTCGACGGCGATCCCGGAGTCGTCGGCGAGCGCCGGCAGCCCCGTGTGCGCGACGGCGGCACGCGCCTTGATCAGGGCGTTCGCGGCGTAGCTGTCGCCGTCCTCGACCGGCTCGGGGCCGTCGTAGCCGACGAGTTCGACACCCTCGCCCAGCGCCGACCCGAGGATCTCGCGCAGCTCGACGACCTTGCCCTGGTTGTGGGTGGCCAGCACCACCTCGCGGGACGTCACGCCAGACCCAGGACCGAACGCTGGATCGCTGCGAGCGACTGGTTGCCGGCCAGGCCGAGGTCGAGCAGGACGTTCAGCTCGTCACGGTCGAACGGCGCGTGCTCGGCGGTGCCCTGCACCTCGATGAACTTTCCCGACCCCGTCGTGACGATGTTCATGTCGGTGTCGGCGGCGGAGTCCTCGGTGTAGGCGAGGTCGAGCATCGGCTCCCCCTTGACGATGCCGACCGAGATCGCCTGCACGCTGTCGGTGAGCGGGGTGGCCTTCTTCGCGATGAAGCCCTTGGCGCGGCCCCACTCGATCGCGTCGGCCATCGCCACGTACGCGCCCGTGATCGACGCCGTGCGGGTGCCGCCGTCGGCCTGCAGCACGTCGCAGTCGATGACGAGGGTGTTCTCGCCCAGGGCCTTCGTGTCGACGACGGCGCGGAGCGAACGACCGATGAGGCGGGAGATCTCGTGGGTGCGGCCGCCGACCTTGCCCTTGATGGACTCGCGCTGCATGCGCTCGTTGGTCGACCGCGGCAGCATCGAGTACTCGGCGGTGACCCACCCGGTGCCCTTGCCGGCGAGCCAGCGGGGCACGCCGTTCGTGAACGACGCGGTGCAGAGCACCTTGGTGTTGCCGAAGGAGATGAGCGCGCTGCCCTCGGCCTGCGTGCTCCACCCCCGCTCGATGGTGACGGGACGGTGGTCGGAGGCGGTGCGGCCGTCGACGCGGAGGTTGTCGGTCATGGGGTCCTTTCGGTGCGGGGCAGCGTGATGGCCCCCGTCTGGAGGTGGCCGACGCTCGAGACCTCGGGACCGAGGAAGCGCCGGGCGAGCCGGATGAAGCCGTTCTTGTCGTCGCCCGTCGCCTCGAACGAGTAGGTCGGGGCGGTGGTCGCGGTGCGCTCGAGCCCGTGCTCCACGAGCCGGCGGTAGACGTCGTTCGCGGTCTCCTCGGCGCTGGAGACGAGCGTGACCTCCGGACCCATGACGAACTGGATCGCGGCGGACATGAGCGGGTAGTGGGTGCAGCCGAGCACGAGGGTGTCGACGTCGGCGGCACGGATCGGGTCGAGGTAGCCGGCCGCGATCTCGCGCAGCGACGGCGACGAGGTGTCCCCCGCCTCGACGAACTCGACGAACCGGGGGCACGCGGCGGTGGTCAGCGTGACGTCGGCGGCGACCGCGAAGGCGTCCTCGTAGGCGCGCGACGCGATGGTGCCGACGGTGCCGATGACCCCGACGCGGCCCGTTCGGGTCTGCTTGACGGCGGCGCGGGCCGCGGGCTGGATGACCTCGACCACGGGGATGCCGTAGGCCTGCTCGTACCGTTCGCGGGCGTCGCGGAGCACGGCGGACGAAGCGGTGTTGCACGCGATCACCAGCGCCTTGACGCCCTGCTCGACCAGGTCGTCCATGACCTCGAGCGCGTAGCGGCGGACGTCGGCGATGGGCTTCGGGCCGTAGGGCGAGTGCACGGTGTCGCCGACGTACCGGATGCTCTCGCGCGGGAGCTGGTCGATGATGGCGCGGGCCACGGTGAGGCCGCCGACCCCGCTGTCGAAGACTCCGATCGGTGCATCCGTCACGGCACCAGCGTACCGACGCAGGCCGACGAGCACCGGCGCGACCACGCGCGCCACGCAGGCCGGGCGCACGGGGTGCTCCGGGCCTCCCCACCGTCACGTCACTAGTGTCGGAGACGTGACCAGCGCGCTCCTCACCGACCAGTACGAGCTCACCATGGTGGACGCCGCCCTGAAGGACGGCACCGCCGACCGCCGATGCGTCTTCGAGGTGTTCGCCCGGCGGCTGCCGGACGGCCGTCGCTACGGCGTCGCGGCCGGGCTCGGACGCTTCCTCACCGCCCTCGGGGACTTCCGCTTCGGCGACGAGGAGATCGGGTTCCTGCGCGACCGCGGCGTCATCGACGCCGGCACCGCCTCGTGGCTCGCCGACTACCGGTTCAGCGGCGACGTCCGCGCCTACCGGGAGGGCGAGGTCTACTTCCCGAACTCCCCCATCCTGCAGATCGAGGGCACCTTCGCCGAGGCCGTCGTGCTCGAGACCCTCGCGCTGAGCATCTTCAACGCGGACTCAGCGATCGCTTCGGCCGCGGCCCGGATGGTGTCCGCCGCCGACGGCCGCCCGCTCGCCGAGATGGGCTCCCGCCGCACCGGCGAGTGGAACGCCGTCGCCGCCGCCCGTGCCGCGTACATCGCCGGCTTCGGTGCGACGAGCAACCTCGAGGCCGGGCGCACCTGGGGCATCCCCACGATGGGCACCGCCGCGCACGCCTTCACGCTGCTGCACGACTCCGAGGAGCAGGCGTTCCGGTCGCAGCTCGACGCGCTCGGCAACGGCACGACCCTGCTCGTCGACACCTACGACATCGAGGCCGCGGTCGAGACGGCAGTCCGGCTCACCGACGGCAAGCTCGGCGGCGTCCGGATCGACAGCGGCGACCTGCCGTCCGTCGTCGCCGCCGTGCGTGCGCAGCTCGACCGCCTCGGCGCGACGGGAACGAAGATCACGGTGACGAACGACCTCGACGAGTACACGATCGCCGCGCTCCGAGCCGCCCCGGTCGACTCGTACGGCGTCGGCACCTCGGTCGTCTCCGGCTCCGGGCACCCGGCCGCCGGCATGGTGTTCAAGCTCGTCGCGCACCGGGACGCGGACGGCGGCGACTGGGTCCCCGTCGCCAAGAAGTCGGCCGACAAGGCGTCGATCGGCGGCCGGAAGGAGGCGGGCCGACGACTCCGCAACGGCGTCGCCACCGCCGAGATCGTGCTCACGGGTGCGCAGGTCGGTCCGGACGAGCGGCCGCTGCTGGTCCCCGTGGTCACCGGCGGCGAGGTCGACCCGGCGTTCCTCGGCACGCAGGGCGTCGAGGCCGCACGAGCGCACCACAAGCGCGCGAAGGCGGAGCTGCCCGCCGATGCGTCGCGCATCGGTCGCGGCGACCCCGCCATCCCCACCCTGGTGATCTAGGGCGCACGCACGCGTCGCGTCGCGCGTCACGTCGCGTCCGAATGACGGACGGGAGGCCCGTGGCGGCGTCGCCACGGGCCTCCCGTCCGCCTGCTGGTCGCGGCTACTCGGCCTTCATCTTCTCGTAGATGGCCTTGCAGTCCGGGCAGACCGGGAACTTCTCCGGGTCGCGACCCGGGATCCACTTCTTGCCGCACAGCGCCTTGACCGGCTTGCCGGACAGGGCCGATTGCAGGATCTTGTCCTTCTTGACGTAGTGCGAGAACCGCTCGTGGTCACCGGGTTCGATCGCTTCGTCTTCGAGGAGCTTCTCGAGCTCCCGGTCCATCACGTCGAGGCCGCCGCCTGGTTCCGTCATGCTCATGGGTCCAGGGTACGACGGTCCGCCCTCGGGCGCGCCGCTCGTCCGCGCTGGGCGATCGTCGCGCGGAGTCGCTCGGTGCTCGGAGTTGCTAGTTGCGCTGTGCCGCGGCGAGCAGGTCGGGGCCGCGGCGGTCGAACAGGCGTCCGCCGGCGGAGACACCGATCACGAGCACGACGGCACCGACCCCGATGCCCACCAGGAGCGTCAGCACCGACCAGGGCTCCGGACCCTGCACGACGGCCAGCACCGCGAGGCAGGCTGCGGGGACCGTGCAGAGCACGATGCCGATCACCATGGACGCCTGCGCGACCGTGGCGGTGACGCCGGCGGCCTGGGGCTGCTGGAAGGGGTGGTCGCCCGGGCGCACCGTCGGGTAGGGCATGAGCACGGACAGGACGCTCGACAACCCGAGCCCGGACAACAGCGCGCTCGCACTCACGCCGATGAGCAGCGGGAACGCGGCCCAGTCTCCGAACAGCCGGGCGGACAGCGCGGCCCCGGCGACGATCGCGGGCGCCCCCACGACCAGCACGGGCACGACACGACCGAGCCGGTCGCTCCACCCGGGCGCACCCGAGGCGACGTGCAGCCACACGGCGGTGTTGTCGTACGAGACGTCGTTGTGCGGCAGGAACCCGGCGATCAGGGCCATCAGCGGCAGCGGCACGAGCGCGGTCCACTGCCACGGCACCCCGGCGACACCGAGCGGGATGACCACGATCGGCACGAGCAGGATGATCAGGTACGACGTGCGGTACCGCGGATCACGCACCCAGTAGGTGAGCGCCCGGGCGGCGACGGCCGACACCGGGGCCGAACCGAACCGGTCGAACCAGCCCAGGCCCTGGTAGCGGCGGGTGCGGGCGCGGTCGTCAACGGTCTCGAGCGCACGGCCGACGAGTGCCCACCACGCCCAGGCGAGGAGCGCGACGACGGCGACCGCGACGAGGAGCTTCAGGACACCGGCGCCGACGTGGCCGCTCGCGACCTCGGCGGGCACGGCCCACGCGGCACCCCACGGGGTCCACCCGGCGACGTCCGCCACGCGCTGCATCTCGGCGCCCTGCGGGTCGAGCCAGTCGACGCGCAGCAGCAGCGCCACCGTCGGGATCGAGAGCGCGATGATGACCAGGGCCACCAGCCACCCGGCGTCGCGGGAGCGGTCCGGCCCGATCAGCCGGGAGCCGACGGTGCAGCAGACCCGGATGAGGAGCGCGCACGTGGCGACGCCGAGCAGCCCGCCGAGCACCGCGAGCAGCCCGAGACCGGGGTCGCGAGCCCAGGCGACGACCTGGCCGACCGCGACGACGACCACACCGATCACCGGGATGCCGACGAGGCCGGCGACGACGAGTCCGATCGCCAGGCGACGGCGCTCGATGCCGAACACCGCGAAGCGCCGCGGGTGGAGCTGGTCACTCCGGCCGACGACGAGCGGCACGACCGTGAACCCGAAGGTGATCAGGGTGCCGACGGGCACGATGACGGCACGTGCGACGTCCGGGTCGGCGTCACCGAGGGCGATGGTCTGCGACGCGACGAACACGGCGGCGAGGAGCCCGGCGAGGCTCCCGAGCACGACGGCGACGGACCGGCGGGCGGTGCCGCGGACCTCGCCCGCGAGCAGGTCCGCCCTCAGCCTGAGAAGCTGTGCAACCATTCCATGCTCTCCGCGACGACACGACCGCCGGCGAGTTCGACGAACTTGTCCTCGAGGCTCTTGCGCCCGCGGACCTGGGCCATGGTGCCGGACGCCAGGACCTTGCCGCCGACGATGATGGCGACCGAGTCACAGGTGCGCTGCACGAGCTCCATCGAGTGGCTGGACAGCACGACCGTGCCGCCACCCCGGGTGTACCGGCGCAGGATGTCCGTGATCGTCGCCGCACTCACCGGGTCGACCGACTCGAACGGTTCGTCGAGCACGAGCACCCGCGGCGAGTGGATCAGGGTCGCGGCCAGGGCGATCTTCTTCGCCATGCCGACGGAGTAGTCGGCGACCTGGCGGCCGAGCGCCTCGCCCAGCCCGAAGGCCTCGGCGAGGTCGGCACTGCGCTTCCGGGCGGTGGCACCGTCGAGCCCACGGAGCGTGGCCGAGTAGTAGAGGAGCTGCGCACCGGTCAGCCGGTCGAACAGGCGGAGCCGGTCCGGCAGCACACCGAGACTGCGCTTCGCCGCCGTCGGGTCGGCCCAGACGTCGTGGTCGAGCACCGTCACCGAGCCGGCGTCGGGGCGCAGGAGTCCGGTGATCATGGAGAGGGTCGTCGTCTTGCCGGCGCCGTTCGGGCCGACCACGCCGAAGATGGAGCCCTGCCGGATCTCGAGGTCGACCTCGTCGACGGCCAGGGTCTGCCCGTACCGCTTGACCAGGCCGCTCGCTGCGAGCACGACGGGCTGGAGCGTCTGCGGCTGCTTCGGGGCGGCGGTGCGGGGCGCACGCTTCTTCGCCGCGGGCGCGGCGGTGCTCGCCCGGTCCGCGACGTCCGTCGCGTCGTCCGCGTCGGTCGGGACGGGAGGCGCGGCGTCGGTCCGCGGGGCGGCCTTCGTCGGGCGCTTGGTGCGTCCCTTGCCGTTGCGCGCCTTCGCGGGGCGGGGCGCTGCGGCCGTCGTGTCGTCGGTGCGGTTGTCCGTCGTCGCGTCGTCGGTGCGGGTCTCGGTCGTCGCGTCGGTGCCCGTCGTCGCGTCGGTGCCGGTCGTCGCGTCGTCCGGGTGGGTCGCCGTCGTCGCGTCGGTGCGGACGGCCGTCCCATCGGTCATCGCGTCATCAGTGGCGGCGTCGTCCGCATCAGTGTCCCCCGTGTCGTCGTCGGCTGCGTCGTCCTCAGCAGCCGCGGCGGTGTCCGCGTCGTCGGCGTCCCCCGCCTCGGTCATCCAGGCAGCGTCGGCCGTGGCGTACACGTCCTCGTTCTCTGCTCGCGCTGGCATCGACCCACCGTACCAACGCTCTCCGATCGTCGGGAACCGTCTCGGCCAGGGTCACGAATTGAGTACGAAGCACGCAGACCCGTACCCCGCGAGGGGGTGTTTCCGTATCATTCACCAGGGCACGAAGGAGTGTTCACCACTTGGAAACCTGCTCCAGCAGGCGATCCCGGCAGCCTCCTCGCTGCGACGACCACGTCGACGCGACCGGTTCTCGGGCAACTCGGACGTTGGAAGCGCAGACTCGACGAGGCCCGCCCGTACCCCAGGGTGCGCGGGCGGACACCAGAAGGGACCAGCATGACCACGCAGATCGTGATCCTCGCAGCGGGGATGGGCAGCCGTCTCGGCCGCAGCCTGCCGAAGCCGCTCACGGAGCTCAGTGACGGCCGCACCATCATGCAGCAGCAGTTCGACAACATCCGCGCCGCGTTCGGTTCGAGCGCCCGCGTGACGATCGTCGTCGGCTACAAGTCGGAGCACATCGTCGAAGCGTTCCCCGAAGCGAACTTCGTCTACAACGAGTCCTACGACTCCACCAACACCTCGAAGAGCCTGCTGCGTGCCCTCAAGGCCACCGGCAAGAGCGGTGTCCTCTGGATGAACGGCGACGTGGTCTTCGACCCGATGGCGCTCGTCCGTGCGGCCGACATGATCGACGAGGGCCGTTCCTTCGTCAGCGTCAACACCGACAAGGTCTCCGACGAAGAGGTCAAGTACACCGTCGACGCCGAGGGCTTCATCCACAAGCTCTCCAAGCAGGTCGTCGGGGGTCTCGGCGAAGCCGTCGGCATCAACTACGTCTCCGCCGCCGACAAGCAGGCCCTCATCCGCCAGCTCGGGCGCGTCGACGACCAGGAGTACTTCGAGGGCGGCATCGAGGCTGCCATCGCCGAGGACGGGCTACGCTGGACGCCGATCGACATCTCCGACCTGTACGCGGTCGAGATCGACTTCGCCGAGGACCTCGAGCGCGCGAACAACCTGTTCGCCTGAACCACCGTCAGGACCCCCTCGGCGGTTCCGCCCGGAGGGAAACCGTGACCACAGCGAGTGCGCCGACCGCGCCCGTGGCTCCCGCACCCGCGAAGGCCCGGAGCGCCGGTCGGCGCTATCGTCAGGCCCTGTGGTTGCTGACCGTCCGCGACCTCCGGGTCCGCTACTCGACGTCGGCGCTCGGCTACGTGTGGTCGATCCTCGACCCGCTCGTGATGTCGGGGATCTACTGGTTCGTCTTCACGCAGGTCTTCCACCGCGGCTCGGTCGGTGAGGATCCGTACATCGTGTTCCTGCTGTCCGCGCTGCTGCCGTGGATGTGGTTCACCGGCGGCGTCTCGGACTCCACCCGGGCGTTCATCAAGGAATCGAAGCTCATCCGCTCGACCACCATCCCCCGCACCATCTGGGTGGCACGGATCATCGCGTCGAAGGGCATCGAGTTCCTGCTGAGCCTGCCGGTCCTGGCGGCCTTCGCGATCGCGACGGGTGCCCACCTGCACTGGCAGGTCGTGTTCTTCCCGCTGGCGATCGTGCTGCAGTGCGCGCTGGTCTACGGCCTGGGCCTCATCGTCGCCCCGCTGGTGGTCTTCTTCCGTGACCTCGAGCGCGCCACCAAGCTCGTGCTGCGGTTCCTGTTCTACGCGTCCCCGATCATCTACGGCACGCACGCGCTGCCCTCCGCCCTGCGCGACATCGCCGCGATCAACCCGCTCACCGGCATCTTCGGCATGTACCGCGCGGCGTTCTTCCCCGGCCAGCTCGACTGGCTCGAGGTCGGCGCCTCGGTGGTCGTGACCGGCATCGTCCTGGTGATCGGGTTCGCGGTGTTCCGCCGCAGCGAGCACCGCGTGCTGAAGGAGCTGTGATGACCGCGACCGACCAGACCCGTCGCACCGAGACCGTCGCACCGGTCATCTCGGTGCGCGACGCCGGCATCTGCTTCAAGCGCAACCGTCGCGCGAGCCGGAACTTCAAGGACCTGTTCGCCGGACGCGGGCGCCGCAAGCGTGCCGATGAGTTCTGGGCGCTCCGCAACGTGTCGTTCGACGTCCGCCCGGGCGAGGCGATCGGCGTCGTGGGGCGGAACGGGCAGGGCAAGTCGACCCTGCTGAAGCTCGTGGCCCAGGTCATGCTGCCCGACGAGGGCCGCGTCGACGTGGGTGCCGGCGTCGCCCCGCTCATCGAGATCACCGGTGGCTTCGTCGGGGACCTCACGGTGCGCGACAACGTGTACCTGACGGCGGGTCTGCACGGCATGTCGCGGGCCGAGATCCGCGACGCCTTCGACGAGATCATCGACTTCGCCGAGATCGCCGACTTCGTGGACACCCCCTACAAGCACCTGTCGAGCGGCATGAAGGTCCGTATCGCGTTCGCGGTGATCTCGCGGCTCGACGAACCGGTCATCCTGGTCGACGAGGTGCTGGCGGTGGGCGACAAGGCCTTCCGCGAGAAGTGCTACAAGCGGATCGAGCAGCTCCTGGCCGGCGGCCGGACGCTGTTCTTCGTCTCCCACAGCGACAAGGACCTCCGTCGTTTCTGCGACCGGGGGCTCTACCTCGACAAGGGGCGTCTGCAGCTCGACGGCACCATCGAGGCCGCGCTGGCCCGGTACGCAGCCGACTACGGCTCCTGACCGGCCGGGGTACTCCCCCTGCACCAACACCGGTATCGCTGGCTCCCTCCACAGCCCCGGTCCTCGTGAGCGCCCCCGGGGTCCCGCCGTCGGACCCTCCCCCTAACGTTCCACCCATGCACCACGCACCAACCGCGTACGCCGTCCCGTTCGCCGTCGACCGATCGCACGCACCGCGTCGGTACGACCTCGTCAACACCGGCCACGAGCCGGTCGACGGGCTCTCCCTCACCCATCTGGGCAACGGCTACTGCCCGCCGCTCGCGGTGCGCCGCCTCGATCCGGGCAGGTCGTTGTCGCTGGCGGTGTTCGGCGCCGACCCCGAGGACACGGGGGTCGTCATCGTGCGGTGGCGTCGGCCCGACCGGTCCGAGTACCTCTGGCGGATGTCACTCGTCGGGCCGGGGCTCCAGCCGTGACCCTGCGCCGACCTGCTCCACGGAGCACCCGGGGTGACGACCGGCCGTCAGCGCCCGTCGCGTTCGGCCGCGACGGTCCGCCACCGCTCGAGCAGCCACTCCACGGCCTCGTGGAACCGCTCCGTGGCGGCACCCGGGGTCGTGTCGCCGAAGTACCGCGCGACCCAGTGCTGCAGGCGCGCGAGCTCCTCGGCGTCGCTCGCGGCCGCGTCGACACGGGCGAGCACCGACGGGGCGTCGGCCGCGGTCAGCCAGTTCGCGTCGCTCAGGTAGCCCCGCTCGTCGACGTCGGCCTCGGGCGAGACCGGCCGCGTGACGATGAGCGGCTTGCCGACCGCCAGCCGGTCGTAGATCATCGCGCTGATGTCCGTGATCGCGACGTCAGCGTCCGCCAGCTGCCAGCCGAGGTCACCGCCGTCGTCGTACAGGTGGTGCGCGGCGGGGTCGGCGGCGTTGGCCGCGCTGATCGCCGCCACGATCCGCTCGTGCGCCGCGCGGTACGCCGGGTCGAGCACACCGCTGCGCGGGTGCGGGCGGTAGACCAGACGGTGGCGGGGCGACGCCAGCACCTGCTCGGCGATGACCGTGCCGTGCGACGCGATCGACCCGTACGCTGCGGCACCGCGGTCGCCCTCCCACGTCGGGGCGTAGAGCACGACGGTCCGGTCGTCGTCCGGGTACGGGGCCGCTCCGGCGAAGTGGTCGGCCTGCGGGCGTCCGATCGCGATGGTCCGGGCGTCCAGGTCGTAGTCCCACAGCGCCTCGGCCAGCCGATCGCGTGCTGCATCCCCCGCGATCAGGGCGTAGTCGTACGCCTTGAACTGGTTCGTGGTCATGTACATCTTGTCGCTCTCGCCGTGGTTGACGAAGACGTGCCACATCCGCCCGTACCGCATCATCTGGAAGTTGCGGGCGTTCTGGTTGACGTACAGCACCACCTTCGGCGCCTGGGTGTCGACGAAGTGCTCGAGGTCGACCACCTGCCGGGCGTAGACCGCGGGCACGGGCGACTCGTCGAGCAGGGTCAGCATGGTGCCCGGGCTCCGCGAGACGATCGCCACCGGGTGCGTCTTCGCGAGTTCGGCCAGCGGCGCGTACCACTGGCGCACCTGGTACATGTTGACCGGACCGTCGGCGAAGTACACGGCGATCTCGACCGAACCGGGCATCGGCTTCGGCGCGGACGGCAGTCGCTGTGCGAGCTGCCGCCGGCTCCGGCGCGATGTGAGGAGTCGCTCGACGAGCCGCAGTGCGGTCCGCAGGTCGCTGATGATCGACATGGTCGTTCTCCGGGTCTGCTCGGGCGGTACGGGGCGGGCGGGTCAGACGACCGGCGGCCGCCCTGCGATGGTCATCCGTGCGACTGTGAGCCAGCCCATCGGGCGGACCGGACCGCAGTCGGTCGTCCATCCTTCACGGATCCCACCGAACCAGGTGGCCAGTCGGCGGGGGTGACGCCACCAGCGCGCGATCTGGATCGCGGCCCACGACCCCACGTACAGCGGTCGCAGCACCGTCGGCAGGTTGCGCCGAGCGAGCCACACCCGGTTCCGGGCGTTCAACCGGTAGTACTCGGTGTGCCGCGCCGGGTCGATCGCGGGGTGGTGCGCGACGAGGTCCCCGGCGTACCAGGTCCGACGGCCGGCGTCCCAGACCCGCCAGGCGAGTTCGATGCCCTCGTGAGCGTAGAAGTACTCGGCACCCCAGCCGCCGACGGCCCGGTACACGTCCATCGGCAGCACGACGGCGCCTTCCCAGACCGAGAAGACCGGCGACGAGTGGTCCGGCTCGCCCTTCCGGATCCGCGGCACCCACCGGCGGGGGTTCGCGGCGCCGGTGGGGTCGACGACCCGTGGCTGCACGAGGCCGAGCGACGGATCGTGCTCGAACACCGCGATCGCGTCGCGCAGGAACGTCGGCGACGGCACCGACGCATCGTCGTCGAGGAAGAACACGTAGTCGCCGTCGACGACCTCGGCCCCGGCGTTGCGCCCGGCCGGGATCCCGACGTTCTCGGGCAGGGCCAGCGCCCGAACGCCGTCCGGCAGTCCGGTCGGCGCCCAGCCGTTGCCGACGCAGACGACGTCGAGCTCGACGTCCTGCTGCGCGAGCACGCTGTCCAGCCCGCGGCGCAGGTCGTCCGGCCGGGTGCCCTGCGACAGGCTCACGACGGCGACGCGCGGTCGTCCGCGGTGCACCACCGCGTGGCGGCGCAGCGTTCCGGGCACGGTCGTGTCCTCGGTCACGCCTTGACCCGCTTCGAGGCGATGATCGCCAGGAAGTGCCCGGCCGTCGCGAGCACCGCGAGCGGCAAGAGCGCACCGACCAGGATCCGGCTGGCGAGCGGGTCGCCGATCACCAGGGCGAGCAGGGCGAAGACGAACGCGAGCATGCTCAGCTCGACCGAGTGGTACAGGCGGTGGAACGGCAGGAACTTCGCGAGACGGCGGAGCGAGGCGAGCTTCCGACCCGACGGCGCGGTGGAGGCGTCCCGCCGGTCGACGAGCTTGTCGAGGCCGGCGTTCGCGCGGGCCACGTGCACCATGTCGTTGAGGGCCTTGTTCAGCACGATGACCAGGCCGAGTGCGCAGCCGATCGTGGTCCACATCCAGTCGGCGTCGTGGATCGGCCAGGTGGCTGCCCGGATGCCGAGCGCGACCGGGATCAGGCCCTCGGTCGTGTAGTGCCCCACCTTGTCGAGGAACACCCCGGCGGGCGACTTGGTGCCGCGCCACCGGGCGACCTCGCCGTCGGAGCAGTCGACGAGCATCTGCAGCTGGCCGAGCACGAGCGCCAGCGCGGCGCCCCAGATGCCGGGGATGAGCAGGGCGGCGGCGACGCTCCAGCCCACCAGGATCATCAGACCGGTGACCTGGTTCGCGCTGACGCGGGTCTTCAGGAGCACCCAGGTCAGGTACGGCGAGACGTCGCGCAGGTACAGCGAGGCCGTCCAGTGCTCGGCATTGGCGCGGGCACGGACCTCGTCCGGCTGGGCGACGGCCCGGAGCTCGGCGATCGAGGTCGGCCGTGCGGATCCGCGGCCGGTCGTGGGCTGGTCGGTCATTCGGTCACCGTCCCGTGTGGGTGGTCAGCTCGGACGTGCGGGTCAGGAACCCGATGATGAACCCGAGCCCCCAGCCCACGTGGATGCAGGGCAGCACGACGAGCAGCCAGAGGAGCGTCGGCAGCCCGGAGCGGCGCGCCACGGCGATCGACCCCAGGACGACGAAGAGCAGGTAGACGACGGGCACCACGAACCCGAGCAGCGCCCAGGCGAGCGGGGTGCCGAGCACGGCGCCGACGATGCCGACGAGCCCGGCGACGATGCCCAGCGCCATCGCCGCCACCATGGCCGGCGGCACGAAGTAGCGCAGGCCGTTGTTCGCCGGGAACCGACGGGCGAGCTCGCCGCGCCAGAGCCCGGTGGCGACGAACTGGCGCACCAGGCGCTTCAGGCTCGGCCGCGGGCGGTACGTGACGACGAGTTCGGGCGTGAACCAGACGGTCCCACCGGTCTGGCGCAGCCGCCGGTTGAGTTCCCAGTCCTGTCCGCGCTTGATGCCCTCGTCGAAGAGTCCGACGTCGAACAGCCGCTCGCGTCGGAACACACCGAGGTAGGCGGTCTCGGCCGGGCCCGCGGTGCCGCCGACGTGGTGCGGCGTGCCACCGAGCCCGACACGGCTGCCGTACGCCAGGGCGACGGCCCGCTCGAAGGGGGTCCGGCCCTCTGCGCGCATGATGCCGCCGACGTTGTCCGCTCCGGACTCGAGGAGCGTGTGCACCGCGATCCGCGTGTAGTCGGTCGGCAGGACCGAGTGCGCGTCGACCCGGATGACGACGGGGTGCACGGACGCACGGATCGCGACGTTCAGCCCGGCGGGCGTCGACCCGACGGGGTTGTCGATCGCGCGGATCCGGGGGTCGGCAGCGCTCATCTCGGCGACGAGCTCGTTCGTGCCGTCGATCGACGGCCCGAGCGCGAGGATGACCTCGAACGGGCCCGTGTAGTCCTGGTCGAGCAGGCTGCCGACGGCGGCCCGGACCTCGGTGACCTCGTTGAGCACGGGCATCACGTACGAGACGCCCGGCAGGGGCTGTCCGTCTGACTGCATGCGTACCTCGGGGTGCTGGCTGGCGGCACGGGACGCACCGGGGCGGTGCCGCCCCGCAGAGCGACCATGAGCCTATCAAGAGGCCGAACCGCCCACCTGCGTCGGCGCGGGACGCGCCCCGTGACGGACTGGAGGCCCGGCGCACGTCGTGCCCCGGGCCTCCTGTCCGTCGTGTGGTGGCGTCAGCCCTTGCTGTCGAACGTCCCCAGCTTCACGTCGGCCTGGCGGGTCTGGCCGTCGCGGACGAAGCTGATCGTCGTCGAGGCGCCACCCGCGAAGAAGCGCACCTGCGCGGTCAGGTCGGTGGCGTCGGAGACCGACGCCGAACCGATCTTCGTGACGACGTCGCCCTTCTGCAGACCGGCCTTCGCCGCGGCACCGCCGTTGGACACCGACTTGATGAGGGCGCCGACCTGGGTGGCGCTGGCGTCCTCGGTGGCGTCGCCGACCGTCGCGCCGAGGAGACCGTGGGTCGCCGAGCCGTTGTCCTTGATCTCGTTCGCGACCCGCTTGACCAGGTTGGCCGGGATCGAGAAGCCGACGCCGATGCTGCCGGCGGCCGACTCCGACGACGACGAGCTGCCGGCCGAGGCGATCGCCACGTTGATGCCGATCAGTCGGCCCTTCGAATCGAGCAGCGCACCGCCGGAGTTGCCCGGGTTGATCGATGCGTCGGTCTGGATGACCGGGAGCGAGACGGTGGTGTTCGCGGACGAGCTGCTGCCGTTGTCCCCGTTGCCCCAGAAGTCGAAGGGACCCGAGCCGCCGTTGCCGCCCTCGTTCGAGTCGCCGCCCTCGCTGGGCGCGCTCGAGGTGACCTGGATGCTGCGGTTTAGCGTCGAGACGATGCCGTCGGTGACGGTGTTCGACAGGCCCAGGGGCGCGCCGATCGCGACCGCGGTGTCGCCCACGTTGAGCTTGGACGAGTCCGCGAACTCCATCGGCTTGAGGTCCGTCGCATCGATCTTGATGACCGCGAGGTCGACCGTCGGGTCGGTACCGATCAGCTTGCCCGCGTAGATCTTGCCGTTCGAGGTCGTGACGGTGATCCGGCCGTTCGAGCTGTCGCCGTCGAGGGTGACCACGTGGGTGTTCGTGACGATGTAGCCGTCCTTGCTCATCACCACGCCGGAACCGGTGCCGGCCTCGTTGCTCGCGGACACGTTGATCGTGACGACGGACGGGGTCGCCTGTGCCGCGACGGCCGTGACCACGGTGGCGGAGTCGTAGTCGTTGACGGTCAGGTTGCCGCCCTGCGACGAACCGGAGGACACCACGCTGCCACCGTCGTTGCCCGAGGAGACGGCCCAACCGGCACCGCCGCCGACCAGACCACCGGCGATGACCGCGGCGATGACCGGCAGGAGCAGCTTGCTGCGGCCCGAGCGGTCCTTGGTCGTCGTGGTCGCCGCGGCGCCCGAGGCGTCGTCGCTGAAGTAGTGACCGTTGCGCTGGTTCGCGCCGTCGACGTCACCGAAGCCGCTCGTGGCCGACTGCGGGGCCTGCGCGGACGCGTTCGCGTACTCGGAGGACGAGCTCGGAGCGGTCGAGGACGTCGGCTGGGCGTACTCGCCGTAGCGGGGGCGTTCGCCGCCCGGCTGGCCGTACTGGGACTGCTGGCCGTAGGGGTTCTGGGGCTGCTGGCCGTACTGGCTCTGCTGGCCGTAGGGGTTCTGGGGCTGCTGGCCGTACGGGTTCTGGGCCTGCGGCGTCTGCTGCCCGTACTGCGACTGCTGGCCGTACGGGTTCTGGCTCTGCTGGGGCTGCTGGCCGTACGGGTTCTGGCTCTGCGGCGACTGCTGGCCGTACGGCGACGTCTGCTGGCCGTAGCCGCCCTGCTGCGCACCCGAGGAGTCGCCCGAGACGGCGGGGTACGGCGCGGTGTAGCGGTCGGTCGGGTGGTCCGTCGACGACGGGATCACGTCCGTGTGGTCCGGGGTCGTCTCGTCGTTCTGGTTCTGGTTCTGGTTCTGGTTCGGGCGAGGGGTCTCGTCCGGCTGGTCGGAGTCGTTCGGCATCGACGTGTTCCCTCTCGTGGCCGCTGCTGCGGCGTCCTCACTGGCGGCAGGCGGAGCCGCATCGTCCGGACGGCGGTCGTCGCCCTGCCCGCTGGGCGTGGTGTCGGTCATGCTGGACGTGCTCCTTTCAAGCTCGTGCAGTCTGTCGCAAGCACCTGAGCGGTCCTTCTGGCGAGGCTGCGAGCCACCCCTGGCGATCTTATGCGTGCGCTGTACACGGTGGCCCGGTCCGCCGCGGGACGGACAGCTAGGTTGGGGTCCGTTCAGCGCGACACGTCGTCGCCCGCACGGGAGGGAACCACATGCGCCAGGCAGGACCGTGGCTGCGAGCCGCCGACGGAGCGATGCTGCTGGGACCGGACGGGGTCCCCGCACCGACGGTGTTCGCCGAGATGAGCGCCCTCGCCGCCAGCACCGGCGCGGTCAACCTGGGGCAGGGCTTCCCCGACGAGGACGGGCCGGCCGAGGTGCTCGAGGCCGCGGTGCAGGCGATCCGCGACGGCGTGAACCAGTACCCGCCGGGCCGGGGCACCCCTGACCTGCGGGCGGCGATCGCCGAGCACCAGCAGCGGTGGTACGGGCTCGAGGTGGACCCCGACCGCGAGGTCCTCGTCACCGCCGGTGCCACCGAGGGGCTGGCCGCCACGGTCCTCGCGCTGGTCGAACCCGGTGACGAGGTGATCACCTTCGAGCCGTTCTACGACGCCTACGGCGCGCTCATCCGGCTGGCCGGCGGGGTGCACGTCACAGTCCCGCTCACCGCGCCCGACTTCCTGCCCGACGAGCGCACGCTCCGCGCGGCCTTCACCGACCGCACCCGCGCCGTGCTCGTGAACACCCCGCACAACCCGACCGGCCGGGTCCTGCCCACCGAGGTGCTGCAGACGATCGTCGACCTGGCCACCGAGCGCGACGCGGTGATCATCACGGACGAGGTCTACGAACACCTGACGTTCGACGTCCCGCACACGCCCATCGCGACCCTGCCCGGCGCCGCCGAGCGGACGGTGTCGGTGTCGAGCGCGGGCAAGACCTTCAACACGACCGGGTGGAAGGTCGGCTGGCTCACCGCTCCCCCGGCACTCGTCGACGCGATCACGACGGTGAAGCAGTACCTGACCTTCGTGAACGGCGCGCCCTTCCAACCGGCCGTCGCCGTGGGACTCCGCCTGCCCGACGCGGTCTTCACCGGCATCGCCGCCGACCTGCGCGCGAAGCACGAACTGCTCGCCGACGGACTGACGGCGGCGGGCTTCGACGTGATGCGGCCCGACGGCGGGTACTTCGTGCTCGCCGACGCCGCGCCGCTCGGGTACGACGACGCCCGTGCGTTCTGCCTCGAACTGCCCGCGTTGGCCGGTGTCGCGGGCGTGCCGGTCTCGGCATTCGTCCGCCCGGACCGGGTCGCCGGCTACCGGTCCCTGGTGCGCTTCGCGTTCTGCAAGCGCCGGAGTGTCCTGGAGGACGCCGCCGCACGCCTGGCGACCCTCGGAGCGCGCCCCGGCGCCTGAGACGCGACCGCGTCGGGGACGCGACCGACGCGTCAGGGCTGCCCCGGGCCTCCAGGCAGGGGGCGCAGTGCGACGTCGTACCGCCGCAGCGACAGCGACGGGTTCACCCGCCGGACGGCGTCGGTGACGGTGGTGTCGATCGTGGCGGTGAGCGTGGTCGGCGAAGCGCCGGCCGAGGCGACCGCCACGCCCGACGGGTCGAGGACGACCGAGCCGCCGATCCCGATCGGCGGCGTCTGCCCGACCCCGACGACCCAGACGGTGTTCTCGATCGCGCGGGCGGTGAGGAGCGTGCGCCAGTGGTGCTCCTTGCCGGGGCCGCGCACCCACTCCGCCGGGAGGACGACGACGTCGGCCGCGCCGGTCTCGGGAGCGGCGAGCCGTCGCGTGACCTCGGGGAATCGCAGGTCGTAACAGGTCTCGAGCCCGACACGGACCCCGCCGAGGTCGAAGACCGGCAGCTGCTGCGGGTCGCCGGACTCGATGCGGTCCGACTCCCGCGAGCCGAAGGCGTCGTAGAGGTGGACCTTCCGGTACGTCGCCGCCAGGTCGCCCGACGGGAGCACCGCGACCAGGGTGTTCCGGAAGCGCTCCGGCGTGCCTGCCGACTCGGCGACCCCGACGACCAGGGCGATGCCCGTTTCGCGGGCGATGTCGCGCAGGCCGGAGACGAACGGACCGTCCAGGGGCTGCGCGGCCGCCACGAAGCGATCGTCGATGTCGGCGGTGAAGTACGAGGTGTACTCCGGCGTGATCAGGAGATCCGCGCCACGGGCCGCCGCGTCGACGGCGGCGGTGCGCACGGTGTCGAGGTTGGCGACGGGGTCGTTCACGGGGGCGAACTGCGCCGCCGCGATCGTGAGGGTGGCCATGGGGCGAGCGTACCCGGGGGCCTGCGGCGGGCGGGCCTGCGGCTGGGCGTCCTGCGCCGGGCGTCCTGCGCCGGGCGTCTCGCGTCTCGCGTCTCGCGTCGGGGACACGAAGAAGGCCCCGGTCCTGTTGGACCGGGGCCTTCATGTGACGCTTGGTTGCGGGGGCAGGATTTGAACCTACGACCTCTGGGTTATGAGCCCAGCGAGCTACCGAACTGCTCCACCCCGCGGCACGTTTAGAAGCCTACACGGGGCCGTGGCGGGACACAAATCGAGTGCCCCGCCACGGTGTGTCAGTTGCCGTTCTCGGCTGCCGTGGCGGCCTCGATCGCGTCCTGGAGGCGCTGGTCGGCTTCCGCCGCGGCGACCAGGTCGTTGTCGGCGTAGGCCTCCTGGCGGTCCTGCAGGGCTGCCTTGGCGTCGGCCAGGGCCTCCTGCAGGGCGTCGTTGTCGGTCGAGCCGGAACCCGTCGAGCCAGTCGATCCGGTCGATCCGGAGCCCGAGGAACCCGTGTCGGAACCGGACCCCGTGTCGGAGCCGGACCCGCTGTCGGAACCGGAACCGGAACCGCTGCCGCTCGCGCCGGAGTCGCCGGCCGCCGCGCCGGAGTCGCCGCCGAACAGCGAGTTCAGGGCTTCGTCGAGGGTGTCCTCGAACGCGATCTTGTCGCCGAAGGCCACGAGGACCTTCTGCAGCAGCGGGTACGAACCACTCGAGGTCGACTGGACGTAGACGGGCTGCACGTAGAGGAACCCACCGCCGACCGGGAGCGTGAGCAGGTTGCCCTGCTTCACGGTCGAGTTGCCCCGCTTCAGGATGTTGAGCTCCTGCGACACGGTCGAGTCACCGTTGAAGAGGCTCTGCACCTGTCCGGGGCCCGGGATGTTGTCGGTCTTCGGCATCGTCAACAGCGTGAGTTTGCCGTAACCCGACGCCTTCTCGCCCTTGCCGGCACCACCCGCGTCGGAGTTCACCGCCAGGTAGCCGGTCAGCACGTTGCGGTTGTTCGCCCCGGCCGACTGCTGCGGGATGTAGGTCGTGTACAGCGAGTACGCCGTCCCCTGCCCCGGCACCTTCATCGTCAGGTAGTACGGGTCTTGCAGGTTCGCCCTGTTGGCGGTCGTCGTCGTCTGCGCGCCGAGTGCGTTCGTCGACGTCGCCGCGGTGTCGGCGTCACTGTCCGACGTCGCCGTGCTGGTCGGTTCCTGCGGGGTGTTCCACGCATCGTCGCCCGAGTAGAACGAGTTGGCGTTGGTGACGTGGTACGTCCCGAGGATCGAGCGCTGCACCTTGAACAGGTCCGTCGGGTACCGCACGTGGTCGAGGAGCTCGGCGCTCATGCTCGACACCGGCTTCATCGACGTCGGGAAGATCTTCTGCCACGTCTTCAGGACCGGGTCCTTCGTGTCCCACGTGTACAGCGTCACCTTGCCCGTGTAGGCGTCGACGGTGGCCTTCACCGAGTTCCGGATGTAGTTCACCTGGTCGGTGCGGTACGTCGAGGACTCGGCGCCGGCGATGCTGTCCGACAGGCTCTGGCTCTGCGAGTACGGGTACGCGTCGCTCGTCGTGTAGCCGTCCACCACCCACTGGATGCGGTGGTCGACGATCGCCGGGTAGGCGTCGCTGTCGACGGTCAGGTACGGCGCCGCCTTCTGCACGCGGGTGATCGGGTCGCGGTCGTAGAGGATCTGCGAGTCCTTGTTCACCGCGTTCGAGAGCAGGATCTGCTCCGACTGGAACTTCGCGGCGTAGACGAGCCGGTTGAAGAAGTTGCCGAGGCTCGGACCGCCGTCGCCGGCGTAGGTGGTGGTCGCGTTGCCGCCGTTGTCGTCGTCGGAACCGGACGGGTAGTCGAGCTCCACGTCCTTCGTGCCCTTCGGCGCACCGACGATCGAGTAGGGCGGCGAGGTCTCACCGAAGTACACGCGCTGCTGGAAGTCACCCAGTGCACCGTTCGACGGGATGCCGGACTCGAGGAACACCGGCTTGCCGTCGCTCGCGCGCTGGTTGCCGTAGGCCGCGGTGACGCCGTAGCCGTGGGTGTAGACGAACGCCCGGTTGTACTGCGTGTTCGCGGCCGAGCTGAGCCCGGCGAGGTCGATGTCTCGCACGGCGATGACGGTGTCCTCGGTCTCGCCCTTGACGTCGTAGCGGTCGACGTCCAGCTCCTTCGGGAACTGGTAGTACTGCCGGTACTGCTGCAGCTGGCTGAACGTGTCGGAGACGATCTTCGGGTCGATGAGGCGGATGTTCGCCGTCGTCTGCGCGTCCTTCGCGAGCGCACCCGAGCTCGTCTCGGTCGTGGCGTCGTAGTTCTGTTCCTCGACGCCGGCGACACCGTAGGCGTCTCGCGTGGCCTTGATGTTCCGCTCGATGTAGGCGGACTCGAAGGTGCGCTCCGAGGGCTTCACCTGCAGACGCTGGACGACCCACGGGTAGATGCCGCCGACGACGATCGCGGCGACGAGCAGCAGGCCCGTGCCGACGATCGAGATGCGCCAGCGGCCGATGACCGCCGTGACGATGAAGAGCAGCGCGACGATCGCCGCGATGCCCGCCATGATCTCGCGGCCGGGGATGACCGCGTTGACGTCGGTGTACTGGGCACCGGTGATGAGCGAGTTCGACTTCGTCAGCGCCGCGTACTGGTCGAGCCAGAGGCTGACGGCCTGCAGCGCGATGTAGAGCGCCGCCGTGACCGCCAGCTGGATGCGCGCGGCACGGGAGATCCGGACCTCGCGACCACCGAAGCGGAGCGCACCGTAGAGGTAGCTCGCAGCGAGCGCGGCGAGGCCGGCGATGAGGACGACGGCCGACGAGTAGGCCACGATCGAGCGCCAGAACGGCAGCTCGAACACGTAGAACCCGATGTCCAGTCCGAACTGCGGGTCGGTCTTGCCGAACGGCGTGCGGTTGAAGTACTCGAGGACCATGCTCCAGCGGCCCGCGGTCGAGAGCCCGGCGAAGATGCCGAGGACCACGGGGATGCCGATCATCACGGCGCGCCGCAGCGGCTCGATGACCTGCTGGTAGCGGTCGAGCTGCGAGTTGAGCTTCGCGTAGACCGGCCGGAACCGGAACGCGAGCGCGATGCTCACGAAGACCGGGACCGCCATGCCGAGGAAGCCCGCCAGGAACATCAGGGTCCCGGCGATCCACCGGGTGGTGAGGACCTGCTGGAACCCGAGCTGCGCGAACCACGCGTAGTCGGTGTACAGGCTGGCGAAGATGAAGAAGGCGATCACCAGTGCGGCCAGCACGATGATCGTGACCACGATGGGGACCCGCGGCGAACGCCGCCCCGAGGTGGACGAGGTTGTCGTCACTTGATGTGCTCCAGACGTGTCGGACCGGCGGGCCCGGCTCGCGGCGGGCCGTCAGTGACACTGATCCTATGGGACCGGACCGAGCGTGAACCTGTACGGGGGCTCAGGACCGGGTCAGGACCCGCAGCGAGCGAGCTTCGCGGTGCTCCCGCCGTCGGCGATCGTCTGCAGGTCGGTGACGGCCTGGTCGAGCGTGGAGACGCTGTAGACGTCGAGCCCGTCCGGCACGTGCCCGACGACCTCGTCGCAGTTGTCCGCGGGGGCGAGGAACACCGTGGCGCCCGCGTCCGCGGCACCGTAGAGCTTCTGCCGGATCCCGCCGATGGGGCCGACCTCGCCGGCCGCCGTGATCGTGCCGGTGCCCGCGACGTGCTTGCCGCCGTTCAGCTTGCCCGGCGTGATCTCGTCGATGATCCCGAGCGCGAACATCATGCCGGCGGACGGACCGCCGACGTCCTGCAGGCGGATCGACACCTTGAAGGGGAACTCGTAGCGCTCGGTGACGCCGACCCCGAGCAGCGCCGTGCCCTGCTCGCTGCGCGGCGTCACCCGGACGTCCTTCGTCGCGCCGTCCCGTTCGACGGTGACGGTCGCGGGGCTCGAGGTGCCGTGCTGCGCGACGGCTTCGCGCAGGCTCACTGCGTCGGCGTTGGTCGTGAGCGACTTGCCGTCGAACGCCGTGATGACATCGCCCTTCTCGATCGTGCCGTCGGCCGCTGAGCCCTCCTGCACGGCGCTGACCTCGAGTTCCGTGGGCAGGTCGTTCCCCTGCTGGATGAGCGCGGCGGCGACGGCTGACTGCTGCGACGCCTGCATGTCGGCGGAGTCCTGCTCGTTCACCTGCTCGGTCGTGGTGCCGCTCGGGTAGATCGCCTCGACCGGGATCACCGCCTGCGACCTGGTGAAGATCGCGCGGATCACGCTGGTCCACGACGGGCGGTTCGTGGCGTCGCCCTGGATGCCGACGGTGAGCATGTCGAGGGCGCCGGCCGTCGGGTACGTCTCGTGGCCGGACACCTGGATGAGCTTGACGTCCTTCGCGTCCTTGCCCGTCCCCTGCTCCTGGGTGCCGATCGTGTTGTAGACCGGCCCGGGGACCTCGATGAGGTACGGGCTGGGCAGCAGGCTCGCCAGCAGTCCCAGCACGACCGCGCCGATCAGGAACGCCCAACCGACGGTCCGGGCACGCGAGCGACGACGGGGCGCGGGGGCGAAGAGGGTCACGCGGGGTCCTTCCGAGGTGGGCACCCGCGCCTGGCGGCAGGGTGGTCGCCCGCGTCTCGCGACGGGGCTGTTCGCCCTGGGCGCAGCGCTTCGGGCGTTCCCACGGGGGCATCCCAGGTGCGGCCCCGTGAGCAGCGATTAGCGTAGTCGGCATGCCTGATGAACCACAGCCGGGGCCGGACGACGACTTCCAGGAGATGCTGCGCAAGCTGCTCTCGGGCGAGGGGCAGATCGACCCGTCGCAGCTCGCCGGTGCCGCCGGTCTGCCGAACGACCCGGCCTCCGTGGCGAACCTGATGAGCCAGCTCCAGCGTGCCGCGCAGTCCGGCGGTGACGGCATCGACTTCTCGGCCACCGCGGAACGCGCCAGCGCGATCGCTCGGGACGGCGGCCACCCCGTCGACCCGGCCACCTCGCAGGCGGCCGACCAGGCGTTCCAGGTCGCCGCGCTGTGGCTCGACGAGGTCACGACCGTCGCCGAGCTGACCGCGACCCCGAGTCTCTACACGCGTGAGCAGTGGGCCAAGGCGACCGTCCCGGTGTGGACGCAGATCGCCGAGCCGGTGGCCTTCAGCATCGCCGATGCCCTGACCGAGGCGATCGACCAGCGTGCTCCCGAGCAGCTCAAGGCGATGCTCGGCGACGTCTCGAAGGCGATGCGCGGCATCGGCGGGGCACTGTTCGCGATCCAGCTCGGCCAGGTCGTCGGGCAGCTGTCGAAGGAGGTCGTCTCCGGCGGTGACGTCGGCGTGCCGCTCCTCGACGAGCAGGTCGCAGCGCTCCTGCCCCAGAACGTCGCCGAGTTCGCCGAGGGCCTCGACGTCTCCGAGGACGAGGTCCGCATCTACCTCGCGGTCCGCGAACTCGCCCACGCCCGGCTCTTCCGGTCGGCACGGTGGCTCCGGCTGCACATCATCTCGTCCATCACGGACTACGCGCGGGGCATCCACATCCCCTTCGACCGCGTCGAGGAACTCGCGGCCGACATCGACCCGACCAACCAGGAGCAGCTGCGCGACGCACTCGCCTCGGGTGCCCTCATCCCGCCGCGGACCGCCGAGCAGGACGCCGCGCTCGCCCGACTCGAGACGATGCTCGCCCTGGTCGAGGGCTGGGTGGACACGGTCACCGCCGCGGCCACGGTCCGTCTCCCCAAGGCCGGAGCGATCGCCGAGATGGTGCGCCGTCGCCGTGCGGCCGGCGGCCCGGCCGAGTCGGCGTTCGCGACACTCGTCGGCCTCGAGCTGCGTCCGCGTCGTCTGCGTGAAGCCGCCGCGATGTGGCAGCGGGTGACCGACGAGCTCGGCGCCGAACAGCGTGACGCCCTCTGGTCGCACTTCGACCTGGTGCCGACCTCGGACGACGTCGACGCACCCGATGCCCTCGTCGCACGGCTGCGGAACCCGTCCCAGACCGACGAGGACGACGCGTTCGACAAGGCCCTCGAGGACCTGCTGAACGACTCGACCGGTGCACGTCCGCACGAGGACGAATCCGGCCGCGTGGCCGACGACACCGAGGGTGGAGCGGGCGACGAACCCGGGAACGACACGGGCGACCAGCCCCGCTGAGTTCTCCACAGATCCCTCTTGTGACCCCACGCGAGCCGCACACTCCGGCACCGTGGGGTCATGGGCATCCGCATCGATCCGACGCTCGAGTTCGTCTGGCGTGACCCCGCCACGGTCCAGCTCGGGGTCGATCCTCCACGCGCCGTCGTCGCGGTGCCCACCACGGGGGAAGAACGGTTCCTCAACGGTCTGCGACGCGAGACCGGGCACGACGTGCTGTCCGGGCTCGCGGCAGCGTCGGGGTGTTCCCCGGAACGTGCTGCCGGGGTGCTCGGTGCCGCGTCGCCCGCGGTGGTCGAGGTCCTGCCCGAGCCGCTCGAACGCATCGAGGTGCACGGCGCCGGTGTCCTCGCCGACGCCGTGGCGACGTTCCTGTCCGGCGAAGGCGTGACGGTCAGCCGCACCACCGCGCCCGCCGGAGGGCCGATCGTGCTGCCCGAGCCCGAACCACGCCTGGCCGTGGTGGTGGCCGACCACGTCGTCGACCCGGCGCTCCGCGCCGCGTGGACCCGCCGGGGTGTGCCGCACCTGGCGGTCGTCGTCGGCGACGGACGCGTCCGTCTCGGTCCGTTCGTCGTGCCGGGGGCCGGGCCGTGCCTCCAGTGTGCTGAGTACGCACGCGTCGACGACGACCCGGCCTGGCCGGCCATCGCCGCCCAGGTGTGGGGGCGGCACCCGACACCGCTGTCCCCGTGGCGGGCGGCGGCGGTGGCCGCTGCCACGACGCGGATGCTGCTGGAGCGACTCCCGCTCCGGACGCAACGAGCCGACCCCGACCAGCTCGTCTTCGAGCGCGACGACCTGTCGGTCAGCCGTTCGCCGGTCCGGCCCCATCCGCGGTGCGCGTGCCGAGCGCTGCCAGGAACCGACTCGGAGCCCGGGCTCCCCCACGCGTGGAGCCCTGTTGCGACCACGTGATCGTGACGGAACGGCGGGCGCGCGTCAGCCCGACGTAGAACAGGCGTCGTTCCTCGTCCACCTCGGTGTCGGTCGACGCGTGCGAGATCGGCAGGAGCCCCTCGGCGGCGCCGGCGATGACCACGTGCGGCCACTCCAGACCCTTCGACGAGTGCAGCGTCGCGAGCGTGACGGCGTCGACCTCGGGCTCGTGGTGCGTCGCCGCACGGTCCACCAGGTCCTGGGTGAACTGCTGCATCGTCGTACCCGCGGGGGCGTCCTCGGCCAGGCCCATGATCGCCTGCAGCGCTTCCCACTGCTCGCGGACTGCGCCGGTGCCCTCCGGCGGCGTCTCCGTCCAGCCGCTGACCTGCAGCACCAGCCGGACCCGTCGGGTCAGCTCGTCGTCGGTCTGCCGGATCGCCTCGCCGCGCATGTGGTGGACGGCGAGCTTGACCTCCGGGCGGTTGAAGAACCGGGTCCCGCCCTGCACGCGGTAGGGGATGCCGTTCCGGCCGAGCGCGGACTCGAGCGCAGCGGACTGCGCCCCGACGCGGAAGAGCACGGCGCAGTCCCCGTAGGACGCTCCGGCCCCGACGAGCTCGGCGATGCGCCGGGCGATGGTCTGTGCCTCGTCACCGTCGTGGACGCAGGCCAGCACGACCGGTTCCGGGCCCGGTTCCTGGCTCTGGGCCACCAGGTCGAGCGCGCCGGGCTGGCCGCGCATCAGCGTGTTCGCCGCGGACACGACCTCGCGGGTGGAGCGGTAGTTCCGCTCGAGGCGCAGGACCGACCCGCGCGGGAACTCCGACCCGAACCCGAGCAGGTAGTCGCTCGAGGCGCCGGCGAACGAGTAGATGGTCTGACTGGCGTCGCCGACGACGCACAGGTCGTCACGGCCGCCCAGCCAGGCCCGCAGCAGGTCGTGCTGCACGGGCGAGACGTCCTGGTACTCGTCGACGACGAAGAACCGGTACTGCTGCCGCACGTACGACGCCACGCGGGGCTCGGACTCGACCATGCCGAGGGTCGCCAGCAGGACGTCCTCGAAGTCCAACTGCCGCCGGTCGTCCTTCAGTCGCTCGTACGCCTTCATCAGGTCGATGACCCGGCGCGGCGTGGTGTCGCGCGGCATCACCCGGTCGGCGGCGGCGGCCTCGTACTCGTCGAGCGACAGCATCTGCACCTTGCGCCACTCGACCTCGGCGGCCAGGTCGCGGAGCACCGGGGTGTCGACGTTCATGCCGACCGTGTCCGCGGCGTGGGCGATCATCCGACCCTTGGACTCGACGATCTTGGGGGCGTGCCCGCCGACGGTGTCCGGCCAGAAGTAGCTGAGCTGCGCCATCGCGGCTGCGTGGAAGGTGCGCGCCTGGACCGTCCCGGCCCCCAGCGCGCGCAGGCGCGACCGCAGTTCGCCCGCGGCACGGGTCGTGAACGTCAGCGCGAGGACGTGGTTCGGCGCGTAGGTCCCGGTGGCGACGCCGTAGGCGATCCGGTGCGTGATCGCGCGGGTCTTTCCCGTTCCGGCGCCGGCGAGCACCGCGACCGGACCGAGCAGGGTGCGGGCGACCGTCCGCTGCTCGGCATCGAGCGCGGCGAGCAGTTCGTCGGGCGACGGCGGCCGGGGCTCGACTGCCCCGGCACCCGTTGCACCGCGCGGACCGGTGACGCTCACGGCAGGTCCAGCGGCCCGCCGTACCACTCCTCGATGATGGCGCGGGCGATCGAGGTGCGTCCCGGCAGCAGCAGGGTGTCGCCGGCGCGCTCGCGGATCTCGTCGCGCGAGAACCACCGGACGTCCAGGATCTCCACGCCGTCGGGGCGGGCGGTCGTCGGGTCGCCGCCGGCCGCGCGGGCACGGAAGCCCACCATCAGCGACGCCGGGAACGGCCACGGCTGCGAGCCGAGGTACTCGGGCTCCTCGACACGGACGCCCGACTCTTCCCAGACCTCGCGGCGGACGGCGTCCTCCAACGACTCCCCCGGCTCGACGAACCCGGCCAGCAGCGAGTACCGGTCGGCGTCCCACGCGGCGTTGGAACCGAGCAGGATCCGGTCGTCGGCGTCGACGACCCCGACGATGATCGCCGCGTCCGTGCGCGGGAAGAGGTCGTGCCCCTCGGGGTCGCGGCGGACCCATCCGCCGGTCACGACGGCGGTGGGCGACCCGGTGCGCGGCGAGAAGCCGTGCACGGCGTGCCAGTTGGCCATCGCGACGGCTTCGACCGCCAGGCCCTGGTCACGCGGCGAGAGCTCGGTGCCGAACATCCGGAGGCTCTGCCAGGCGTCGTCGTCGGGTTCGATGGCGGTGGCCGTCGCGCTGTCGATCAGGGCGGCGACGAAGCGGGTACCCGCCGGGGCATCGGCGGCGTCCGACACCGCACGGCCGAGGTACAGGGTCACGGTGTCGACCGGGATCTCCGTCGCGGTCACGAAGCGCAGGGTGCCGTCGGCGTTCCGGAGCATCTCGGCACCGCGCACCGGCAGGTACCGGGTGTGCTCGTCCTCGCGCAGGACACGCTCGACGTCGTCGGTCGTGCGGAACTCGGCGTCGCGGTCGAGTTCGTTGCGGGAGAGCGGGAGCCGGGCGGCGAACTCGACGGTCACGGCGGGAGAGCTCCTCGGATCGGGTGCGGACGTGCAGGAGACGTGCGGTGGGCGTGCGGGCCGCCGAACAGCGTGGCGTGCAGCCGTGCACGCGTCACGCGCCTACCCTGAGGGGCATGGCGGGATCCCAGTTCACTCTAGCCGCGTTGGCGACGACGGCCGTTCCAGGTCTCCTCGTCACGGGCACGCGCACGCTCGGCTCGGCCGCGGCCGGCGACTACGAGTCGGCGCTCCTCCGCGACGCCGACGGCACCGAGATCGTCATCCGCCGCCCCCGGAACCAGCGTGCCGAGGCGCGGCAGTCGGCCGACCTCGTCGCCATCCGCGCGCTGAGCGCCGGCATCCGCACACGCCTGCCGTTCGGCGTCGCCGAGTACCGCGGCCAGGCGCCGATCGGGTCGACGCGCGCCATCGTCACGACGCGGCTGGCCGGGGCTCACCCGACCCTCGCGTCGCTCGTCGAGCGCCCCGACCTCGCCCCCAGCGTCGGCCGTGCCCTGGCCGCGATCCACCAGCTGCCGACGAGCTTCGTCTCCGACGCCGGCCTGCCGTCGCTCACGCCGTTCGAGGTGCTCCGGTCCGCCGTCTCGGTGATGGACCGCGCCGTGGCGACCAAGCTCGTCCCCGCCGCGCTCGTCGAACGCTGGGAGGGTGCCGCCCGCGACCAGCAGCTCTGGCAGTTCACGCCGACCGTCGTGCACGGTTCGCTCGGCACCGGCGCCCTGCTCGTCGACGGCGACGCGGTGACCGGGGTCCTCGACTGGGGCGAGCTGCGGCTCGGCGACCCGGCGAAGGACCTCGCCTGGGTGCTCGCCGGCCGCCGCGACGCCTTCGACACCGTCCTCAGCGCCTACGAGGCGAACGGCGGCGGACGCGACCGCCAGCTCGCACAGCGTGCACGCGTGCACCACGAACTCGAGACGGCGCACTGGCTGCTGCACGGCGTCCAGGCGAAGAGCACCGAGGTCGTCGACGACGCCGTCGCGATGATGCACCGCCTGGTCGACGCGGTGCACGCCCCGAGTGCGGAACCACTGCAGTCCGTGTCACCCGAGACGATGGAGATCGGCGAGGTGGAGCAGCTGTTGTCCTCCACCGAACGCCGCCACGGCTGACGCTTCGTGAGCAGGAATGGTCGGGTCGCTGCGGCGCACCCGACCATTCCTGCTCATCAACGTGCGGCAGGAGTCGTGGACGCGACCGCCTGGAGGCCCGGCGCGGGTCCGGCGGACCGGCACCGGGCCTCCAGGGCGGAGCACGACACGGGCGCGGAGCACGACACGGGGGCGGAGCACGACACGGGCGGAGCACGACACGGGCGCAGCGCGCCCGCAGGACGTCAGCCGATGGCCTCGGACCACGCACGCTCGAGTCCGGCGCGGTCGAGCAGCTCGGTCGGACGGACCTCCAAGTCGTCGGCGACGAAGTAGAACACCGCGTCGACCTGGTCGAGCGGTCGCCCGGTGAACTCGGCGTAGGCGACGCGGTACAACGCGAGCTGCAGGGTTCGGCGGGCCAGGTCGTCCGCCCCCGACGGCGCCTTGCCCGTCTTCCAGTCGACCACCTCGGCGCGCCCGTCGATCTCGTACACGGCGTCGAGCTTGCAGACCACGCTGTGGCCGAGGAACGGGATGTGGATCTCGCGCTCGACCTCGATCGGCGTCAGCCCCGCCCACCGTGAGCCGGCGAACGTCGCCTGGAAGTCCGCGAGTCGACGGGCGTCGTCGTCGGTGACCACGGCGTCCGGCGACGAATCGGCCAGGTCGTCGGCATCGAGGTCGAGCTCGCCGTCCCACACGTCGAGCGTCTCGAGCGCGCCGCCGCTCCGTGCCCGCTGTTCCACCCACTGGTGGAACAGCGTGCCGAGCCGGGTGGCGCGGTACGGGCGCTCCGGCATCGGCCGGCGGAGCCGCTCGGCCACGGAGTCGGGTTCGGTCAGGTAGTCCTTGAAGCCCGACGCCGGGACCCGGTGCGGGACGGCGACCGCGTACTTCGCGTTCCGGGTGGCGTGCCGTTCGGCGAGCAGCAGGTCGATGTCCGCAGCGAAGCGCCCCGCGGCACCGGGGTTCGCGTTCCGCACCCGCTCGGCGGCAGCCAGGACCCGCGGCGCACGCTGCCCGAACGGCACGTGCGGCCAGGTCTGGGTCGCGCCGCTCTCCCCCATCGGGTTCTCGTCGTGCACCGTCGTCTCCGGGATCGCCGCACCGTCGATGACGCCGGCGTCCACCAGGTCGCGCAGGTAGCGGCTCGGCTCGGTGGGTCGGACCCCGCCCGCCCAGAACGAGCCGGACACCAGCAGGTCGTGCTTGGCACGGGTCAGGGCGACGTAGGTGAGCCGGCGTTCCTCGTCCTCGTTGCGGGCCTTCACCTGTTCCTTGAAGGCGTCGATCGCCGTGGTGACGTCCTTCTGGGTCTCCTGCCCGCGCCATGCGAGTCGCGGCAGCTCGGCGGCGTCTCCACGGAACTCGTACGGCAGTCGGCCGAACCCGAGCCAACCCGACGAGCCCTCCTGCGGACGCGCCGGCAGGCCGCCCTCGACCATCCGGGGCACTGCGACGGCGTCCCACTCGAGCCCCTTGGACCCGTGGATCGTCAGGATCTGCACGGTGCCGGCCTCGGGCTCCTCGGACCGCGGGCCCATGTCGTCCCGTCGGGCTGCGGCGTCGATCCACCCGCGGAACGAACCGAGGTCGGCGCGGTCGTCGGTCGACACGAAACCGGCGAGCTCGTCGATGAAGGCGTCGAGGTACGCGCCGCTGCCCTGTTCGTGCGCGGCGACCTCGATGTCGAGTCGCATCTCCTGCACGACGAGCGTCACGAAGTCGACCAGGTCGCTCCCCGCGCGTGAGCGGAGCATCGCGAGCTGCCCGCCGAGCGCACGCATTCGGCTGCGACCCGCGGGGGTGATGCCCTCGAGCGCGCCGTGCTCGTCGGGTGCGGTCGCGACGAAGTCGAGCGCGTCGACGATCGACCCGTGCTCCCCGGCAGCAACCGATGCACGGAAGGCCGCGGTCAGGTCGTCGTCGAGGCGCTGCTGGGTGTGGTCGCGCTGGAACAGCCACCGGGCGAGCTGGTGCAGGGCGACGATGTCCGCCGCCCCGACCCGCCACCGTGCACCCGCGAGCAGCCGGATCAGGTCGTTGCCGGCCGCCGGGTCGTGCAGGACGCGCAGGCACGCCACCAGGTCGACGATCTCCGGACGCTGGAGCAGTCCGCCGGTGCCGAGCACGTGGTACGGCACCCCACGCGCACCGAGCGCCGCCGTGAACGCCGCGAGGTCCTTCCGGGCCCGCAGCAGCAGCGCCATCGAGCCCGCCGGGTTCTGCCTGCGGTGGTCCTCGAACCACGCCGCGACCTCGTCGGCCTCTTCCGGCAGGGTCTCGGGGAACACCACCCGCACGGTGCCGGCGTCCGCACCCGGCCGGGGCGAGAGCCGCTCGACGTCAACCTCGGACGCCTCGGACAGCGGTGACACGATCGCGTTCGCCCCCGCGAGCACGTCCACCGGGTTCCGCCAGCTGGTCGACAGCGCGAAGGTGACGGGTTCGGCCACGCCGGGTTCGTCGCCGCCGAAGTCGTGCGGGAACCGGGCGAGGTTCGCGGCACTCGCACCGCGGAACCCGTAGATCGACTGGTGCGGGTCGCCGACCGCCATCACCGAGTGCCCGCGGAACAGCCGGGCGAGGAACCGGGTCTGCACCACCGAGGTGTCCTGGTACTCGTCGAGGAGCACCACGCCGTACCGGCTCCGCAGGTCCGTGACGACCCGCGGCGCCGACTCCGCCGCGGCGAGCGCCAGGGCGATCTGGTCGGAGAACTCCACGAACCCGCGGTCGACCTTCTGTCGTCGGAACTCGGCGACCAGGTCGGCCAGGGGTTCGAGGGCGCCGATCGCGGCGACCGCGTCGGTGATCGCCTTGTACGGCTTGCCGCGGTTGCCGGGGAGTTCGAGCAGCTCCGAGAACTCGATCGCGAACCGGCGCAGGTCCTCTGGCTCGACGAGGTGTTCCGAGGTGGCACCGGCGAGCGCGACCACGGCTGCTGTCAGGGTGTCGACGTCGCGGTCGAGTCCGGCGAGCCGGTCGTCGCGGGCGGCCACCACCACCCGACGGGCGAGCTGCCAGGCCGACGGTTCGGTCAGTACCTGGGACTCGCCGTCACGCCCGACGAGCAGGGCGTTCTCGCGGAAGACCGCGTTGGCGAAGGCGTTGTACGTCGAGACCGTGGGTGCCTCGAAGGCGTCCCCGGGGGTGATCAAGCCCACGTCCTCGAGCGCACGGATGCGGTCGTTGATGCGGACGGAGAGCTCGCCGGCGGCCTTGCGGGTGAAGGTCAGGCCGAGGACCTCGTCGGGGCGGACGAGTCCGTTGGCCAGCAGCCAGACGACGCGCGAGGCCATCGTCTCGGTCTTCCCGCTGCCGGCACCGGCGACGACCAGCGCCGGCACGAGCGGTGACTCGATGACGGCGCGCTGTTGGGCGGTGGGACGGGGGCGGCCGAGGGCGTCGGCGATGGCGTCGGCGCCGTGCTGGATGACGGGCGGAGCAACAGCAGTCGTGTCGGCAGCAGTAGCCGTGCCGGTCGTGTCCGCCGTGTCGGTCGTGTCCGCCGTGTCGCTCACCAGGTCACCTCCGCCACCACGTGGATCCGGCACTCGACCCCGGTCCGGGCCTTCTCGCAGTGGTCGTCCACGTTCGCCACGAAGGTCCGGCCGGCCATGCCCCGCGCCACTCCGTGCAACCGCTCGCGGTAGGCCTCGCGCGCCTCGGCGTCGAACGCGTGCTGGGTCCGCTCGGAGTACGCCTGTCCGCCGCGGGGGTTCTGGACGAAGACCAGCCGGGCGTCGGTCATCGGCGACCCCGCCGGAACGCCCTCGACCGCGCCGTCCTCGACCGCGAGTTGGTAGGCGCCGAGCTGCGGGTGTTCCGGCATGTCGTTCTTCTCGCTGGGCATCGAACGGCCGGTCTTCAGGTCGACGACGCTCACCCGCCCCTCGGGGTCGACCTCGATGCGGTCGATGCTCCCCCGGATCCGGGCGGGCCCGGTCACGAGCGCGAACGAGGTCTCGGCGCCGAGCAGTCGGCGGCCGGCGCTGGCGAAGGTGCGGAGGTAGTCGCTCAGCCCCTCGATCATCCGCCGGGTCCGGGCACGTTCGCGGTCGGCGACCCAGGGCGACTCGAACGTGAGCTCGTCCCACCGCGCCTCGACCCGCTCCCACAGCGACTCGACGTCGATCTCGGTGGCGTGCTCCATCGCTTCGTGCACGATCGTGCCGATGCCCATCGCCGGGCTCGGGGCACCGCCGCCGAAGGTCTGCGCGAACCAGTGCACCGGGCACTCCTCGAAGGTGCCGATCCGCGACGGCGACACGGATACTGCCGGGGCGACGGGCTCGCCGCCCTCGACTTCGGGCGCGGGCTCGGCGTCGAGGTCCACCAGGGGGTCGTCCGTGGTCGGCTCGGCGAGCCCGTACCACTCGTCCGGGTCCGCCCCGGGGACCTCGGCCTCGGCCAGGCGGGCCAGCGCGGACGCGGCCTCGTGGTCGCCGGAGCCCACCACGCGGCGGCGCAGCGACCCGGCGAGCCCACGCAGGGACAGCGGGTGGACGGTCGGCTGACGGTCCGGCGGCACCGGGACGAGCCGGACGAAGGGTGACGGCGACTCGTCGTCGTTCGCGACCGTGCCGATGACGACCTGGGTGGTGGCGCGCGAGACGGCCCGGGCGAACAGCCGGAGTTCGTCGGCGACCACGGCGGCACGGTCGTCGATGGGCGAACGCTCGACCCCGGCGGCAGCGCGGACCAGTCCGTCCGGGTCGAGCAGACTGCCGCGCACCCGGGTGTTGGGCCAGACGCCGTCCTGCAGACCGAGCACCACAACCACGTCGCACTCGAGCCCGATCGTCGCCGACGGCGTCAGAACCCGCACCCGGCCGGCGGTCCGGTCGGGTCCGATCGAGTCCTCTGGCAGGTCGGCGCCGAGTAGGTCGTCGACGAAGACCCGCGCGGGGGCGTCCGGCGTACGCTCGACGAAGCGCTTGGCGGCGGTGAAGAGGCCGACGACGGCGTCCAGGTGCCGATCGGCTTCCCCGGCGCCGACCCCACCGGCGGCGGACTGGGCGCCCCATGACTTCGCGAGACCGCTGCGTTCCCAGAGGCCCCAGAGGATCTCCTCGATGCTCGATCCCGCCTGGGCGTCGGCACGCGCCTGCACCAGGCTCCGGGCCAGCCGGGTCGCTCGTCGTGCGAACCCGGCGTCCACCGTCGCCAGGCGCTCCGGTGCGCCCAGGGCATGGACCAGCAGTTCGTCGGCGGTGCGGCTGCCGTCGCCCGCGAGTTCCTCGCGCCGCAGGGCGAGCCGGAGCCGACGCATCGCCAGGGTGTCGAGGCCGCCGAGGGGCCCCGTGGCGAACGCGGTGGCCAGGGCGGCGTCGAGCGGCAGGACGTCGAGCGCCACCGCGGCCGCGTCGAGCAGCGCCCGCGCCGCCGAGTCGTCGCGCGGACGGACGGGCGCGGCACCGGCGGTCGCCGGGACCTCGGCCACGGAGAGTGCCCGGACGAGTTCGGGGATGGCAGCACCGCTGCGGGTGACCACGGCCATCCGGTGCCACGGCACACCGTCGAGCAGGCGGTGTTCGCGCAGTCGACGGGCGATCGCCACGACGAGCGCGGAACGGCTGGCGGCTTCGAGGTGCACGACGGCGTCGGACCGCGCATCCTGGTCGCCCGCCGACGCGCTGCGCTGCCGACCGGCCGCCGCGGTGCCGATGCGACCCGTGACGCCGGTGATCAGGGCACGGATCGGGGCGGGGTGCCGGTGCACGGCGCCGAGGAACAGCTCGTCGACGCGGTCCACCCCGAGGCGCACGGCCAGCCGACCGAGCACGTCCGGTTCGGCGCCGCGGAACGCCGAGGCGGCGATGTCCGGATCCCCGAAGGCGACGACCTGCACGCCGGAGCGCGCGAGTGCCCCGAGCAGCGCGATCTCACCCTCCACCAGTTCCTGCGTGTCGTCGACCACGACCAGGCGCAGGGCGGCGATGCTCGCGGGGAGCTCGTGCCGCAGCACCGCGGCGGTGGCGTACGCCACGAGTTCGCCGGAGTCGAGTCCGGTCGGTCGGAACGCGGTGACCGATGCGCGGTAGTCGTCCACGAAGCCCCCGACGGCCCGCCACTCGGGCCGTCCGAGCTCGTCGCCGAGTTCCCGCATGTCGTCGGGTTCGACGCCGGCGGCCACGGCACGCATCATGACGTCGCGCAGGGCGGTACGGAACCCCGCTCGCTCACGGACGACGGCGGTGATCGGGTCGGGCCAGGCCGGTCCGGCTCCGTCGAGTTCGTGGCCCGCGAGCAGGTCGGCGATGATCCGGTCCTGCTCCCCACCGGTCAGCAGCGTCGGGGGTTCCTGCCCCTGCACCGACGCCGCGTGGGTGACGATCTGGAACGCCAGCGAGTTCACGGTGCGTGCAAGGGCACCCGGCACGACCCGGTCGACCGCCCGAGCGAGCCGGTCACGCAGCGCCGTCGCGGCCGTCCGCGCCGAGGTCAGGGCGAGCACCGTCGCGTGGCCGTCGGGGGTGATCGCGTCGGGACGGGACAGCCGGTCGGCGACGAGCCGCGCGAGCGTGGTCGTCTTGCCGCTGCCCGGCGCACCGATCACCGCGGCGTGACGGCCGTCCGGCAACGCGAGCACCGCGGCCTGCGAGGGGTCGTCGACCAGTGCGCGCGCGAACCCGGTGTCCTCGGGAGCGGGCATCAGCGTGGTCTGCGGCACGCTCGTACGGTACCCAGGACCACCGACAGCACCGCAGCGGACGCGCGGGGCACCGGTCGTCACGCCGTCGAGTGCGCCCGCGGCGAACGCCCGATGCCGCACGGGACCGCTCGGATACGCTGTGCTCGTGGACATCAAGATCGGCATCATCAACAGCCCCCGCGAGATCGCCTTCGAGACCGCCCAGACCGCGGACGAGGTCGAGAAGGCCGTGTCCGAGGCGCTCACCGCCAAGTCGACGCACCTGTCGCTGCAGGACGACAAGGGCCGTCGCTTCATCGTCCCCGTCTCGGCCCTGGCGTACGTCGAGGTCGGCGCGGAAGAGGCACGGCGCATCGGCTTCGTCGCCTGACGACGTGGAACTGCTCTTCGCCGTCCTCGGCGGCGTCATCATCGGTGCGGTCGCGCACGTGATCCTGCCGTGGCGGTCGAACCGTGGCGTGCTCGTCGGCCCAGCGGTCGGCGGCATCGCCGCAGCAGTGCTCTGGGAAGCGCTGACCTGGGCCGGGTGGCGGTACGACGGCACCTGGATCTGGGTCGTGGCCCTCGTGGGGTCCGGCGCGATCGCCCTCGTCCTCGAGTGGCTCCTCGGCACCCAGCGCGACAAGCACGACGCCGAGTACTACGAGCAGCTCAAGACGCGCGGCGCCTGACGCTCGAGCAACTCAGACGCGCGGCGCCTGACGCTCGACCGCTCAGGCCGTCAGCCCGAGCGCGTCCATCCGTCGGGTGTGCGCGGCGATGAGTTCAGTCCAGACCGGCTCGAGCCGCTCCTGGTCCTCGCGGGCGTGCGACGCCAGCGCCGACCGGGCGACGAGCAGGGTGTCGCCCACCAGACGTCGTCCCCACATCGCCAGGCGCGAACCGATCTGCGGGTCGTCCTCGATGTGAGCCGTCAGCTCCTCGACGACCGCCGCTTCCTCGCGCGCGTCGAACACCGACCGCAGCCGCTGCCGCACGTCGAGCGGCAGCGAGCGGAGCAGGTTGCCGAACAGGTCGTTCAGGATGCCGGCCGTCACGTAGCCGGTCAGCATCGACTCGTACCAGTCGGCGCCGCTCGTCCGTTCGAGGAACAGGTCGATCGCCTCGCGGTGCGGGGCCATCAGCGCCGCCGGGTCTCCGCCGCTGCGCTCGATCTCGGCCACGATCGTGCGGTGCCGCTCGAGCGCCGTGGTCGCGAGGACCCCGGTGACCAGACGGCCGGAGAGCGTCGGTGCCGAAGCACCGGCTCGTCCCATCGTCTCGTAGACGGAGAGCTGCAGGTACGCGGCCTGCCCCAGGTAGACGTCGAGCTCGGGGGTGACGTCGTCGAGCGCGAGCCGCTTGACCTGCGCAGCTCCGCGCGGGTTCCGTGACGCGAGCCATGCTGCAGCGAGCTGCGCCGCGCGCTTCCGGTTCCACCACGACACCACCCGACCAGCATAGAGGGCGCGCCCCGTGGGACCCGCCGGTCGCCCCGCTCGGCGCCCGGACCGGACCACCCGACTCCCCGAAGCACCCCGCCGCGCCCCGGAGGACGGCCCCGTCGGTAGACTGGCCCGGACTTCCACCAGAACTAAGGTGATTCTTTGACTTTCTCAGACCTCAACATCGACCAGGACATCGTCGATGCACTGGCCGGCAAGGGCATCATCGAGCCCTTCCCGATCCAGGAACAGACCATCCCGCTCGGCCTGACCGGCCAGGACATCATCGGCCAGGCCAAGACGGGTACCGGCAAGACGCTCGGCTTCGGCCTGCCGCTGATCCAGCGACTCGGTGCCGACCCGGCGCACGGCGTGAAGGCGCTCGTCGTCGTCCCGACCCGTGAACTCGCGGTGCAGGTCACCGAGGACCTCGAGCTCGCGGCCTCGAACCGTCCGACCACGGTCGTCTCGATCTACGGCGGCAAGGCCTACGAGGGCCAGGTGGAGCAGCTCAAGGCCGGTGCCCAGATCGTCGTCGGCACGCCCGGGCGACTCATCGACCTGCAGCGGCAGCGTCTGCTCGACCTCTCCCACGTGCAGGAGGTCGTGCTCGACGAGGCCGACCGCATGCTCGACCTCGGGTTCCTGTCGGACATCGAGCGCATCTTCCAGGCCGTCCCCGAGGTGCGGCACACGATGCTGTTCTCGGCGACGATGCCCGCGCCGATCGTCGCGCTCGCCCGCCGGTTCATGAGCCGTCCGGTGCACATCCGGGCGACCGATCCGGACGAGGGCCTCATGCAGGCCAACATCAAGCACCTCATCTACCGTGCGCACTCCCTGGACAAGGACGAGGTCATCGCCCGCATCCTCCAGGCCGAGGGCCGCGGCAAGACCGTGATCTTCACCCGTACCAAGCGTGCCGCGGCGAAGCTCGTCGAGGAGCTGAAGGACCGCGGGTTCAACGCCGCAGCGGTGCACGGCGACCTCAACCAGGAGCAGCGCGAGCGCGCGATGGCGGCGTTCAAGGCCGGCAAGCGCGACGTGCTCATCGCCACCGACGTCGCCGCCCGCGGCATCGACGTGGACGACGTCACGCACGTGATCAACCACACGATCCCGGACGACCCGGACACGTACCTGCACCGCGCCGGCCGCACCGGCCGCGCCGGCAAGACCGGCATCGCGGTCACGTTCGTCGACTGGGACGACCTGCACAAGTGGACGCTGATCGACAAGGCGCTCGAGTTCGGCATCCCCGAGCCCGTCGAGACCTACTCGTCGTCGCCCCACCTGTTCGAGGAACTCGACATCCCCAAGGGCACCAAGGGCCGTCTGCCCGGCTCGTCGTCGCACGCCGCCTCGGCTGGCGCCCCCGTCGAGAAGCGCAGCAGCGACCGCCCGGCCTCGGGTTCGCGTGACGCGTCGCGTTCGCGGTCGCGCAGCCGCACCCGGTCAGGAGGCTCGGAGCAGTCCGCCCCGCAGGCTCCAGACACCGAGTCGGTCGCCTCCACCACCGCGGCGGGCACCGAGGACGGCTCGGCCGTCGAAGGTGGTTCCACCGACGGCGCCGCGAAGCGTCGTCGCCGTCGCCGCCGTCGCGGAGCCGGCACCGGCGATGCCTCGGCGACCGCCTCGGCACCGCAGGGCACGTCGGACGGCGAGTAGCGCCTCCAGACCGAAGGGCCCGTCGCTGACGCGACGGGCCCTTCGTCGTCCCCGCCCGCCGACTGCCCCGCGAGGGCGACAGATCGCCGCCAACTGTCAGCGGGAATCTGTCGCTTTCGCGGATGGGTCAAGCCGCGCCGACCGAGATCTGTCGCTTCGGTGGGACGACGCGACGCGTCAGGACAGGCGCGAGCCGGGTCCGACCACGGGAGCGCTGCCCGTCGCCTCGGACACGATCGCGTCGAAGGAAACGCGTGCCGTGCGGTGCTCCCCCAGCCGGTTCGGCTTGCCGGTGCCGTGGTAGTCGCTCGAACCGGTGACGAACAGGCCGTAGCGCGTCGCCCAGTCGAGCAGGGTGCGCTTGCCGTGTGCCAGGTTCTCGCGGTGGTCGACCTCGAGCCCGCCGAGCCCGGCGTCGACCAGGTCGCGGAGCATCGGCTCGTCGATGACGATCCCGCGCGAGGACGCCGCGGGGTGCGCGATGACGGGCACGCCGCCCGCATGCCGGATGAGTTCGACGCCGCGCAGGGGCGACGGTGCCTCGTGGGGTTCGTAGTAGCCGGACGCCGGGTGCAGGATGCCGCGGAACGCCGCGGACCGGTCGGACTCGAGCCCGCGGGCGACCAGGGCGTCGGCGATGTGCGGACGGCCGATCGTGGCACCGGGGCTGGACTGGGCCAGGACGTCCGCCCAGGTGATCGGGTGGTCCTCGGCGATGCGGTCGACCATGCGGTGCGCGCGGGAGAGCCGGCCGTCGCGGATCCGGGTCGTCTCCTCGACCAGTCCGGGGTGCTCGGGGTCCACCAGGTAGCCGAGCACGTGGACGCTGCGGTAGCCGATCCGGGTGCTCAGCTCGAGGCCGGGCAGCAGGGTCAGGGGCAGCTCGCGCGCCGCGGCGGTGGCGTCCGCCCACCCCGCGGTCGTGTCGTGGTCGGTCAGCGCGACGGCGTCGAGTCCGGCGGCCGCGGCCGCTCGGACGAGCTCCGCGGGACGCTCGGTGCCGTCGGAGACACTGGAGTGCGCGTGCAGGTCGATGAACGGGTCTGGCACGTGGCCAATGCTATCCACAGGTGAGCGGCCGCACAGGCCGGGTGTCGCCCAGCGGTGCGATGATGGACGCATGGCCGACACGACTCCCCGCGCGACGAGCAACCGATCCACGACCCCCGGGTCCTCGACCTTCAAGGACTTCATCGGGTCGCAGTGGGCCGAGCGCTCGGAAGCGCAGCCCGAGCCCCGCGAGCAGGCCGCGTTCGCCGCCGAGCGTCGCGCGCGCATCTCCGAGCTGCACCCGGGCCGCACGATCGTGGTGCCGGCCGGGCAGGCCAAGGTCCGCTCGAACGACTGCGACTACCCGTTCCGCCCGCACTCCACCTTCGCGCACCTGACCGGCTGGGGCACCGACACCGTCGTCGGCTCGGTGCTCGTGATGACGCCGAACGGCTCCGGCCACGACGCCACGCTGTACTTCCGTGCCACCGCGGGCCGCGACTCGGAAGAGTTCTACGCCAACCCCGAGATCGGGGAGTTCTGGGTCGGGCCGCGCCCCTCGCTCGACGCCGTCGCCGCCGACCTCGGACTGGCCACCGCCGACCTCGGGGCGTTCACGGCCGTCGCCGATGCACTCGACCCATCGGCGCTGCTCGTGCGTGAAGCCGACGACGACCTGACCCGTTCCCTCGACGCCCGCATCGGCGCGGCCATCGGTGGCGCGGACGAGACCGAGGGGTCGCCGGCCACCGACGACCTGCTCGCCCGCGACCTGTCCGAGCTGCGACTGGTCAAGGACGCGTACGAGGTCCGTGAGCTCCGCAAGGCCGTCGACGCCACGAAGCACGGGTTCGACGACGTCATCGGCGACTTCGACGCCGTGCTCGCGCACCCGCGCGGTGAGCGCATCGTCGAGGGCACGTTCAACCGCCGGGCGCGCGCCGACGGCAACACCGTGGGCTACGACACGATCGCCGCCTCGGGCCACCACGCCTGCATCCTGCACTGGACGCGCAACGACGGTGCCGTGCAGCCGGGCGATCTCATCCTCATCGACGCCGGGGTCGAGGTCGACTCGTTCTACACCGCCGACATCACCCGCACGCTGCCGGTGAGCGGCACGTTCTCCCCCGTGCAGCGGATGGTCTACGAAGCCGTGCTCGAGGCAGCCGACGCCGCGTTCGCGATCGTCAAGCCGGGCATCACGTTCCGCCAGGTGCACGCCACCGCGATGGAGGTCATCGCGCGCAAGACCGCCGAATGGGGCTTCCTGCCGGTCTCCGCCGCCGAGTCGCTCGAGCCGGACAACCAGTTCCACCGCCGCTACATGGTGCACGGCACGAGCCACCACCTCGGGCTCGACGTGCACGACTGCGCGAAGGCTCGCCGCGAGATGTACCTCGACGGCACCGTCCAGGCCGGCATGGTCTTCACGATCGAGCCCGGACTGTACTTCCAGCAGGACGACCTGACCGTGCCGGAGGAGTTCCGCGGCATCGGTGTCCGCATCGAGGACGACATCCTGGTGACCGAGGACGGCGCCGAGAACCTGTCGGTCGGCATCCCCCGGACCCCCTCGGAAGTGGAGGGGTGGATCGCCCGCTCGGGCCGCTAGCCTGATCGGGTGACCATGCCCGAGGCCTCCCCGAACACCATCTCGATCGAGGTCGAGCACTTCGACTCCCCCGACGCCCAGCGACTCCGTGCCGCCCAGCGCCTGGAGATCGATCGGGCGCACGGCGGCGACACCGAACCGGGTGAGAAGCCGACCGCCGAGTCGATCGCGGTGTTCTTCGTCGCACGCGACGAGTCCGGGACTCCACTCGGGTGCGGGGGGCTGCGCATCGTCGACGACGGCATCGCCGAGATCAAGCGCATGTACGTCCGGCCGGAGTCCCGCGGGTCCGGCGCCGCGGCTGCTTTGCTGCGCCGGCTGGAAGAAGCGGCGCTCGACCTCGGGTCCCCGGCGCTCGTCCTCGAGACGGGCACGGAGCAGCAGCGCGCCGTCGGGTTCTACCAGCGCGAGGGGTTCCGGCGGATCGCGAACTTCGGGCCGTACGTCGGGGCACCCCTGTCGGTCTGCTTCTCGAAGGTCCTCTAGCCGGCCCGAGCCTGCCCGCACCGCGCCGCGCGCAAGCCCGGCCCGCGCGCGCCCGAGCCCGCTCGGCTCTCGGTCACGACGTGCCGTCTGCCCGAAGTCGAGCGGTCACGAACCGTCGTCTGGGCCGGCGCCGAACGACGATCTCCGACCGCTCGACGCCGTGGGCGCGGGGTGTTGCGACCACTCGGACCACCCGGACGACCGCCGAGGTCGCACGAAGTGCCGCCCGCGCAGCTCGGCGGCGACAGCTCCTGCGACCTCGGCGGACGTGAACGGCGTGTCGAGCGACCTCGCACGACCCGACCTCGCGCGACCCGATCGCGCACGACCCGAGGACGAAGCCCGGTCGCGCGAGCCGGAGCGCGGCTAGCGGCGGTCGCTGTCCCTGTCGCCCTCGCGCGGCGCATCCGGCGAGGACGACGACGAGGGCTCCGGCGGCGTCGCACCGGCGACCCGCTCGCCGTAGCGCGGCGGCTCCTCGGGTCGACGCTCCGGCACCGGCGGGGCCGCGGGGGCGGCAGCCGTCTCGGGGGTCTCCCCGTACCGGGGTCCGTCGTTCGTGCCGTAGCGCGGCGGGCCCGAAGGCGCACCCGTCTGCGCGCCGGGGGCCGACGTGCCGGGGTGGTGCGGGCCTCCCGGCTGCTGGTGCGGCGTGGCGTGCCCGCCGTACGGCGACTGCTGCTGCGGCGGGACCCCACCGGGGCCCGGACGCCACTGCTGCTGCTGCTGCTGCTGCTGCTGGGGAGCGTCGTTCCAGTGCGTGGACGGGGTCGCCCCGTGCTCGCCGAGGATGCGCTGCGCCTGCCCGGTCAGCTGCGGGTTGACGACGATCTGGTAGTTCGTGGCGAGCACCTGGTGCACGCTCGTGAAGTCGCGCTGCCGCTTCGTGATCGCGAACGAGACGATGCCGTAGAGCATGCCGAACGCGGCACCGATGATCGCGGCCGCCAGGATCAGGCCGCCGGCGCTCGGCGAGAAGAGCGTGAGCACGATGCCGAAGAAGATGCCGAGCCACAGGCCGGACAGCGCACCGGCGATGGCGGCACGGCCGTAGGTCATCTTGCCAGTGACCCGCTCGACCGTCTTCAGGTCATTGCCGACGATCGAGAGCTGGTTGACGGGGAAGTCGGCCTCGGCCAGCTTCGCCACCACGCGCTGCGCGTCGGGGTAGCTGTCGTACGTTCCCAGGACGTCGCCCTTGGGCAGCGTCGGGAACGCCTGGGCGGTCCTGCCGGCGAAGGGGCTCTGATTGCTCACACAGCCATCATTCACCGCACACCTTGCAATCGCACGTGCACTCTCAGGGAAGCAGCCGATCGCAAGCAGCCGATCGGAAGCCGCCGACCGGTGCCGTCGGCGGCGCGGGCGAACGCCCGCACCCGAGCGACTACGCTGGGTCGGGTGAGCGCCACGAAGGTCTTCGTCGCCCGCCTCGCCGGGTGCTCCGTCTTCGACCCCGCGGGCGACCGCGTCGGCAGGGTCCGGGACGTCCTGGTCGTCTACCGCCGGGCCGATCCCCCGCACGTCGTCGGGCTCATCGTCGAGGTGCCCGGCAAGCGCCGCATCTTCGTGAGCATCGGCCGCATCACCTCCATCGGTGCCGGGCAGGTCATCACGACCGGTCTGGTCAACATGCGCCGCTTCGAGCAGCGCGGCGGCGAGGTCCGCGTCATCGCCGAGATGCTCGGCCGCAAGGTGCTCATCAAGAACCAGCGGATCCGCGCCACGATCGAGGACGTCGCGATCGAGGACCGCGGGCAGGGCGACTGGGAGGTCGCGCAGCTCTTCCTCCGCAAGCCGAAGACCACGCCGTCACCGTTCGGCAAGGGCCCGACGACGTTCGCGACGTGGAACGAGGTCACCGAGGACGAGCTCCCCGGCGAGGCCCAGTCCGCCGAGCACGTCATCGCCGCCTACTCCGACCTGCTGCCCGCCGACCTCGCGTCGACGCTGCTCGACCTGCCCGCCGAGCGCCGGTTCGAGGTCGCCGAGGAACTCCCCGACGACCGCCTCGCCGACGTGCTCGAGGAGATGCCCGACCAGGAGCGCATCGAGATCCTCACCCGGCTGGTGGACGCCCGCGCCGCCGACGTCCTCGACCAGATGCAGCCGGACGACGCGGCCGACGTCCTCGCCCAGTTCTCCGACGAGCGGAGTGAAGCCCTCCTGCAGCTCATGGAGCCGGAGGAGGCGCAGGACGTCCGCATGCTCCTGGAGTACGAGCCGGACACCGCCGGTGGTCTGATGACCACCGAACCGGTGATCGTCTCGGCCGACGCCACCGTGGCCGAGGGTCTCGCGCTGGTCCGCCGCCACGAGCTCGCACCGGTGCTCGGCGCCGCCGTCTGCGTCACCCTGCCGCCGTACGAGCCGCCGACCGGTCGGTTCCTCGGGCTCGTGCACTTCCAGCGGATGCTCCGCTACCCGCCGAACGAGCGGCTCGGCACGCTCATCGACCAGCAGACCGAACCGGTCCGGGTCGACGCGAGCGCCGCCGAGGTCACCCGCATCATGGCGACCTACAACCTGCTGTCCGTCCCCGTGGTCGACGACGCCCACCGTCTCGTCGGGGTGGTGACGATCGACGATGTCCTCGACCACGTCCTGCCGGACGACTGGCGAAGTCAGGGCGAGGGGGAACCCTCACCGCTTCCACGCCAACGCCCGCGCAGGACACCCGTGACGACGGGAAGGAGGACCACCCGTGGCCCGAACGGATGACAACCGTCGCGACCGTGACCGCCAAGAGGTCCGGCTCGACTCCCCGAAGGGCATGCGCACGCGTGTGCTCCCCAGCCGCCGCCGTGGTCGCGGGGACACCTTCGGTCGTGCGACCGAGGGCATCGCCCGCGGGATGGGCACGCCGTGGTTCCTCATCGGCCTCACGCTGTTCTGCGTGGTCTGGATGGGCTACAACACCCTGGCGCCGAAGCCGTGGCAGTTCGACTCGGCGGCGATCGGCTTCACGGCTCTGACGCTCGTGCTCTCGCTGCAGGCCTCGTACGCCGCCCCGCTGATCCTGCTCGCGCAGAACCGGCAGGACGACCGCGACCGCGTGCAGTTCGAGCAGGACCGCCAGCGCGCCGAACGCAACCTGGCCGACACCGAGTACCTGGCCCGCGAGGTCGTGGCCCTGCGCCTGGCGATGCGGGACATGGCGTCGAAGGACTTCATCCGCGCCGAGCTCCGCTCCCTGCTCGAGGAGCTCGACCGCCGCGACGCCGACGAGGCCGGCTACGCGGACGAACACGACAGCTCCACCCGTGGCTGACGCCGTCCCCACCGACGAACAGCTCGGCACGGCGGTCCTCGCCGCGCTCGGCCGCGTCATCGACCCCGAGATCCGCCGCCCCGTCACGGAGCTCGACATGATCCGTGGTGTCGACGTGCAGCCAGGAGGCGCGGTGCGCGTCGACCTGCAGCTCACGATCGTGGGGTGCCCCGCCGCCGACACCATCGAGCGCGACGTCCGCGTCGCCGCCGGGTCCGTCCCGGGGGTCGTCGCAGTCGACGTCGACGTGTCCGTGATGGACCCGGCCACTCGTGCCGCGCTGACCGAGCGGCTGCGCGCCGGCCGTCCCAAGGGCGTCCAGTTCACCGCGGACTCGCTCACGCGCGTCATCGCCGTCACGAGCGGCAAGGGTGGCGTCGGCAAGTCCACCGTCACCGTGAACCTCGCCGTCGCGCTCGCCCGCCGGGGCTTGCGGGTCGGGGTCGTCGACGTCGACGTGCACGGCTTCAGCGTCCCCGGCCTGATGGGTCTGACCGACGAGCACGGGGTCGCACCCCGCCCGACCCGCGTGGACAGCATGATCCTGCCGCCGGTGGCGCACGACGTGAAGGTCGTCTCGATCGGCATGTTCGTCGACGACGTCTCGACCGCGGTGTCGTGGCGTGGCCCGATGCTGCACCGCACCGTGAACCAGTTCCTGACGGACGTGTTCTTCGGCGACCTCGACGTCCTGCTGCTCGACCTGCCGCCGGGCACCGGCGACGTCGCGATCTCGGTGGGGCAGCTGCTGCCGCACGCAGAGGTCCTGGTCGTCACGACCCCGCAGGCCGCCGCGGCCGACGTCGCCGAGCGCAGCGGGATCGTCGCCCGGCAGACCGGGCAGCGGGTCATCGGCGTGGTCGAGAACATGGCCGGGCTCGTGCAGCCCGACGGCTCGGTGCTGCACCTGTTCGGCGAGGGTGGTGGCGCCGAGACCGCCGCACGGCTCTCCCGCGGGCAGGACACCCCCGTCCCGGTGCTCGGCAGCGTGCCGCTGTCCGTGCCGCTGCGCGAGGGCGGCGACGCAGGCGTCCCGGTGGTGCTCGGCGCCCCGGAGGACCCGTCCGCCGTGGCCCTGACGGCGATCGCCGACCGGATCACCACGATGGGACGCGGACTCGCCGGCCGGAAGCTCGGGTTGTCGCTGTCCTAGGCTCGAGGTCATGAGCACCGATCACGTCGATGTCGACTGGGACCACGCACGCGCCACCAACCGCGCGAACTGGGACGACCGGGTGCCGATCCACGAGGGTGCCTACGCGATCGACGCCCTCGCCGACCCCGGCCATCGCTCGGACGTCGTCCGTGAGGACCTGCCGGCCCTGACGCCCTGGTTGCCGAACGGCTCGCTCGCGGGCCTCGACGTCTGTCACCTGCAGTGCCACATCGGCACCGACACGGTGTCGCTCGCCCGCGAGGGTGCCCGACTGACCGGTGTCGACTTCTCCCCCGCCGCCCTCGCCTCGGCCGCCGGACTCGCATCGCGCCTCGGGCTCGACGTCACCTGGGTCGAGACCGACGTCCTCGATGCCCGGGCCGCCGTCACCGGCGACTTCGACGTCGTGTACACGAGCATCGGCACGATCTGCTGGCTCCCCGACCTCGACCGCTGGGCTGCGCAGGTCGCCGGGCTGCTGCGCCCCGGCGGGGTGTTCTTCATCCGCGACGGACACCCGGCGCTGTACGCCCTCGACGAGGACGCCGACGAGCTCGTCACCAGGTACCGGTACTTCCCGGACGGCACCGCGCAGCAGTGGGACGACGCCGGCACCTACGCCGGCGACGGCACGGTGGCGAACGCCCGCACCTTCGAGTGGCCGCACCCGCTGTCCGAGATCGTGAACGCCCTGCTCGGTGCCGGGCTGCGGCTCCGACGGCTCGACGAGGGCCGGACCCTGCCGTGGCGCTTCAGCTCCCGCATGGTCGAGACCGACACCGGCTCGTGGGCCTGGCCGGAACACGACCGCGACCGGATGCCGACGACCTACACGATCGTCGCCACCCGCGACTGACGACGCGACCCCCAGACGGACTGGAGGCCCGGTGCCAGCTGGCACCGGGCCTCCAGTCCGTCACGTGGGGACGTGACGGGCGTCAGGTCGCCTCGGCGTCGAAGGGTGCCGGTTCACCGGCGGCCAGGGGCACGACGGGAGCCGTCGCGCGCACCTTCGAGGCCGTGACCTGCGCGGTCTGCACGGCGGCCGCACTGGAACCGGAGTCGAGCAGGGCGTCTCGGATGATGCGGCGCGGGTCGTACTGGCGCGGGTCGAGCTTCTGCCACTCGATGTCGTCGAACTCGGGGCCCATCTCGTCGCGCATCCGCTCCTTCGCGGTGTCGGCGAAGCGACGGACGGCCTTGACGAACTCGGCCAGCTTCTGGGCGTACATCGGCAGGCGCTGCGGCCCGAGCAAGAGGACGCCGATGACCCCGATGATCAGGATCTTGTCGAGCGGGATGTCCACGCGAGCGAGCCTAACGCGTGCTGCTGCGTTGCACCTCTAGAGTTGTCTCCCGAACGGAGTGTGCGTGTCAGAGAAAGAGTCGAACTGGAAGTTCGCCGAGGACATCGTCTCGGAGACCGAGGCGATCGCCCGTGCTCGTGAGCACTCCCTGGAACTCGGGGTCGAAGCGATCTCGCCCGCGATCGGTGCGCAGATCGGGGTCATCGCGGCAGCCTCGCGAGCCACGAGCATCATCGAGATCGGCACCGGCCTCGGGGTCTCCGGCCTGTACCTGCTCGCCGGCGCCCCGAACGCGACCCTGACCACGATCGACGTCGAGGTCGACCACCAGCAGTTCGCCCGCGACGCCTACATCAGCGCCGGCACCGCTCCCGCACGGATCCGGCTCATCCCCGGTCGGGCGAACCAGGTGCTCCCCCGCATGAACGAGGCCTCGTACGACGTCGTGCTCGTCGACGCCGACCCCGAGCACGTGATCGAGTACGTCGAGCACGGTCTGCGGCTCGCCCGCCTGGGTGGCACCGTCCTGGTGCCGCACGCCCTGTGGCGCGGACGCGTGGCCGACCCGGTGAAGCGCGACCGCGCCACCACGGACTTCCGCCTGCTCCTGACCGAGGTGTCGACCTCGGGTGCGGTGCGCAGCGCGCTGTCGCCCGCCGGTGACGGGCTGCTGCAGTTGACGAAGGTCACCAACTAGCGCTCGACCCGCGGGCGCTCGCGCAGGTCAGTCCAGGTGCCGCAGGTACCGCTCGGGCGACTCGAGGAACGCACGCTCGTTCCGCACCAGGTCGAGGTCGCGCCACTCGGTGCGCCGCAGGCCCCACTCGCCGACTTCGTGGATCGTCGCGCCCGGGAAGGCGGCGAGCACGGGCGAGTGGGTCGAGAGCACGACCTGGCCGACGCCGCTCTCGACGATCGAGCGCAACAGTGCGATCAGGGTGAGGCAGCCCGAGAACGACAGGGCGGACTCCGGCTCGTCGAGGATCCAGAGGCCGGGCCAACGCGCCCGGTCGATGACGAAGTCCAGGAATGCCTCGCCGTGGCTGCGCTCGTGGAACACCGGCTCGGGGCGACTGCGGTTCGGGTGCTCCTCGAGGTAGGTGAAGAAGCCGTGCATCGTCTCAGCACGCAGGAAGAAACCACCGCGGGGCGCACCGAAGTCACGTCGCAGGGCGATGTGCTGCCACAGGTCCGACTCGGACGGACGGGTCGAGTGGTGTGCCCCGGTCGAGCCGCCTTCCGGGGACATCCCGAACGCGAGCGCGATGGCCTCGATCAGGGTCGACTTGCCGACACCGTTGTCCCCGACGAACACCGTCACCGGGTCCAGGTCGAGGCCCTCGTCGAGCAGCTGCCGGATCGGCGGGAGCGTGGCCGGCCACTCGTCGCGCGGCATCGGGTCCGGGTCGCGGTACTCCTCGACGCGTCGGATGGGCAGGTGGGTCCTCGGCACGGCCTCATCCTGCCGGAGCCGACCGACACCGCGTGTGGACGCCCGCTACCGGCGGGCAGACGGAAGGCCCGGAGCGTACACGCTCCGGGCCTTCCGTTCTGGTGCTTCGACGTACTAGGCCGAGACGACCTCAGCGAGTGCGTCGTGGAGTTCCTTGGCCTCGGCATCGTTGACCGAGACGACCAGGCGGCCTCCACCTTCGAGCGGAACCCGCACGATGATGAGTCGACCCTCCTTAACAGCCTCCATCGGCCCGTCACCGGTCCTCGGCTTCATGGCTGCCATCAGATGTCCCCTTTCGTGCAGTAAATGCAGCCCCATTATCCCGTATGGAGGGGGCAACTGCGAAACCGCCCAGGTTGGGGGTGTCGGATGTGTCGTTCTGATGCTCCGCAGAACGCGGATCCACGGGCCTCCGGCGCCCCGCATCGATCACGGTGGGGTCCAGTCGTAGCCGTCGATCCACCACGTGTAGTACAGCCAGACCCACTGCAGCCCGACGAACGCGACGACGACGGCCACGCGGTACACCCGCGACCGCGGCAGCGCCACGATGCCGAGCAGCGGTGCGATCGGCACGAGGATGCGCCAGGTGCTCGACTGCGGGAAGAACACCGCGAGCAGGTACACCAGGTACGCCACGCCCCAGAGTCGGAGCTCGATGCCGATCCGGCGCGCAGCGGGCATGCACACGAACGCGGCGAACCCGATGAGCACGACGACGAGCAGCACCGGGCCGGCCGGCTGCCCGAACCACCACCCGAACCCCTGCACCCACGGCGCGAACGGCACGAGTTCCTTCCACCCGATGTACGACGACCGCCAGGCGAGCTCGGTGTCCGTGTAGGCCTTCGGCACGCCGGTGACCGCCCACGCGATGGCAGGCCAGGCCAGACCGACCAGACCCGACACCGTGGCGACCACCGCGGGTGGGACGAGCCGGCGGAGGGTCAGCGGTTCCGACGAGCGCACCCACGCCGGGCGGATCGCCCACGCGGCCACGAAGAGCACCACCAGGAACGCGAAGGCGAGCCCCGTCGGTCGGGTCATGCCGAGCAGGAGCACGACGGGCAGCATCGCCCACCACCGTCGATCCACCATGAGCAGCAGCGCGACGAGCAGCAGGAACAGGCCCATCGACTCCGCGTAGGCCACCTGGAACATCGCCGACACCGGTGCGACGCAGAACAGCACCGTGGCGAACGTCGCCCGTGCGGGGTCGAGGAACCGTCCCATGAGGCGGCGGAACACCAGCGCGGCCCCGAGTCCGGCGAGCAACGACACCGAGACCGCGACGAACTCGAACGACGCTCCGGTGAGCAGCGTGAGCGCGCGCACCAGGAACGGGTACGCGGGCATGAACGCCCACGCGTTCTCGGTCACGTGCCCCGCGGCGTCGACGGGCAGCGTCGACGGGTACCCGCCCGTGGCGATCACGCGGTACCAGGCACCGTCCCAGATCGACGCGAACGACAGGTAGCCCGGGCTCTGCACGGTGAACGAGTTCGCCGCCTGCACGCGGGCGAACGCGAGCATCATCGCGCCCGTGACGAGCCGCGCCAGCACGTAGACGACCGTGATGCGTACCCACCACGGGACGACCCGGTACCGGGCCCGCCAGCGGTTCCGGGCAGGGGTCCTCCGGGCGGCCCCCGCCGTCGTCAGGCCGTCAGCCACCGACGCAGCCCGGCCTCGACCGCGGTGATCTGCGCGACCGGGACCTGCTCGTCGTCGTGGTGGGCGAAGACCGGCTCGCCGGGGCCGTAGTTGACCGCGGGGACCCCGAGCGCCGAGAAGCGTGCGACGTCGGTCCAGCCGTACTTCGGACGGGGCTCCGGTCCGCCGACGGCCGCGACGAAGTCCTGCGCGAGCGGGGCGTCGAGTCCGGGGCGGGCACCGGCGGCGAGGTCGACGATCGTGACCTCGTACCCGTCGAACAGCTCGCGGATGTGGGCGACGGCTTCGTCGGCCGAGCGCGAGGGGGCGAACCGGTAGTTCACGTGCACCATCGCCTCGTCGGGGATGATGTTGCCCGCGATGCCGCCGCTGATGCCGACCGCGTTCAGGCCTTCGCGGTACTCGAGCCCGTCGACCGTCACGGTCCGCGGTTCGTAGGCGGCCAGGGTGGCCAGGATCGGGGCGGTCTTGTGGATCGCGTTGTCGCCGATCCAGCTCCGGGCGCTGTGCGATCGCTTGCCGAACGTGCGGATCTCGGCGCGGAGGTTGCCGTTGCAGCCACCCTCGATCTGCGCCCCGGACGGCTCGCCCAGGATCGCGAAGTCGGCGGTGAGCAGTTCGGGTCGCGTCCGGGCCAGGCGCCCGAGGCCGTTCAGGGCGTCGCTGACCTCCTCGTGGTCGTACCAGACCCACGTGACGTCGACCGAGGGGTCGACCAGGTCGTACGCGAGCTTGAGCTGCACCGCGCAGCCCGCCTTCATGTCGACGGTGCCGCGGCCCCAGAGGATCTCGGTGCCGTCCTCGGTGGTCCGGAACTCGGTCGGCAGGTTGTCATTGAGCGGCACCGTGTCGATGTGACCGGCGATGACGACGCGGCGGTCGCGGCCCAGGTTCGTCCGCGCCACGATCGCGTCGCCGTCGCGGATCACCTCGAGGTGCGGCAGCGGTGCGAGCACGGCCTCGATCGCGTCGGCGAGGGCCTGCTCGTTGCCGGACACCGACTCGATGTCGCAGATGGCACGGGTGATGTCGATGGACGAGGCGGTGAGGTCGAGGTGCTCCGGCATGCGGGCAGCCTACCGGCCGCCCCTTGCACCGCCCCGGCAGTCCGGACGGACGGTGCCCGCAGACCGGCTCTCGGTACCCTGGAGCCGTGACCGACACGACTGCCTCCGACCGCCCGACCCACGCCTGGGGCCACGGCCTCGCGACGATCGCCGCCGACGGCACGACGCTCGACACCTGGTACCCGGAGACACACCTCGGCGCGCTGCCCGCCGACGCCGTGTTCCCCGCCGAGCTGCAGGCGCACGTCGGTGACGACCCCCGCCGCGAGGTCCGGATCGAGGCCGTCACCACCGAGATCACGATCGACGCCGCTCCGACGGACACCCCGGACGCGTACCTCCGCCTGCACCTGCTGAGCCACCTGCACGTCCGCCCGAACGAGGTCTCCCTCGACGGCGTCTTCGGCCACCTGCCGATCGTCGCGTGGACGAACGCCGGCCCGGTGCACCCCGATTCCCTGACGCGCCTGCGCCCGTCCCTGCAGCGCGCCGGCATCGCCGTGCACGCCATCGACAAGTTCCCGCGCCTGCTCGACTACGTCGTGCCGGACCGCGTCCGCATCGGTGACGCCAACCGCGTCCGCCTCGGCGCACACCTGGCGCCGGGCACCACAGTCATGCACGAGGGCTTCGTCAACTTCAACGCCGGCACCCTCGGTGACGCCATGATCGAGGGCCGCGTCTCGCAGGGCGTCGTCGTCGGCAACGGCACCGACATCGGCGGCGGCGCCTCGATCATGGGCACGCTGTCCGGCGGCGGCACCCACCGCGTCTCGCTCGGCGAACGCGCGCTGCTCGGCGCGAACGCGGGCCTCGGCATCTCGCTCGGCGACGACTCCGTCATCGAGGCCGGTCTCTACGTCACGGCCGGCACGAAGGTGGTGCTGGTCGGCGCGGCACCGAACCCCGACGGCACCCCGAAGACCGTCAAGGCCGCGGAGCTCTCCGGCACCCCGAACATCCTGTTCCGCCGCAACAGCATCAGCGGCGCCGTCGAGGCACTGCAGCGCAAGGGCGAGGGCATCCAGCTGAACACCGCGCTGCACGCGTAGCGCCCGGCCAGCGGTCACGACGCGCCGCCTGCGCGCGCCGAGGTCGCACGAACTGTCGCTCCGGCACCTGCCGGACGACAGTTCGCGACCACTCGGCGGGAGGTGAGCGGCGCGTCCCACGATCGCGCACCCACCGACGCACCCGCCTGGAGGCCCGGTGCCGGTCCACGAGACCGCCACCGGGCCTCCCGGCGGTCGCGTCCAGAGCCGCAACCCGCCCCGCGAGTGGTCACAACACGCCGTCCGCGTGCGCCGAAGGCGCACGAACCGTCGTTTCGACACCCTCCCGACGACCGTTCGCGACCACTCGGCGGAGGTGAGCGGCGCGTCCCGCCACGCCGCGCCCGACGCACCCGCCTGGAGGCCCGGTGCCGGTCCACGAGACCGCCACCGGGCCTCCAGGCCGTCGCGTCCAGGGCCGCACCCCGCCCCGCGAGTGGTCACAACACGCCACCTGCGCGCGCCGAAGGCGCACGAACCGTCGTTTCGACACCCTCCCGACGACAGTTCGCGACCACTCGGCGGAGGTGAGCGGCGCGTCCCGCCACGCCGCGCCCGACGCACCCGCCTGGAGGCCCGGTGCCGGTCCACGAGACCGCCACCGGGCCTCCAGGCCGTCGCGTCCAGGGCCGCACCCCGCCCCGCGAGTGGTCACAACACGCCACCTGCGCGCGCCGAAGGCGCACGAACCGTCGTTTCGACACCCTCCCGACGACAGTTCGCGACCACTCGGCGGAGGTGAGCGGCGCGTCCCGCCACGCCGCGCCCGACGCACCCGCCTGGAGGCCCGGTGCCGGTCCACGAGACCGCCACCGGGCCTCCAGGCCGTCGCGTCCAGGGCCCCACCCCGCCCCGCGAGCGGTCACAACACACCGTCCGCGTGCGCCGAGGGCGCACGAACCGTCGGTACGGCGCCCTCCGAACGGCAGTTCGCGACCACTCGGCGGAGGCGAGTGGCGTGTCCAGCCGGACGGCGGCACGCGGCGCACACGCACGAGCGCCCCGCGCCACGGAACCGTGGGGCGGGGCGCTCGGAGTCGATCAGCGCTCGGGGACGTCGCGCTCGGGCGCGCCCACGTAGAGCTGCTGGGGGCGACCGATCTTGTTGAGCGGGTCGTTGTTCAGCTCGCGCCACTGGGCGATCCAGCCCGGCAGGCGACCGATGGCGAACAGGACGGTGAACATCCGCGGCGGGAAGCCCATCGCCTTGTAGATGATGCCGGTGTAGAAGTCGACGTTCGGGTAGAGCTTGCGGCTGACGAAGTACTCGTCCTCGAGTGCGATCTGCTCGAGTTCCATCGCGATGTCGAGCAGGTCATCCTGCACGCCGAGGGACTCGAGGACCTCGTGCGCGGACTCCTTGACGAGCTTCGCGCGCGGGTCGTAGTTCTTGTAGACGCGGTGCCCGAAGCCCATGAGCTTGACGCCCTGCTCCTTGTTCTTCACCCGCTCCACGAAGCGCGTCACGGGCTCGCCCGAGTCCTTGATCTGCTGGAGCATCTCGAGCACGGCCTCGTTCGCGCCGCCGTGCAGCGGGCCGTACAGGGCGTTGATGCCGGCCGAGATCGAGGCGAACATGTTCGCCTTCGTCGAGCCGACCATGCGCACCGTCGAGGTCGAGGCGTTCTGCTCGTGGTCCTCGTGCAGGATGAGGAGCCGCTCGAGCGCCTTCGAGAGCACCGGGTTCGGCTTGTAGGTCTCGGCCATGGTGCCGAAGTTCAGCCGCAGGAAGTTGTCGACGAACGACAGCGAGTTGTCCGGGTACAGGAACGCCTGCCCGATGGCCTTCTTGTGGGCGTAGGCCGCGATCACCGGGAGCTTGGCGAGGAGCCGGACGGTCTGCAGCTCGACCTTCTCGGGGTCGTCCACGTCCATGTCGTCCTCGTAGTACGTGGACAGGGCGCTCACGGCGCTCGAGAGCACGGACATCGGGTGCGCCGAGTGCGGCAGGGCGTCGAACAGGCGGCGGAGGTCTTCGTGCAGCAGGGTGTGCCGACGGATGCGGGCGTCGAACTGCTCGAGCTCGGCGGGGGTCGGCAGCTCGCCGTAGATCAGGAGCCACGCGACCTCGAGGAACGTGCAGTTCGCGGCGATCTGGTCGATCGGGTACCCGCGGTAGCGCAGGATCCCCTGGTCGCCGTCGATGTAGGTGATCGCGCTCTTCGTCGCACCGGTGTTCACGAACCCGTAGTCGAGCGTGTTCATCCCGGTCTGCTTCTTGAAGGTCGAGATGTCGATCGCGGACGCGCCGTCGACGCTCTGCAGGATCGGGAACTCCGCCGTGCCACCCGGGAACGTCAGCGTCGCGGTCGCGCCCTGCTGTTCGGCGGCGGGACTCACGGGGACGGGCGTGGTGGGCGGTGTGGCCGTCTTCTGAGCGTCATTGGCAGTGTCAGTCACGAGGACAGCCTAATCGCGGCACCTGTCGGTCGTGCACACATCCCAGGTGACGATTTGGTGGTTCCCAGGGATTGCGGGCACCACCGGAACGACTCGTGTCCGTGCTACGCGGTGCCGAGGCGACGGCTGCTCGCCAGTCGCTGCGACGCTGCGGCGATGCGTTCGTCGGTCGCCGTCAGGGCCACGCGGACGTGCTCTCCCCCTGCTGCGCCGTAGAACGTGCCCGGTGCGACGAGGATCCCGCGGTCGGCGAGCCAGGCCACGGTGTCGAGTGCGGGTTCGCCGCGGGTGGCCCAGAGGTAGAGCCCTGCCTCGCTGTGGTCGATTCGGAACCCGGCATCCTCGAGTGCTCGCCGGAGCATGTTCCGTCGCGCTCGGTAGCGGCCCTTCTGCTGCTGCACGTGGGTCTCGTCCTGGAGCGCGACGACCATGGCCTGCTGCACGGGCAGCGGCGGCATGAGCCCCGCGTGCTTCCGGACGGCCAGGACGTCGGCCAGGATCGCGGCGTCACCGGCGACGAAGGCCGCACGGTAGCCAGCGAGGTTCGACTGCTTCGACAGCGAGTACACGCTGAGCACGCCGTCGAGCGAGTCACCGACCACACGGGGGTCCAGGATCGTGGGCGTCGGGGTGGTGGCGTACTCCGGGTCCCACCCGAGCTCGGCGTAGCACTCGTCGCCGACGATGACGGCTCCGAGCTCGCGGGCGCGCACCACGGCGGCGCGGAGCTCGTCGATCGTCAGCACGCGGCCGTCGGGGTTGCCCGGGGAGTTCAGCCACACGAGCTTCGTGCTGGACGGCCACGCCGCCGGGTCGTCCGACGCGAGGGCCTCGGCGCGGACCAGTGCGGCGCCGAGCTCGTACGTCGGGTACGCGGCGGCCGGGAACACCACCGTGTCACCGGGGCCGATGCCGAGCCAGAGCGCGAGGCCCGCGATGAACTCCTTCGAGCCGATCGTCGGCAGCGCGTTCGCCTCGGTCAGGGCGACGCCGTGCCGACGGCCGTACCAGTCCGCGATGGCCTGCCGCAGCGCCGGGGTGCCAGCGACCTGCGGGTAGGCGTGCGCATCGGTCGCGGTGGCCAGGGCGGTGCGGACGACCTCGGGCGTGGGGTCGACGGGCGATCCGACGCTGAGGTCGACGATGCCGCCCTCGTACGCCGCAGCGCGCTGCTTGAACGGGACGAGCTGGTCCCAGGGGAAGTCGGGGAGGTCGAGCGCCACGAGGGGGTCCGGTCAGCCGCGGACGGGCTCGGCCGCGACGACGGGGTGGTCCTTGTGGATCACGCCGACCTTCGCAGCGCCGCCGGGCGACCCGACCTCGTCGAAGAACTCGACGTTGGCCTTGTAGTAGTCGGCCCACTGGTCGGGCAGGTCGTCCTCGTAGTAGATGGCCTCGACGGGGCAGACCGGCTCACACGCACCGCAGTCGACGCACTCGTCGGGGTGGATGTAGAGCGAGCGGTCACCCTCGTAGATGCAGTCGACCGGGCATTCGTCGATGCAGGCACGGTCCTTGACGTCGACACAGGGCTGGGCGATCACGTAGGTCACGGTTCGGGTGCTCCCTTCGACGAGCGGGTTCGAGTCTACTCGCGGCCCGGGGCCGTCCGGGACCGCAGCCCCGACAGGTCCGGCCACGCGAGGACCAGGGCGGCGATCACCGCGGGGGCGAAGGTCCACACGTACCCGGCCGCGTTGGCGAGGACGAGCGGCGAGCTCTCCCCGCCGACCGACACGAGCACCTGCGTCGCGACGAGGATCCCGATGCCGATCGCGGCGACCATCGTCCGTGAGCGGTAGACGAGCCGCACGCCCACGGTCAGGCCGAGCACGATGAGGGTGGTGATGACGAGTCCGACCGGGAACGCGCCGAGCGTCTGCTGGTGCGTGACCGTCCCGAGCCCGCCGGCGAGCAGCCCGAGCAGCAGCGAGACGACGACCGCCGCGGCCTTGCCCTGGCCGGACATCTCGGCGTAGGTCTGCGGGGCCGCCGGCTGCGGGGCCGCGTCGTGCCGGAACGCCTCGACCGCCGGGGCGTGCTGCCGGACGCCGTGCGGCATCACCCACGACAGGGCACTCGGGTCGGCGGGGTCCACGGGGTCGACAGCGACCTGGGAGCGGTACTGCTCGACGGCCGCCCGCACCTTCGCCCGGACCGGCATGACGTCGACCGTGACGTCGGCCTGACCGCTGGCGGGGTCGACGATCATCGAGAACGGGACCTCTTCGGCTCGGGCCGCGTACTGCGCCGCGTGGTGCATCCGCACGTGGTCGGGGTGCCCGTAGCCCCCGTCGTCGGCGTAGCTGATCACGGCGTCGGCACCGGTGGAGCGGATGGCGGCACGGACGTCGTCCACCACCTCGCCCAGGTCCGCTGCGGTGAGCGAGTCGGCCGGGGCGTCGTCCGCGGCGGTGGCCCGCCCGTCCGGGCCCCACTGCATGCCCGAGTCGACGTAGCGACGCTCCGGCAGGTCGGTCGGCCGGGCACCGCGCCCGCCGAGCCACAGGTGCTGCGGACCGCCGAGGGCGGCGAGGGCAGCGGCGATCTCGGTCTCCCGGTGCCGTGCCACCCGCGCGGGGTCGCCAGCCAGCGGGGCCAACTGCTCCGTGAGCATCTCACCGCGCTCGCCCCGGGTCGCGGTGAGCACGGTCACCTCGGCGCCGCGCTCGAGCAGGGTCGCGATGGTCCCGCCCGACGAGAGCGTCTCGTCGTCGGGATGGGCGTGCACGATCAGGACGCGCTCGGGGCGCGTGGCGGGGGCCTTCGACATCGTCCCCAAGGGTACGGGACTAGCGGGGCGTGACGATGTAGGTCGCCGTGACGCCGCCGCTCTCCTTGGTCTCCGAGAAGGTCAGGACGACGCGGTAGGCGTCGCTCCGGAACATGCCGAACGCGCTCGACGAGTCGGCACGCTTGGCCGACTCGGTGTACCCGGCGTCGGTGAGCTGCTGCACGGCGGCCTGGAAGTCGTCGACGGAGGCCGCCCGGACCTGCGCGACCCACCCCGAGCCGTTCGGTCCGGCTCCCCCACCGAGCACGGTGCCGTCGACGAGCGGGACGTCGGCCGACGGGAACCCGTCCGGCACCTTTCCGTCGGAGGTCACATCGGCACCCTTGAGCGCCGTGTCGAGCGCGCCGTCGATGCCGCCGGCGACCGAGGACATGCCGTCCTGGATCGCCTTGCCGTCGATGCCCGCGACCCCGTCGGCCACGTTCGACGCGACGGAGGACCCGAGGTCGGTGGCCTGCTGCACGGCCTGGGTCGAGCAGCCGGTGAGTCCGGCCAGGGCGATGCCGGCAGCGACGGCGGCGATCAGCGGGGTACGGAGGGAACGCATGGCGCGACCGTAACGGACGAGCCGGGAGGCCCGGCGCGAGTTGGCTGTGAACGTGCCGTCCCCGGGGCGGTCACGTGCGCGGCGGGGCCGCCCCGGGCCTCCTTCCCGAAGAACGTGTCAGGCGACGTAGGCGCGCGTCGCCGCGACCAGGGCATCGACACCGACCGGGATCGCGGTCTCGGCCTGCGGCGCGTAGAACGGCGAGTGGTTGCTCGGGATCTCCTCGCCGCGGCGGAAGCGGTCCGGGTCGGTGATGCCCGTGAACCAGTACACGAGCGGCGCTCCGGCGGCGGTGGCGAGCTGGCCGACGTCCTCCGACGCCATGGCGAGCCCGATCTCCAGGTCGCGGGCTCCCGGCACCTCGGCGCGGATGGCCTCGAGCACGGTGGCGGCGGCCTCGGCGTCGTTCACGGTGACCTCGGCGCCCGGTGCGCGCACGATCGTCGGCTCGGACAGGCCACCGGCCGTGCTCTCGGCCCGGACGATGCGCTCGATCGAGGCGATGATGCGCTGGCGGGTCTCCTCGTTGCGGGCCCGTGTCGAGATCTCGATGACGGCCTCGTCGGGGATGATGTTCGCCCGCGTGCCGGCGTGGAAGCTGCCGACGGTGACGACCCCCGCGTCGCTCGGCGAGACCTCGCGGGCGACGACGGTCTGCAGCCGCACGACGGCCGAGGCCGCGGTGACGACCGGGTCGAGCGAGGCCTGCGGTGCCGAACCGTGCGCCCCACGACCGTTGAAGGTCACCGTCAGCCGGTCGCTCGACGCCATCACGGGGCCGGTGCCCACCGCGACGATGCCGACCGGTGCGGGTGCGGAGTGCTGCCCGAGCACGACGTCCGGCTTCGGGAACCGCTCGACCAGGCCGTCCTCGACCATCGCGCGGGCGCCGGAGATGACCTCTTCAGCGGGCTGGAAGACGGCGACGACCGTGCCGCGCCAGTCCCCCGTGGTGGCGACCAGGCGCTCCAGTGTGCCGAGCAGCCACGTGACGTGGATGTCGTGGCCGCAGGCGTGCATGGTGGGGACCTCGCGGCCCTCGTCGTCGGTGCCGACGTGCTCGCTGGCGTAGGACAGGCCGGTGCGTTCCTGCACGGGCAGGCCGTCCATGTCGGCGCGGAGCCAGACCACGGGTCCCTCGCCGTTCGACACGACACCGACGACGCCGGTGCCGCCGACGCCCGTCGTCACCTCGATCCCACCGATCTCGGCGAGCTTCGCAGTGATGACACCGGCGGTGCGGTGCTCCTGGAAGCCGAGCTCCGGGTGGGCGTGCAGGTCCTGGTAGATCGAGAGCAGGTCGAGAGTCACGCTGACCACGGTACAACCGCGAACGGCCCGGCCACCTGTTGCAGGTGACCGGGCCGTCGGACGGAGGACGGGCCTCCGCGCGTGTTGCTCGTGCTGGTGCTTACGCGTCCTGGCGCTTGAGACGCGCGTAGGAGCGCTGGCGAGCCGACGCGTCCAGCTCGACCTTGCGGATGCGCACGGCGGCGGGGGTGACCTCGACGCACTCGTCCTCACGGGCGAACTCGAGGCACTCCTCCAACGAGAGCTGACGCGACGGCGTCATCGACTCGAACGTGTCGGCGTTGGCCGACCGCATGTTGGTGAGCTTCTTCTCCTTGGTGATGTTCACGTCCATGTCGTCGGCGCGGGAGTTCTCGCCGATGACCATGCCCTCGTAGACCTCTTCGGTCGGGTTGACGAAGAACGACATCCGCTCCTGGAGGTTCGTGATGGCGAACGGCGTCACCACACCGGAGCGGTCGGAGACGATCGAGCCGTTGATGCGGGTCTGGATCGCGCCGGCCCACTCGTCGTAGCCGTGGAAGATCGCGTTGGCGATGCCGGTACCGCGGGTCTCCGTGAGGAACGACGTGCGGAAGCCGATCAGGCCGCGCGACGGGACGATGAACTCCATGCGCACCCAGCCGGTGCCGTGGTTCGTCATGTTCTCCATGCGGCCCTTGCGAGCGGCCATGAGCTGCGTGATCGCGCCGAGGTACTCCTCCGGCGTGTCGATCGTCATGTGCTCGTACGGCTCCTGCAGCTTGCCGTTCTCGTCACGCTTCGTGACCACCTGCGGCTTGCCGACGGTGAGCTCGAAGCCCTCGCGACGCATCTGCTCGACCAGGATGGCGAGTGCGAGCTCGCCACGACCCTGGACCTCCCACGCGTCGGGGCGGCCGATGTCGAGGACCTTGAGCGAGACGTTGCCGACGAGCTCGCGGTCGAGGCGCTCCTTGACCATGCGGGCGGTCAGCTTGTGGCCCTTGACCTTGCCGACGAGCGGGCTGGTGTTCGTGCCGATCGTCATCGAGATCGCCGGGTCGTCGACCGTGATGGTCGGCAGCGGGCGGACGTCCTCGGGGTCGGTCAGGGTCTCGCCGATGGTGATCGTGTCGAAGCCGGCGACGGCGACGATGTCACCGGGGCCCGCCGACTCGGCCGGGTAGCGGTCGAGCGCCTTCGTGATGAGGAGCTCGGTGATGCGGGCGTTGACGACGGTGCCGTCGTGCTTGACCCACGCGACCGTCTGGCCCTTCTTCATGGTGCCGTGGAAGATGCGCAGGAGCGCCAGGCGACCGAGGAACGGGGAGGCGTCGAGGTTCGTGACGTGCGCCTGCAGCGGGTGCTCGTCGTCGTACTTCGGGGCCGGGACGTGCTGGAGGATCGCTTCGAACAGCGGCTCGAGGTCGTCGTTGTCGGGCAGCTCGCCGTCGTTCGGCTTGTTGCGCGACGCGGCGCCGTTGCGACCCGAGGCGTAGACCACCGGGACGTCGAGGATCGCGTCGAGGTCGAGGTCGTCGACCTCGTCCGACAGGTCGGAGGCGAGGCCGAGGAGCAGGTCCTGGGACTCGGAGACGACCTCGTCGATGCGGGAGTCGGGCCGGTCCGTCTTGTTGACGAGCAGGATCACCGGGAGCTTCGCGGCGAGCGCCTTGCGCAGCACGAAGCGGGTCTGGGGCAGGGGACCTTCGGAGGCGTCGACGAGCAGCACGACACCGTCGACCATGGAGAGGCCGCGCTCGACCTCACCACCGAAGTCGGCGTGACCGGGCGTGTCGATCACGTTGATGGTGATGGGGCCGTCCGCGCCGAACTCGGTCGCGTGCTTGCCGTTGTAGAGCACCGACGTGTTCTTCGCGAGGATCGTGATGCCCTTCTCGCGCTCGAGGTCGTTCGAGTCCATCATGCGGTCTTCGCCCTCGAAGTGGGCGTCGAACGAGTTGGTCTGCGTGAGCATCGCGTCGACGAGGGTGGTCTTGCCGTGGTCGACGTGTGCCACGATGGCGACGTTGCGCAGGTCGGACCGGGTGGCGAGCGCCATACAGGACATCCTTCAATTTCTGGGAGAGTGTCGGGCCAGTGTTTTCACAGCACCGCACCCGTGGGCAGAACGCCCGACACGCCAGTCTACCGGTAGTTCGCAAGCGACAGGAGTACAGCGCATGAGCCGTCGGCGAACGTGGGTCGAGATCACCATCGTCCTGCTGCTCTCGCTCGGTGCCAGCGCCCTCTACTCGATCCTGCAGATCATCGACGACCTGTCCCAGACGACCCCGCTCGGCGAGCAGTCGACGGCGCTGAACACCTCGTCGACGACGGTGCAGTACGTCGACCTCGCCCGGCAGCTCCTCGGCATCGCGGTGGACCTGGCCCCGGTGGCGCTCGTCTGCTACCTGCTGTGGAGCACGTCGCGACCGCACCTCGGCCGGCTCGGGATCGACCGGTTCCGGGCGAAGCCGGACCTGGGCGGCCCGGCGCTCATCGCCCTGTGCATCGGCATCCCGGGGCTCGCGCTGTACTTCGCGGGGCGGGCGCTCGGCATCACGGTCGCGGTCGACCCCGCCGCGCTGAACTCGTACTGGTGGACGGTCCCGGTCCTGCTCCTGTCCGCGATCCGCTCGGGCCTGCAGGAAGAGGTGATCGTGATCGGGTACCTCTACGCCCGACTCGGCGACCTCGGGTGGGGCCGCTGGCAGATGATCCTGTCGACCGCCCTGCTGCGCGGCAGCTACCACCTGTACCAGGGGTTCGGGGCGTTCATCGGCAACGCGGTGATGGGCATCGTGTTCGGCTGGATCTACACGAGGTGGGGCCGGCTCCTGCCGCTCGTCATCACGCACGCCCTGCTCGACGCGGTGGTCTTCGTCGGGTACCCCTGGGTGGCGCACGCGTTCCCGCAGTTGTTCTCGTAGGCCGCGGAGCGCATCCACAGCCCCCGCTCAGCGCGCCGAGGGGCAACCACCGCCGGGCCGCCCTACCGTGAGACGCATGAGCATCCCCGCGATCGGCGAGTCCGCCCCGTCGTTCACCCTGCCGGGGATGGTCGTGCGCGGCGGCGTCCGCTCCGACGACGAGTACGACCTGTCCGCCGAGATCGGCCGCACCGTGGTACTGGCGTTCTACCCGGGCGACGCGACGGCGGTCTGCACGGCCCAGCTCTGCAGCTACCAGGCCGAACTCGACGAGTTCACCGACCTCGGCGCGACCGTGTGGGGCATCAGCCCGCAGGCACTCGACTCGCACGAGGGGTTCGCCCGCGGGTCCTCGCTCGCGTTCCCGTTGCTCAGCGACACCGCGGGCTCGGTGATCCGCGCCTACGGGGTGCAGGCACCGGGTATCGGCCTGCGCCGATCGGTCTTCGTGATCGGCCCCGACGGCGTGGTCCGGTGGCGACACGTCGGCCTGGTCGGTCTGCGGTTCCCGAAGGCCGAGACCATCCGCGAACAGATCGAACTGCTCGTTTCGTAGTCCTCGGCGTGGGATTCCCCTGAATGCGTCGCGATGGGGTATTGACACCCCAACTGGGGGCGACGACCATTGACGGCACGAGGGTCCGTCCAGGATCTGCCTCCCCGGGGAATCGGGTCGTCCGGAGATACGCGCCGGTGTGTCACACCCGCTCCCCGGGCGTCTCCGGGGAGGCATCTCGTACCCTCGTCCGGTGCCCACCACCATCGTCGCCCCCGGCCTGCGCGCCCTCGCCGTCGTCCTCTGGGTCGTGGCCGTCGTGCTCGTCCCACTGGCCCTGCTCGGCGGCGGCGCCCCCTGGCTCGTGCCGATCCCGAGCATCGCCGTCGCGTTCGTCGCCTGGGCAGCGCTGTGGCGTCCCCGGATCGAGCTGACGCCGGAGCACCTGCGCATCGTGGACGTCCGGCGGACCAGCACCTACACCTGGTCCCGCATCAGCGAGGTGCGCACGAAGTACGGCATCGAGGTGGTCACCAGCGAGGGCGTCCGCCGCGTCTGGATCGCGACCCGCCCGACGGCGCGTCTCGCCGCGCACACCGGTGACCGGCCGGGAGGCCCGGACCGCCTGGACGTCGACGCTGCGGCCGCGCGGATGCTGGCCCACGTGCCCGCCCCGGCCGAGCAGGACGGCCCGCCCCCGTCGACCGTGACGGCTGCGCCGATCACGCACCGCACCCACGGCTGGACGATCCTGGCGATGGTCGTCCTCGGGGTCACGGCGTCGCTGGCGGCGGCACGGTTCTAGCGGTCACGACGCAGAACGACACCCCCGACGTCGTGCGACGTCGAGGGTGTCGTTCGTGAACGGTGTCGTTCGTGAACGGTGTCGTTCGTGAACGGTGTCGTTCGTGAACGCGGTGCCGACTACTTCGTGTAGCCGACGTCCTGCCACTTGACCGAGGACTGCTGGAACTGCGCCGGACCGTAGTTCACCAGGTCCTTGCGCACACCCCAGGCGTACGGCTCGGCGAACAGCGGGATGGTGCCGGCGACCGCGACGATCTTCTTGTCGATGGCCTGCGCGTCCTTGATGCGGGCATCCGGGTCGAGCTCGCCGTTCGCCTTGTCCCACGCGGCACCGAGCGAGTCGTCCGTCACGCCGGTGTAGTTCTGGCCGGCGTCGGCGGGGTAGTAGATCGACTTCAGCGACGAGATCGGGAACGGGGTGCCCTGCCACGCGAAGTACGTGGCGTCGAAGTCACGGGTCGTCGTGGTGATGTACTTCGTGAAGAAGTCGTCGGTGGGCACGGTGTCGATGGTCACCTTGAAGCCGGCGAGCTTGGTCTGCTGCTGCACGAGCTGCGCGACGTTCGCCGAGTTCGGGTTGTCCGACGGGATCACGAAGCGGACGTCGAGTTCCTTGCCGCCCTTGGTCGCGTAGCCGTCCGAGCCGATCTTCCAGCCGGCGTCCTCGAGCTTCGACTTCGCCTTGTCGGTGCTGTAGCCGTAGACGCTCGACGCGTCGTCCTCGTAGCCCTGCTGTCCGGGCAGGTAGACAAGGTTGTTGAGCACGTCGCCCGGGCTCTTCACCGGCGACAGGATCGCCTGGGCCACGACCTTGCGGTTGATGGCCTGTGCGAACGCCTGGCGCACGTCCTGGTCCTTGAAGACGTCCGAGGTGCCGTTCAGCGTGATCTGACGCTGCGTGGTGCCGAGCGAGCGCTCGATCTTCGAGTCGGACCGCGAGTTCGCCGTCTTGAGGTTGTCGGCGCTGCCGTTCAGGTTGAACGCGTCGAGCTCCTTGTTGCCGTACGCCTGGGCGACGCCGTCACGCGAGACCGTCTTGAAGACGATCGTGTCGAGCTTGCCCTCGTCACCCCACCACTTCGAGTTCTTCTCGAAGGTCACGACGCCACCGTTGGTGTCGAAGGACTTCAGGATGTACGGACCACCGGAGACGTAGGTCTTGCCGTCGGCGGCGTACGGCGCCTTGGCCCAGGCCTTGTTGAAGTGGTCCGGGGTGTCGACGGCCCAGTACGGGTAGATGGCGGTCAAGACGCTCGCCCAGTCGGCGTTGGTCTTCGAGAACGTCATGATGACGTCACGCTCGTCGGAGCCCTGCTTGACCGAGTCCACGTCCTCCCACACGTTGGTGGACAGCGGCGCGAAGGCCTTGTCGGAGCCGTTCAGCGCCTTCCAGTTCGCGATGACGTCCTTCGCGCTGATCGGGGTGCCGTCCGACCACACGGCCTTCGGGTTGATCTTGATCTCGACGGTCTGGGGCGAGTCCTTGGTCAGCTCGACGGACGTCGCGTAGTCCTTGTTCGCCTCCCACTCGCCGTTCTCCTTGAACTGGATGAAGCTCGGCAGGTAGGTCTGCGAGATCGTCGTGTCGTCGACGGTCCCCGAGTCCAGGTTGAGCAGCTGCCAGTTCGCCGGAGCGGTGTCGATCGGCAGGGTGATCGACCCGCCGTCCTTGACGTCGGCGCGGTCCGCGACGGTCCAGCCGGTCGACTTCAGCGACGACTCGGCGACCGCGGAGTTGTCGCCGCCCGCTTCTCCGCCGCCGGAGCAGCCTGCCAGCACGACGGCAGCTGCCGCAGCGGTGGCCAGGACGGCGATGCCCTTGATCCTCTTTCGCATGGCGAGGATTCCCTTTCGTTGTGGTTCGCGCAGATCGCGCTGGACCGCGGCGGCCCCCGCCGTCGCGCCTGTTGGTTGAGAACCCTAGCCACATCCGAAGGCGACACAAGGGTCTGTGCGATGAATCGAAACACGCTCGTAACGAATGTTGCATAGCGTCACTTCCGTTGTCCCACCCAGTCGCTCGAACGGCTAGCCTGTCGCCACCGACAACGCCGTCCGGTCGGACGGCCGCACCCAGAGGTCACGAACCACATGCTCGCCTTCATCGCAAAGCGGATCGTCAACTACATCGTCCTGACGATCGTGGCGACCACGCTCGGGTACATCCTCGCCAGCACGACGCTCAACCCGGCAGCCCGGTTCCTGGGGCGCAACCCGGCCGTGCCGCCGGGCACCATCCAGGCGTCGCTCCGCAAGCTCGGCGCCGATCCGGACACCCCGCTCCTCGTCCGCACCTGGGACTGGTGGGTCGGGCTGGTGACGCACGGCTCGCTGGGCATGAGCACCCGCGGCACCGAGGTGACGGCCGACATCATCGCCCGCTCCGGGACGAGCCTGCGGCTGCTCGTGATCGGCACACTGCTCGGCGCGATCCTCGGGGTGCTCCTCGGCGTCTGGAACGCGGTCCGGCAGTACCGCACCTCCGACCAGGTGTCGACGTACCTGTCGTTCGCGGTGCTCGCCACCCCGACCTTCGTCATCGCGGTCGTGCTGATGATCCTCGCGACCACGCTCAACCAGGGCGTCGGGACGCAGGTGATCCGGTTCACCGGCGAGTACACGCCGGGCGTGACCGGGTTCTTCCCGGTGCTCGGCGACCGGCTCGTGCACCTGTTGTTACCGACGATCTCGCTGACCATCGGCGCCGTCGCCACCTACTCGCGCTACCAGCGCTCGGCGATGCTCGACGTGCTGTCGAACGACTTCATCCGGACCGCACGGTCGAAGGGTCGCACCCGCGGCTCGGCGATCATGCGCCACGGTGTGCGGGTCGCCCTCATCCCGATGTCGACCTTCTTCGCGTACTCGTTCGGACTCATCCTGACCGGCGCGAGCATCACCGAGCTGGTCTTCAGCTGGCACGGCATGGGCGAGTACTTCGTCCAGAGCATCAGCAACAACGACATCAACGCGGCGTCGGGCACGATCCTCTTCACGGCGATCCTCGTGCTCATCGCAGGGACCCTCGCGGACCTGCTGTACGCCGCGCTCGACCCGCGAGTGAGGGTGTGACCCGTGTCTGTTCTCGACCCCACGACCACGACCACCGCCGGTGACCCCGGCGACGGCAACGCCGGGACGCCGGCGCACGTCATCGAGGTGAAGGGCGGCCGCACCCCGCTCTGGCGCAAGGTGTTCGGCACCTGGCGCGCACGCATCGGTGGCAGCGCCCTGCTCCTCATCATCCTCTGGGCGTTCCTCGGCCCGTACCTGTACCACTGGAACGCCGTCGACTCCGACGGGCTGGCGTTCGGCATGCCGCCGAGCGCTGCGCACTGGTTCGGCACGAACGACATCGGCCAGGACATCTACGCGCAGACCCTGGTCGGCCTGCAGAAGTCGCTGCTCATCGGCCTGATCGCCGGACCGGCAGCGACCCTGATCGCCGGCATCGTCGGCGCGATCGCCGGGTACTTCGGCGGCCTCACCGACCGGCTGCTCGTGTGGGTCATCGACCTGCTGCTCGTGATCCCGTCGTTCTACGCGCTCGTGCTGCTCAGCCCGGTGTTCAAGAACCTGACGTGGGTGGCCCTCATCGTCGGGCTCGCGGTGTTCAGCTGGATGGTGATGGCCAGGGTGATCCGCGGGCAGACGATGTCCCTGCGCGAGCGCGACTACGTCAAGGCCGCCCGGTTCATGGGCGTCCCGGCGTTCACGATCATCCGGCGGCACATCCTGCCGAACGTCGCGTCGCTGCTCATCATCGACGCCACGCTCGGCGTCGGAGCCGCGATCCTGGCGGAGAGCTCGCTGAGCTTCTTCGGCTTCGGCATCCAGATCCCCGACGTCTCGCTCGGCACCCTGCTCGCCGCCGGCAGCCAGTCCGCCGTCACCCGCCCGTGGCTGTTCGTCCTGCCCGCCGCGACGCTCGTCGCGACCGTGCTCTCGACCAGCCTGCTCGGCGACGCCCTGCGCGACGCCATCGACCCCACCTCCGGAGCCAACCGTGACTGAGCCGCTGCTCACCGTGTCCGACCTGTCGGTCACGTTCAACCCGAAGACCAAGCCCGTCTACGCGGTCCGGGGTGTCGACTACTCGGTGGCCCCCGGTGAGTTCCTCGGCATCGTGGGCGAGTCGGGTTCCGGCAAGTCGGTGTCCTCGATGGCCGTGATGGGGCTGCTGCCGTCGTCCGCCCAGGTGCAGGGCAGCATCCGGTTCGACGGGCAGGAGCTCGTCGGTAGGAACGATCGCGAGATGTCGGCGCTGCGCGGCCGGGACATCGCGATGGTGTTCCAGGACCCGCTGTCCGCATTGACGCCGGTGTACACGATCGGCCAGCAGATCATCGAGGGCCTGCGCCTGCACGACCGCTCCCTCACCCAGCACGCCGCACGCACCCGCGCCGAGGAACTCCTGCGCATCGTCGGCATCCCGAACCCGGCGCGACGACTCGACGCGTTCCCGCACGAGTTCTCCGGCGGCATGCGCCAGCGCGCGATGATCGCCATCGCCATCGCGAACGACCCGAAGCTGATCATCGCGGACGAGCCCACCACGGCGCTCGACGTGACGATCCAGGCGCAGATCCTCGACGTGCTGCAGACCGCCAAGGACATGACCGGTGCGGCCGTCGTGCTCATCACGCACGACCTCGGCGTCGTCGCCGGCAACGCCGACCGCGTCGCCGTGATGTACGCCGGCCGGATCGTCGAGACGGCGCCGGTGCTCCCCCTGTTCCGCGAGCCGGTGATGCCGTACACGATCGGGCTGCTCCGCTCGATGCCGAACATGACGTCCGCCCGCACCGAGCGGCTCGTCCCGCTCGACGGCCGCCCGCCCCTGCTCACGCAGAAGCCGACCGGCTGCCCGTTCGCCGACCGCTGCCCCGCCGTCATCGACGCGTGCCGCGACGGCGAACCCGCCCTCGTCGCACCGACGGTGCCGCAGAGCGCCGACAACCCGGTCCTGACCGGTGCCGTCCAGACGATCGGCAACGGCACCCTGCTCGACGACCACACCGCCGCGTGCATCCGTCGCGACGAGATCGCCGCGGGCACCCTCGAGCGCTCGGAGATCTTCCCCCGCCCCGAGGACGTCCCCGAGGCAGCGGTCGACCACGGCGACGAGGTCGTGCTCGAGCTGCAGGACGTCGTCAAGACGTTCCCGCTCACCAAGGGCGCGCTCTTCCGCCGGCAGATCGGCGAGGTGCACGCGGTGGACGGCATCTCCCTGACGCTCAAGCGCGGCCAGGTGCTCGGTCTGGTCGGCGAGTCCGGCTGCGGCAAGACGACCACCATCATGGAGATCCTCGAGCTCGCCGGGGCCCAGCACGGCACCATCCGGGTGAACGGCGTCGACACCGCCTCGCTGTCCAAGAAGGACCGTCTGGCACTGCGCCGCGACATCCAGGTCGTGTTCCAGGACCCGATGGCGTCGATCGACCCGCGCCTCGACATCGGCTCGGTGATCGGTGAACCCCTCACCGTGCACGGCGTCGCGAAGGACGAGATCCGCCGGCGGGTGCGCGAGGTCCTCGAGCTGGTCGGGCTCGAGCCGAGCTACATCGACCGGTACCCGCACGAGTTCTCCGGCGGCCAGCGGCAGCGCATCGGCATCGCCCGAGCACTCATCGTGGAGCCGAAGATCCTGGTGCTCGACGAGCCGGTCTCCGCGCTCGACGTCTCGGTGCAGGCCGGTGTGATCAACCTGCTCGAGGACCTCAAGCACCGCCTCGGGCTGTCCTACCTGTTCGTGGCGCACGACCTGTCCGTCGTCCGGCACATCGCCGACGACGTCGCGGTCATGTACCTCGGCCGCATCGTCGAGTACGGCGACGGCGACGCGGTCTTCACGGACCCGCAGCACCCGTACACCCGGGCCCTGCTGTCGGCCGTGCCGGTGCCGGACCCCATGGCCGAGGCCGCCCGCGGGCGCATCCTGCTCGACGGCGACCTGCCTTCCCCCACGGAGCGCATCGACGGCTGCCGGTTCCGCACGCGCTGCCCGCTCTACCAGCTCCTCGACGAGGGCCGGCAGGAGCAGTGCCGCACGATCGACCCGGGTCTCGAGCACGTGCACGGCCGCGGTGTCGCCTGCATCCAGACCGACCAGGAGCACCTGCTCACCGAGCGGGTGGGCGCGGTCGTCTGACGACGCCGGTCACGCCGTGGACGTGACCAGCAGACGGACGGGAGGCCCGGCACACGTCGTGCGCCGGGCCTCCCGTCCGTCCTGTCGTCGCGATCGCGAGCCGCGTCAGGCCCCCAGCCACAGGCTGAGCAGCGAAGCGGCGAGCAGCGCCACCGCGGCTGCGCCGACCGCCAGGGCCGGCACGTCCCAGCCGCGCACGGCGTCGCCGGCGCCGGTGCCGTCGCGGTGCTCGGACCAGCGGTCGAGCAGCACCGTCATCTCGTCGGGCTGTCGCAGGACGGCCCGCTCACCGCGCCGGGCCGGTTTCGGCCGCGGCAGCGACGGCCCACCCCAGCACTGGACCTTGCGGCCGGCGACCGTCTCGATCACGATCTGCCAGCGGAGCCGGACGTCGGCGACGGCCTGCCACGGCACCACGGTGCGGCGGAGCGGGTTGACCACGGTGACCGCGCGCTCGTCGATGACGATGCACGGACGGTAGGTCAGGACCCAGAGCGCCCAGACGAGCACGGCGATCGGGCCGGCGGCACGGAGGACGACGTCCCAGCTCCCCCGGAACGCCGCATCGCCGAGCAGGAACAGGCCCAGGACGGCGACGAGGCCGGACGCCACCGCGCCCCCGCGACCAGCGCGGAGGACGACGGGGCGTCCGGCCTCGTTCGTGTCCAGGTGGATCAGCGTCCGAACTCGAACCCGGCGCCGGGGATGGCGGCCAGGAGGTCCTTCGTGTACTGCTCCTTCGGGGCGGCGAAGACCTCGTCGGTCGTCGCCTTCTCGACGATCTGCCCACGGCGCATGACGCACACGTTGTCCGCGACGAGGCGGACGACCGCGAGGTCGTGCGTGATGAACAGGTACGTCAGGCCGAGCTCGGTCTGCAGCTCGGTGAGCAGGTCGAGGATCTGCCCCTGCACGAGCACGTCGAGCGCGGAGACGGCCTCGTCGAGGACGATGACCTCCGGCTTGAGCGCCAGCGCACGAGCGACGGCGATGCGCTGTCGCTGGCCGCCGGACAGCTCGTTCGGGTAGCGGTTCACCATCGACTTCGGCAGCGCGACCTGGTCGAGCAGCTCGAGCACCCGGGCGCGACGCGAGGCCTTGTCGCCCACCTTGTGCGTGGCGAGCGGCTCGGCGATCGTGTTCCCGACGTTGTACATCGGGTCCAGGGAGCCGTACGGGTCCTGGAACACCGGCTGCACGCGGCGGCGGAAGTCGAAGAGGTCCTTGCCCTTCAGCGCGCCGATGTCGATCCCGTCGAACTGCACGGTGCCGCTCGTGATGCTCTCGAGCTGCAGCACCAGCTTGGCGACGGTCGACTTGCCCGAACCGGACTCGCCGACGAGCGCCGTGGTGGTGCCCTTCTGGATCGAGAACGACACGTCGTCGACGGCCTTGAGCTCACGGGTGGCGAGGCTCTTGCCGCGCAGCTTGTAGACCTTCTCGAGGTTCTTCACCACGATGAGGTCCTCGGCCGGACGGTGCTCGCGTTCCTGGGCCCGGGCGATCAGCTCGGCGTCGTCGTTGCCGGCGTCGGCGATGTCGACGCGCGCGTGCTGCACCTTCGACTGGATGCGACGGCTGGCCAGCGACGGGGCCGCCGCGACGAGCCGCTGCGTGTACGGGTGCTGCGGGTTGGCCAGGATCTCCTTCGAGGGACCGGCCTCGACGACCTGGCCCTTGTACATCACGACGAGCTTCTCGGCACGCTCGGCGGCGAGGCCGAGGTCGTGCGTGATGAACAGCACCGAGGTGCCGAAGTCGCGGGTCAGGCTCTCGAGGTGGTCGAGGATGACGCGCTGGACGGTGACGTCGAGCGCACTCGTCGGCTCGTCGGCGATGAGCAGCTGCGGGCGGCTCGACAGACCGATGCCGATGAGCACGCGCTGGCGCATGCCGCCGGAGAACTCGTGCGGGTACTGCTTCAGGCGGGTCGAGGCGTCGCCGAGGCCGGCCTCCTGCAGGACCTCGACAGCACGGTCACGGACGGCCTTCTTGCCGGTCGCCATGCCGTTCGCACGGATCGCTTCTTCGACCTGGAAGCCGATCGACCACAGCGGGTTGAGGTTCGACATCGGGTCCTGGGGGACGTAGCCGATCTCCTTCCCGCGGATCTCCGACATCTCCTTGTCGCTCAGCCCGACGAGCTCGCGCCCGTTGAACTTGATCGAGCCACCGGTGACCTCACCGGTGCCGGGGAGCAGCTTGATGATCGCCTGGGCGCTCGTCGACTTGCCGGAACCGGACTCGCCGACGATGGCCAGGCGCTCGCCCTGCTCGAGGGTGAGGTTGACGCCGCGGACGGCCCGCACGAGGCCGCTCTGGGTCTTGAAGCCGACCTGCAGGTCGGTGATCTCGAGCAGTGGGGCGCCGGAACCGCCGGTGCGGCTGCTGTTCGTCTGGGTCAGCGTCTCGCTCATCGGCGGGCCCTCGCCTTCGGGTCGAGCGCGTCGCGCACCACGTCACCGAGGAGCAGGAACGCGAGCACGGTGATGGACAGGGCTGCCGACGGCCAGAAGATCGTCGACGGTGCCGTTCGGATCGAGACCTGTGCGGTTCCGATGTCGAGGCCCCAGCTGAGCGCTGAGTCCGGGAGCCCGATGCCGAGGAACGACAGGGTCGCCTCAGCCACGATGAACGTGCCGAGCGACACCGTCGACACGACGATGACCGGGGCCACGGAGTTCGGGATCACGTGACGGACCAGCGTCTTGAAGCGGCTCACGCCGAGCGCGGCCGAGGCCATCACATAGTCGGACTGCTTCGCGCTGAGCACGGCACCACGCATGATGCGAGCGATCTGCGGCCAGGCGAACGCGGCGAGGACCAACGCCACTGTGATCGCGTTCCGCGCCGGGATGACCGACATGATCACGATTGCGCCGAGCACGGTGGGGATGGAGAAGAAGATGTCCGCGATGCGGGACACGATCGTGTCGAGCCATCCGCCGTAGAAGCCGGCGAGAGCGCCGATGATGACACCGACGATCGTGACCAGCACCGTGGCGACGATGCCGACGATCAGCGAGTTCCGTGCACCCCAGATGACACGTGAGTACACGTCGTAGCCCTGGCGGTTGTACCCGAAGATGTGGCCTGCTTCCGAGCCTTCGTTGCTCTTGGCGAGGATCGCCTTCCTCGGGTCGATGTGCGTGAAGAGGCCAGGGAACAACGCCACGACGACGATGAGCAGGATGAGCACGGCGGACACCCAGAACATCGGGCGGACACGCATGGAGTCCCAGGCATCGGTCCAGGTGGACCGGGTCTTCTCGTTCTCGTCGACCTGGTCGACCGCTTGGAGCGGGGTCTCCTCGATCGGAGCGACGTAGTGCGTCGCCGAGCGGGATGCGGCGTTACTTGGCATAGCGGATCCTCGGGTCCAGGACGGCGTAGAGCAGGTCGACCAGGAGGTTGGCGAGCATGAAGATGATGACCATCACGGCGACGAACGACACGACGGTCGGTCCTTCGCCGAGCTTGACGGCCTGGAACACCGTGCCACCCACACCGTGGATGTTGAAGATGCCCTCGGTCACCACGGCGCCGACCATCAGGTTGCCGATGTCGACACCCAGGTACGTCACCACGGGGATGAGTGAGTTGCGGAAGATGTGCACGCCGACGACACGACGACGGGGCAGGCCCTTGGCCGTCGCGGTGCGGACGAAGTCAGCACTCATGTTCTCGGCGACGCTCGCGCGCGTCAGACGCACGATGTACGCAAACGACACCGAGGCGAGCACGATCGCGGGCAACACGAGTTCGTCCCACGGCGCTTCGCCGGACACCGTCACCCGGAACAGTCCGAGGTTGATGCCGAAGACGTACTGCAGCAGGAACCCGACGACGAAGGTCGGGACCGAGATGAGCAGCAGCGACACGACGAGTGCGGTGGCGTCGAACAGCTTGCCCTTGCGCAGACCAGCGATGACACCGACGACGATGCCGGCGACCGATTCGAACAGCAGCGCCAGGATCGCCAGACGGGCGGTGATCGGGAACGCCGAGGCGAGCTGCGAGCTGACCGGCAGACCCGAGTACGTCACGCCGAGGTCGCCGCGGAACACGCCGCCGATCCAGAGCAGGTACTGCACGATGAACGGCTTGTCGAGGTTGTACTGCTGTCGCAGCTGCTCGATCACCTGCGGTGTCGGCTGGCGGTCGCCGAACAGCGCGGCGATCGGGTCGCCGGGCAGCGAGAAGACCATGAAGTAGATGAGGAACGTGGCCCCGAAGAACACGGGGATGAGTTGCAGGAGGCGCTTGCCGAGGTACCAGAGCATCAGATCACTGCCCGGTCCGGAGCGATGTCGATCAGGTTCATTGTGGTGAGGGGTGGACGGTCCGAGGGTCGGCACGGAAGTCCGGTGCGGGAGGGCGCCCGCGGTGTGGGGGAAGGTCTTACCGCCGCGGTACGGGGGTTCGGGGGCCATGTGGCCCCCGAACCCCCGTCCGGTGGTCGCGAGGCAGGATACCTGCTCGCGTGGTGGTCTCTACGAGACCAGGGTCAGTTCTTGACCTCGACGTCGTAGTACAGCGGCACCGAGTTCCAGCCGAACTTGACGTTCGACACCTTGTCCGCGTTCCAGACACCGGTGACGTTGGAGTACCAGAGCGGGATCTCGGGCAGGTCCTCGAACAGGAGTTCCTGAGCCTGGTCGAAGATCTTGTTGCCCTCTTCGACAGTGGCTGCCGAACGGCCCTTCGCGAGCAGCTCGTTGTACTCGGCCGAGTCGTAGCGCGCGTAGTTGCTCGACGAGCCCTTGCCCATGGTCGGGCCGAGGAAGTTGTACAGCGAGGGGTAGTCGGCCTGCCAACCGGTGCGGCTGCCGCCCGTGAGCTTGTCGTTCGTCTGGAGGTCGAGGGCCTCCTGGAACGTCGGGATCGCGTTGCCTTCGGCCTTGATGCCGAGCGTGCTCGAGATCGAGTTCGTGACCGCGGTCACCCATGCCTGGTGGCCACCATCGGCGTTGTACGTGATGGTGAGGGTGTCGTCGTACTTCGAGATCTTGTCGGCCTCGGCCCAGAGCTTCTTGGCCTCGGACTTGTCGTACTCCAGGACGTCAGAGCCCTCGAGGTCGTCGTTCCAACCGGCGATCACCGGCGAGGTGAAGTCCTTGGCCGGGGTGCGGGTGCCGTCGAAGATCTTGTCGGTGATCTCCTTGCGGTTGATCGCCATCGAGACGGCCTCGCGACGGAGCTTGCCCTCTTCACCCTTCCAGTGGTCCAGGTAATAGGGCAGGTAGATGCCCTGGAAGATCGCGGCGGGCTGGTTGACGTTCGAGTCCGGGAAGTCGGACTTGTACGTCTGGAAGTTGGCGTCCGGCACGGCGTCGAGGACATCGAGGTTGCCGCCCTGAGCATCCGCGTAGGCGGTGTCCTGCGAGGTGTAGAACGTGATCGTCAGACCACCGTTCTTCGGCTTGCGCTTGCCCTCGTAGTCCTTGTTGGCGACGAGCTTGATGGACTGGTTGTGGGTCCAGGCCTTCTTGCCGTCGAGCTTGTACGGACCGTTGCCGATCGGGTTCTCACCGAACGCCTTGGTGTCGTCGTAGAACGCCGACGGCAGCGGCACGAAGGCCGAGTAGCCGAGCGAGAGCGGGAAGTCGGACTGTGCCGACTTCAGCTTCACGGTGAACTCGTCGTCGTTCACGACCTTGAGGCCGGTGAGCTCGGAGTCCTTCTCGGCGTTGTACCCCTCGATGTTCTCGAAGAAGTACGAGGCGCTCTGCTTGTTCGAGAACTGGGCCGCCCAGTTCCACGCCTTCGTGAAGGACTCGGCGGTGACCTTCTCGCCGTTCGTGAAGGTGTAACCCGTGTTCAGTTTGATGTCGAAGGTCTTCGAGTCATCGGTGTCGATGCTCTTCGCGACCTCGTTGACGGGCTTGCCGTCGGCGTCGTACGAGACGAGGCCCTCGAACAGCGAGTCGATGACCTTGCCGCCACCGGTCTCGGTGGTGTTCGACGGGATGAGGGGCTTCTGCGGCTCACTCCCGTTCGTGGTGACGATCCCGGACGCGTTCGCCGAGCCCGAGCCACCCCCGTCGGAGCTGTTGCTGGAGCAGGCGGTCAGGGCGAGTGCTGTGGCCCCGAGCACGGCGAGGGCTGAGAGCCCGGCGCGCTTCTTGATCAAGGTTCCTCCTGGTGCATGGGACGCGCAGGGCACAGCGGTGTCGCCCGGGCGCGTTTGACCTTTGCAGCGTAGGCAAGGTGAACAGCGGCGTCCAAACCCAGGGGCGAACGGTTACACGCCGGTAACCAACTTGCACGATCCTTGCGACAAGATGCAACATTCGCGCGCGTGCCGGTGAAGGGTGCGTTTTTGTTGCATCCGCATGAAATCCATTGCACTCCGTCACACTTCTGTGCAAGTCGGGGTACGGCCGAGCATCGCTCAGGGGTACGGCTCGGGGGCTGCGTCGAGCGGTCAGGACCTGCCGTGGGTGGCACGCCGAGTGGTCACGAACTGTCGGTTGGCGAGGGTCCGGACGACGGTTCGTGACCGCTCGGCGGAACTGAGCGGGGTGTCGTGACCAGCCGGGACGGGACCGTGCCGCCGGCCGGACACGACCGTGCCCCGCCCGGAGGACCGGACGGGGCACGGGGCGCACGGCGACGACGGGGTGTCGGCGCCGGTCGGGATCAGGCGAACGCCTCGATCGGCGGGCAGGCGCACACCAGGTTGCGGTCGCCGTAGGCCTGGTCGATCCGACGCACCGGCGGCCAGTACTTCCGGCCGCTGATGCCCGGCAGCGGGTAGACGGCCTGCTCGCGGGTGTAGGCGTGTGCCCACTCCCCCGAGATCACCGACGAGGCGGTGTGCGGGGCGTGCACGAGCGGGTTGTCGTCCGCCGGCCACTCCCCGCGCTCGACCGCTGCGGCTTCGGCCCGGATCGCGAGCATGGCGTCGACGAAGCGGTCGAGCTCGGCGAGGTCCTCGCTCTCGGTCGGTTCGACCATGAGCGTGCCCGCCACCGGGAACGACATCGTCGGCGCGTGGAACCCGTAGTCGACCAGGCGCTTCGCGACGTCGTCGACCGTGATGCCGGTGGTGTCACGCAGCGGGCGGAGGTCGAGGATGCACTCGTGCGCGACGAGTCCGTCGTCGCCCGTGTAGAGCACCGGGAACGCGTCGCGCAGACGAGCAGCGATGTAGTTCGCGCCGAGGACCGCGGCCTCGGTCGCACGGGTGAGGCCCTCGAGCCCCATCATCCGGACGTAGGTCCACGTGATCGGCAGGATGCTCGGGCTGCCGTACGGCGCCGCACTGACCGGGCCGCCGGCGTGGGCCAGGCGGTCGTCCGCCTCGGCGGCGGTCGCGCCGGAGCGCCGGTCGGCCTGCTGCGCGAACGGGTGACCGGGCAGGAACGGTGCCAGGTGCGCCTTCGCGGCGACGGGTCCCACGCCGGGGCCACCACCGCCATGCGGGATGCAGAAGGTCTTGTGCAGGTTGAGGTGCGACACGTCGCCCCCGAAGTCGCCGAAGCGGGCGTGGCCGAGCAGCGCGTTGAGGTTCGCGCCGTCGACGTAGACCTGGCCGCCGGCGTCGTGCACGGCGTCGCATATCTCGCGGATGTCGTGCTCGTAGACGCCGTGGGTGGACGGGTACGTGATCATCAGGGCCGCGAGGGTGTCGGCGTGGGCGGCGACACGGGCCCGGAGGTCCTCGAGGTCGACGTTGCCGTTCTCGTCGCAGGCCACCACGACGACCTTCATGCCGGCGAGCACCGCGGACGCGGCGTTCGTGCCGTGCGCGCTCGACGGGATGAGGCAGACCGTCCGGTCCTCGTCGCCACGAGCCTGGTGGTACCCACGGATGGCCAGCAGGCCGGCGAGCTCACCCTGGCTGCCGGCGTTCGGCTGCAGGGACACGGTGTCGTAGCCGGTGACCTCGGCGAGCCACGACTCGAGGTCGCCGATCATGTCGAGGTACCCCTCGACGTCCTCGCGCGGTGCGAACGGGTGGATGTTCGCGAACTCCGGCCAGGTCACGGCGGCCATCTCGGTCGCCGCGTTGAGCTTCATCGTGCAGCTGCCGAGCGGGATCATGCCGCGGTCGAGCGCGTAGTCCTTGTCGGACAGGTGCTTGAGGTACCGCATCATGCGGGTCTCACTGCGGTGTGCGCTGAACACGGGGTGCGTCAGGTAGTCGCTCTCGCGCTGCAGGGCGGCCGGGAGGCCCGTGGCCGCGTCGCGCACGGCGGTCTCGGTCGCGGGGACGGTGACGTCCACCGCCCCGAGCACGCCCGCCAGCGCCACGACGTCGTCGGGCGTGGTCGTCTCGTCGACGGACAGCTGGAACGTGTCGGCGTCCACGACGTGCAGCAGGTAGCCGGCGTCCTGCGCTGCCGCGACGATCGCCTCGGCGCGACCGACGGCCCGCAGCGTCAGCGTGTCGAAGAAGGCGTCGTGCGCGACCTCGACCCCGGCGTCACGCGCCACGGCGGCGAGCGCACCGGTGGTGCGTGCGACCCGGCCGGCGATGAACCGCAGCCCCTCGGGCCCGTGGTAGACCGCGTACATCGAGGCCATCACGGCGAGCAGGACCTGCGCGGTGCAGATGTTGCTCGTCGCCTTCTCGCGGCGGATGTGCTGCTCGCGGGTCTGCAGGCTGAGGCGGTAGGCCATCTGACCGTCGGCGTCGAAGGACACCCCGACCAGGCGACCGGGGAGCTGGCGCTCGAGGCCGGCGCGCACCGCGAGGTAGCCGGCGTGCGGGCCGCCGAAGCCGAGCGGGACGCCGAAGCGCTGGCTCGTCCCGACAGCCACGTCGGCACCCAGGTCGCCGGGGCTGGCGAGCAGGGTCATCGCGAGCAGGTCGGCCGCGACGACGGCGATGCCGCCACCGGCGTGGACCCGCTCGATGACGGACGACGGGTCGACGATGCGGCCCGAGGCGCCCGGGTACTGCAGGATGACGCCGAACGCGCCGTCGAGCTGGTCGTCGCTCGGGCCGTCGGCAGCGTCGAACGCGCGCAGCGTGATGCCCACGGCGTCGGCACGGTGGTCGAGCAGTGCACGGGTCTGCGGCAGCAGGTCGGCGTCGACGAGGAACGCGTCGCCCTTGACCTTGGACGCGCGGCGGGCGAGGAGCATGCCCTCGACCACGGCGGTGCCCTCGTCGAGCATCGAGGCGCCGGCGGTGGCCATGCCGGTCAGGTCGGACACCATCGTCTGGAAGTTGATGAGTGCTTCGAGGCGGCCCTGCGAGATCTCCGGCTGGTAGGGCGTGTACGCCGTGTACCAGCTCGGGTCCTCGAGCACGTTCCGCTGGATCACCGCGGGCGTGTGCGTGCCGTGGTAGCCGAGGCCGATCATGGCGCGGCGGACGGTGTTGCGGCCGGCCTTCGCGCGGAGCTCGGCGAGCGCCTCGGTCTCGCCGACGGCACCCGGGATCACCGAGTCGGCGACGGGGCCGACGTGGATGGACTCCGGGATCGCCGCACGGACCAGCGCGTCGAGCGACGGCTGCCCGACGACGTCGAGCATGGTCTGCTGGTCAGCCGGGGTGGTGCCGATGTGGCGGTCGGCGAAGGACGTCTGGAGGTTCTCGAACGCGGTCATGCGATGGAGGCCCGGTACGCGTCGTGGTCCATCAGGTCCTCGGGGAACGAGGTGCCGTCGACCTTGATCTTCACGAGCCAGCCGGCACCGAACGGGTCCTGGTTGACGGTGTCGGGGGTGTCGACGACGGCGTCGTTGACCTCGACGACCTCGCCCTCAATCGGGGCGAAGAGCTCGCCGACGCTCTTGGTCGACTCGATCTCGCCGATCTGGTCGCCGGCGGTGGTCGCGGTGCCGACGGCGGGGAGCTCGACGTAGACGACGTCACCGAGCTGCTCGGCGGCGTGGTCGGTGATGCCGACGGTGACGGTGTCGCCCTCGACGAGCAGCCACTCGTGGTCGGCCGTGTACTGGAGTGCGGTCTGGTCGGTCATGGGGTCAGCCTTTCGAGGCGCGGCGGTAGAAGGGGAACGCGGAGACCGTGCTGGGGACGGCAGTCCCGCGGACGTCGATGTGGAGGACCTGTGCCCCGTCCGACACGGCGGCGAGCGCGGCCGGGTCGACGAAGGCCATCGCGACGGGGTGTCCGAGCGTCGGCGAGAGCGCGCCCGAGGTCACGGTGCCGACGACCGTGCCGTCGAGCACGACGTCGTAGCCGGCTCGAGGAGCACGGCGGCCCTCGGTCACCAGACCGACGAGCACCCGGGCGTCCGCCGACGGGGTGACGCCGGCCGCGCCGACGAAGTCGCCGTCCTTGGCGACGACGCGGCCGAGGCCGGCCTGGGCCGGACGGACGTCGGTGCCGAGCTCGTGCCCGTAGAGGGGCATGCCTGCCTCGAGTCGCAGGGTGTCGCGTGCGGCGAGCCCGGCGGGGACGACGCCGCGGTCGGCACCGGCCTCGAGCAGGGCGTCCCAGAGCACCGGGGCGGTGTCCGGGTCGGTGTAGACCTCGAAGCCGTCCTCGCCGGTGTACCCGGTCCGCGCGACGAGCACGTCGGCACCGTCGAACACCGCGTGCAGCACGCGGTAGTAGCCGAGTTCGTCGAGCGGGTTCTCGGGCTGCAGGCGGTCGGCGACGACGAGCGCGTCGAGCGTGCCGGCAGCCGCGGGGCCCTGGATCGCGACGAGGGCCGTCGTGTCGGAGTCGTCGGAGACCTCGACGTCGAAGCCGTCGGCCCGGGCGGTGAGCGCGGTGACGGCCACGTCGCGGTTGGACGCGTTCGCGACGACGAGGAAGACGTCGTCGTCGGTCCGGTACACGACGAGGTCGTCGAGGATCCCGCCGTCCTCGGCGAGCAGCAGCGAGTACTTGGCGCGGCCGATGGGCATCGTGCCGAAGGAGCCGGCGAGCGCGTGGTCGAGGAAGGCGACGGCATCGCTGCCGGTCACCCCGATCTCGGCCATGTGCGACAGGTCGAAGACGCCGGCGGCCTGGCGCACGGCGTGGTGCTCGGCGAGGTCCGACGAGTAGCGCACGGGCATGCGGTACCCGGCGAAGTCGGTGAAGGTCGCACCGGCGGCCTCGTGCACGGCTTCGAGCGGCGACGAACGCTGACCCGGCGTGGGCAGTGGGGACGGACTCATGGCGGAGTTCTCCTGGCATCGGCAGGGCCCGGCGACGATCGCCGGGTGGAACTCCCCCTCTGTCATGGGCCTGAGAGTTTCACCGCGGCCCGTGAGGTCCGGCGGCTTTCACCGTGGGCGAGACGACCGAGCGTCTGCTTTTCAGAGTGGCCTGTCCGCTGCGGTGTGGGACCTGAGAGATTGACGGGGGGATTGCTCCTTCGGTGCCGTGCGTGCGCCCGAGGGCACGACGTACCCGAGGGCACGATGTACCCAGAGGCACGACGTACCCGGAGGTACGTGCACGGCGTCTCCCGCGACGGATGAACGGCCGGTGTGTTCAGTTGTCCGCGACGAGCATACCGAGGCCGCGTTTCGAGCGTGTGTCGCGAGCGAGCCTTCGACATCTCGTAGAATACGGGGATGGCCGGACAACGATCGCGCCCCCGCGGGCAGCTGGAGCAGGCGGTGCTCGACGCACTCCGCTCCGCCGACTCCGGGCGCACCGCACGCCAGGTGCTCGACGCGTTCCCGGAGCCCCGCCCCGCGCTGACGACCGTCCTCACCGTGCTCGACCGCCTCGGCCGGAAGGGCCAGGTGGAACGGGAGCAGCACGACGACGCTCCCCTGACGTTCCGCGCCGTGCACAGTCGTGACGAGCAGACCGCGTCGCTGATGTCGAGCGCGTTGGCCGCGTCGTCCGACCGTGAGGCCGCACTGCTGCAGTTCACCGGCTCGCTCGCCTCGGACGACCTCGAGGCCCTGCGCCGCGCCCTCGACGCCCGCGCCCGCTCCTGACCGGCTGCGCACCGTGGTCGTCGCAGGCATCGCGCTCATCGTCCTCGCACTCGCGGTGGTGGTGTTCGCGCCCCGGGTCCTGACCCGTTCCGCCTGGACGATCGACCTGCCCCGCACCGCGCTGGTCTGCTGGTCGGTCGCGGTCCTGCTCGGCGTCGTCGGCTTCGTGGCCGGCATCACCCTCGTGGTGCTCGCCGACCGTCCGGTCACCGAGCTGTTCGGCGGGGACGGCTCCCCCACGCACGGCTTCAACGTCGGCGTCGCGCTGCTCGCGGTCGTCGCGTTCGTCGTCGCGGTCCGGGTGCGCCCCGGCCCGGAACACGAGGCCGTCCGGCAGGCGATGCGTTCCGGCGTCGCCCCGCACCGAGAGATCGACGGCACCCCCGTCGCCGTCGTCGAGGCCGACCACGCACTGGCGTGCGCCGTGCCGGGTCGGAGCGGTGGCGTCCTCGTCAGCACCGGCTTGGCAGACCGGTTGCGCACCGACGAACTGGAGGCCGTGGTCGCCCACGAACGCGCCCACCTGACCCAGCACCACGCGGCTGCGGTCGCGGTCGCCGAATCGATCGAACGTGCGGTCCCGTGGGTGCCCGGTGCGCGCGCCATGGCGCGGTCGACGCGTGTGCTCGTGGAGTTCGCCGCGGACGACGCGGCGGCCCGTCGCGTCGGACGCGACGCCCTGCGCCGGGCGGTGCTGGTGGCGGACGGGAGCAGCGCGCTCGGCGCGATCCGCGCCTCCAGGCTGTCGTGACGCACCATGTGTCGGGGGCGAGGCATATGGTGATCGGACCGTGAAGCCACTGACCGAAGCCGACATCCGATCGTCGTTCGTGAACGCCACCCCCGACGAACTCGCACAGCTGCCCATCCCGGGCCTGCACGAGACCCTCTGGGACGAACGCGAGTTCCTGGGCTGGCGCGACCCGCAGGCCGCCCGCCGCGGGTACATCGTGTCCTGGATCGACGAGCGCCCCGTGGGCATCGTCGTCCGGTCCGCCGGTGGCTCGCTGCGCCCCGGCATCGCTGCGATGTGCTCGTTCTGTCACTCGCCGCAGCCCGCGACCCAGGTCCGGCTGTTCTCCGCAGCGCGTGCCGGCGAGTCCGGGCGCAACGGCAACACGATCGGCACGTACATCTGCGAAGACCTCGGGTGCCCGATGCTCATCCGCACCGCGCCCCCGCACCTGAACCCGCCCGCGACCATCGCGATGCGTGGCGCCTCCCTGCTGCAGCGCGTGCAGAACTTCACCGCGGACATCACCAAGACGGCGTGAGCCGGTTCGGCACCGCCCGCTGGGCCGTGGTCGAGGAGCTCGGCGACGGCCGGTGGCGGCTGACGCTGCGGGACGAGGCCGACGACGAACTCGGCGCGTTCGGTCTGGGCGTCGAGGGGCCGTGGGACCCCGACGTCGAGCCGCACGTCGGGTTCGTGCTCGTCCAGCTCGGCCTGACGCTGCGCGGCGCTCGGCCGTGGCGGCTCGACGAGCTCGGTGACCACCGGGCGCCCGTCCTGTCGCTCGGCTGAACGAGGACGCCCGAACGGCGTCCGCTCGCGCAGCAGGTCCGCTCGGTCAGCCCGCGGCGACGAAGTTGCGCAGGATCTCGCGGTCGTCGTCGGCGCGCATCGCCCAGGCGAGTTCGCTGCGGTGGTCGCTGCCCTCGAGCGGCAGGAGCGCCACCGTGTCGGGTGCGGCGAGCGCAGCACTCTCCGGCACCACCGTGACACCGAGGCCCACCCCGACCAGGTGCAGCACGGTCGCCCAGGTCGTGGCCTCCTGCACGATGACCGGGCGGCGGCCACCGGCGGTGACCGGTGCGAGGTTGCGCTCGGTCGCCAGGGCCCCCGCGACCGCCGGGAAGAACACGAACGGCTCGTCGACCAGTTCGGTGCCGCGGATGTGATCCCGATCCGCCAACCGGTGACCGCGCGGCACGGCGGCGACGAAGGCCTCGGACCGGAACGGCAACAGCCGCACGGCGGGGTCCGGGTCGGCATCACGGACGACGGCGAGGTCGAGCTCGCCGCGGGCGATCCGGGCGAGCAGGGTCGACGAGTACCCCTCGGTCAGTTCCACCCGGACCAGCGGGTAGCGCTCCCGGAACGCCTGCACGCGTTCGATCGGACCGAGGGGCAGCGCGGAGACGACGAACCCGACGTCGAGCCGACCGACCTCGCCCCGACCGACCCGCACCGTCTCGTCGAGGTCCCGTCGCACCTGCCCGAGCAGCGATCGCGCACGCCCCTGCAGCACCCGGCCGGCGGCGGTCAGGGCCACACTGCGGCTGGTCCGGACGAACAGGTCGACCCCGAGCGCGCGTTCGGTCCGCCGGATCTGCTGGGACAGCGCGGGCTGAGCGATCCGCAGCTGCTCGGCAGCACGGCCGAAGTGCAGCTCGTCGGCGACGGCGAGGAACGCCCGCAGCTGCCGGAGGTCCACGTCCGGTTCGCGATCCATGCACACAGGCTATCGATCAGCGCGAACGAGTATTGGACTCGACTGCATCATCGATCGAGGATGGATGCATGCCCGAAGCGACCTCCACCGTCACCATCGCCGACCTCGCCACCCCCGCGGACACCGAGGCGTTCCGCACGCTCAACGAGGCCTGGATCACCCGGTACTTCACCCTCGAGGACGAGGACCGCGTGTTCCTCTCCGATCCCGTCGGCCGGGTCGTGGAGCGGGGCGGGGCCGTCCTGGTCGCCCGGCTCGACGACCAGGTCGTCGGGTGCATCGGGGTCGTGCCCACGATCCCCGGCGTGTTCGAGCTCGTGAAGATGGCGGTCTCCCCCGACCACCAGGGGCACGGCACCGGGCGGAAGCTCATCACCGCTGCGCTCGACCGGGCGCGCGAACTCGGCGCACGCCGCATCGACCTGGAGAGCAACGCACAACTGGCCAGCGCCGTGCACCTGTACGAGGCGTTCGGGTTCCGGCACCTGCGCGAGGACGAGATCGCCCCGAGCCCGTACGTCCGGGCCGACGTGCACATGACCCTCGACCTGCACTGACGACGGCCCGTCCCGGTACGCTCGCGGCATGGCGACGTACGAGGTGCAGGCGGTCCGCGAGGCCGGCGCGTGGCAGGTCTTCATCGACGGCTTCATGGTGACCGAGGTGTCCCGGTGGCCGTCCGTCGGGTTCGTGGCCCGCGAGCTCCTCGCGATGGACCGTGACGACGACCTGCGCATCCGCGTCGTCGGCCGCAACCAGTACGTGGCCTGACCGCAGCGGGCTCGAGTGTGCAGAAGACATCGAGTGCGTGCCGCCGACCCGACGTCTTGTGCTCACTCGATGCTGCGTAGCCGGCAAACGACGCCGTTGCGCAGGTCAGGCGACGTGCCAGACCAGCCCCTCCTGCGCGCTCGACGGGTACGCCGAAGCGATCCGGAACACGGCCTCGCGCAGGGTCTCCGGTGAGCACGCCAGGTTGAGCCGGACGAACCCGCGCCCCTCGGACCCGAACCCCAGCCCGGAGTTGAGCGCGACGTACGCGTTCTCGCGCAGCGGCACCGCCGGGTCGTCGCCGAGGCCGATGCCGCGGAAGTCGAGCCACGCCAGGTACCCGGCGCGCGGCCGCGTGTAGACGACCCCGGGCAGGTGCTCGGCGAGGAGTTTGGCGAGCAGCCGGTCGTTCGCCACGATGCGCGCCACGACGTCGTCGAGCCAGTCCGTCGCCAGGGTGAACGCCGCCAGGTTCGCGTGCAGCCCGAGGATGCTCGTGCGGCAGGCGACCTCCTCCCACAGGGTGTCGAGGAGCGCGGCGGTCCGGGGATCGCCGGCGACGATGACCGAGCACTTCACACCGGCGAGGTTCCAGCCCTTGCTCGCCGAGGTCACGCACACGCTCCGGGCACCGAGCGGCTCGGCGACGGCGGCGAACGGGGTGAACTGCACGCCGGGGTGGGTCAGGGGTGCGTGGATCTCGTCGCTGATGACGAGGACGTCGTACTTCGCAGCGAGTTCGGCGATCGCGACGAGGTCGGCCCGGTCGTGCACGAGCCCGACCGGGTTGTGCGGGTTGCAGAGCAGGAAGACGCCGACCCCGCCGGCGAACGCCCGCTCGAGGCCCTCGAGGTCGAGCCGGTACTGCCCCCACTGCTCGAGCAGCGGGACCTCCTCGACCTGACATCGGGCCTCTTCGACGAGCTCGAAGAACGGCGGGTACACCGGCGGCGTGATCGCGACGCGGCCGCCGTCGGGCAGCGCGAGCCGCAGCGACTCGACGATCCCGACGCTGACGTCGGTGGCCAGGTGGATCCGCGACGGATCGATCTGCCAGCCCCAGCGGTCCAGCGCGAACTGCGCGAACGCGGGAGCGAGCGGCCCGGGGCCGTCGAGGTACCCGAGGTCGGACTGCGAGACCCGTTCGATCAGGGCCTGCCGGATCGCCGGCGCGACGTCGTGGTCCATCTCGGCGACGAACAGGGGCAGCACGTCGGGCGCGTACCGCGTCCACTTGATGCTCGTCCGGACCCCGCGGAGCGTGCCGACCGGGTCCTGCTCGTCGCTCGCCATGCGTCCCAGCATGCCCCTGCCAGGAGGCCCGGCGCGACTCCCGACGTCATCCCACGTCGTCTTCGGGTGGGCTCGCGGCCGGGGGCCGTCCCGTCGGCCTACTGTCGGCAGCATGAGCACGAGCACCGCCGACAAGGCCGTCACCCTGAAGCAGCTGCACGAAGCCCCCGAGATCCTGCGCGTCGTGAACGTGTGGGACGCGATCACCGCGAAGGTCGTCAGCGACCTGCCCGGCACGAAGGCGATCGCCACCGCCGGGCACTCGATCGCCGCCTCGTACGGGTACGAGGACGGCGGGATGCCCCTCGACCTCGCCCTGTCCGGGGCGGCGATCGTCGCCGCAGCCACGGACCTGCCGGTCACCGCCGACCTGGACGACGGCTACGAGGACCCCGCCGAGACGATCCGCCGCGCCATCGGCTCCGGCATCGTGGGTGCCAACGTCGAGGACCGGCTGCGTCCCTTCGACGAAGCGGTCGCCCGCGTCGCCGCGATCACCGCAGCGGCACAGGCCGAGGGCGTCGACTTCCAGCTGAACGCCCGCACCGACGCGATCGTGCGCGGCGGCGAGCGCCCGGTCGACGAGAGCATCGAGGACGCGATCGCCCGCGGCAAGGCGTTCCTGGACAACGGCGCCGCCCTGGTCTTCGTGCCCGGCGCGATCGAGCGTTCCGTGGTCGAGCGACTCGTGGCCGGTCTGGGCCGCGGCAAGCTCTCGGTCATCGGCCTGCCCGGCGCCCTGCCCGCCGCCGAGTACGAGGCGCTCGGCGTCGCCCGCATCTCCTACGGCCCGCTCACGCAGCGGGTCGCGCTGCGCGCGCTCCGCGACCTGGCGACCGACCTGTACGCCGACGGCGTCGTGCCGGAGGACACCCCGACCCTGAACTGACGGAGCAGACGGACGGGAGGCCCGTGGCGGTGTCGCCACGGGCCTCCCGTCCGTCCTGTGGTCACGTCACGCGACCCGCTCAGCTCAGCCGAGCGCCGGGTACAGCACGGGCGTGGTGCGCGCGTGCGTCTCCTGCTCGAAGGCGTAGCCGAGGCCGATGACCGTGCTCTCGTCGAACGAGCGGCCGAGGAACTCCAGGTTCACGCCGGCACCGGTGATGGTGTTGTCGGCAGCGGTCGCCTGGCCCATCGGGACGGTGATCGCCGGCATGCCGGTGTTCGGGCTGAGGCGCATGTTCGTCGACTGCGTGCCGTACGGCGTGCCCGACGGGTAGACGAGCGCGTCGAGGTCCTGGTCATCGAGCATCTGCGTCACGAGCTGCTTGCCGGTGGCGAGCTGCGTCGTGTGCGACCCCGTCGGTCCGGCCCACGCCTGGTACTGCGTGTCGGTGATCAGGTCGCGCGACTGGTAGGTGCTCTTGCGGCTCGGCACGTACTCACCCGAGGCCAGGATGCCCTGCAGGGAACGCGCGGTGACGTCGGGGTCGAGGTGCTTCGCGACGTACTCGTCCAGGTCGTGCTTGAACTCGTTCGTGCTGCCGCTGCCCTCGGACAGGACCCGGTTGAAGGCCGTCGTCGCGGTGATCGGGACGACGGTGGCACCGGCGGCCTCGAGCTTCGCGACGGAGGCGTCGAACAGGCGCTTCGTCGTGGCGTTCGTGCCGACCATGCTCGTCACGTAGCCGATGCGGGCGCCCTGCAGTGAGTCGGCGTCGAGCGACGACGTGTACGACGTCGGCACCTTGCCGGCCTGCGCAGCCGTCGCCGGGTCCGCCGCGTCCACGCCGGTGACGGCGTCGAGCGCGACCGCCGCGTCGGTGACCGAGCGCGTGATCGGGCCGCCGGTGTCCTGCGACAGGGCGAGCGGGATGATCCCGTCACGGCTGGTCAGGCCGACCGTGGGCCGGATGCCGACAAGCTGGTTGTACGTCGACGGCACGCGGATCGAGCCGCCGGTGTCGGTGCCGAAGCCGATCCCGGCGAGGTTCGCGGAGATCGCCGCACCGGTGCCGCCGCTCGAGCCACCGGCCGTCTGCGCCGTGTTGTACGGGCTGGCGACCAGGAGCGATGAGCCTGCGGGCTGGTTCGACGAGAACTCGGAGACGAAGCCGAAGGCGAACTCGTCGAGGCTGGCCTTCGCCAGGATCACGGCGCCGGCGTCGCGGAGGCCGGTGACCATGGCGGCGTCGGTGTCGGTCTGGTTGTCGTCCCAGCAGCCGCAGCCACCGGTGGTCGGCATGTCCTTCGTGTCGTAGTTGTCCTTCACAGCGATCGGCACGCCGAGCAGCATGCTCGTCATCCCGTGCTCGGCGCGCTCGGCGTCCGCGGTCTTCGCGGCGGCCAGGGCGTCGGCGTTGGTGGTGACGATCGAGTTGAGCGCGCGCCCGGTCGACGCGGTGTCGACCTTGGTGCGGTCGTACGCGGCGATGCGGTCGAGGTAGTCCTGCGTGATCGCGACCGACGTGGTGACCCCGGCGTTCATCGCGGCCTGCATGTCGATCGTCGACGCCTCGACGAGCTGGAACGGGCCGTCGTCGTAGATCATCCGCTGGGACAACCCGGCCAGGTCCGCGACGGTGATGGTGCCGTCGGCGTCGGTGTCCGCGGCGCTGACCGTCGCCCAGTCGGTGCTCGCGGTCGTCGCGCCGAGGTGGTCGGTGAGCACGGAGAGGTCGGCCCTCGTCACCTGGTCGTCGCCGGTCAGGTCGAGGTCCGTGTAGTACGGCGCGAGCATGGCGGCGGGGCTGGCGTCGACGGCTGCGGGTGCTGCGGCGGCCGTGATCGCGGGGGTCGCGGCGAGGACGGTGCCGACGAGGGCGATCAGCGATGCGCCGGCGACGGTGGTGCGCTGCTTGCTGGAGGCCCGCTTCGTGGCGGCCTGCTTCGAGGCGGCCTGCTTCGTGGCGGTCATGCGGAGGCTCCGGTGCGGTCGCGGCGGGCACGACGGGCCCGCAGGGTGATCAGGGTGCCGCCGGCTGCGAGCAGGGCGATGGACGCGGCGATCCACGGCGCGACGTCGGCGCCGGTCCAGGCGAGGTCGCCTCCGGTCGGACGGTCGTCCCCGCCGGCTGCCGCCACGGCGGTGGCGCCGCTGGTCGGGTCGGTGCCCGGGGCGGTCGGGTCGCCGGGGACGCTGGGGCCACCCGTGCCGCCACCGGCGCCGGGCTGCGTGGTCGCTCCCGGGGTCGGCGTGGCCGTCGGGGCGGTGGTCGCGGCCGCGGCGACCACGACGGTGGTGCTCGCCGGGTCGTCGAGGGTCGTCGACGTGCCGTCGGAGCCGACGAGGGTGATGCTCGTGACGTCGAGGGCGACGCTGCCGACCGTGGTCGGGGTCAGCGAGATCGAGGTGGCCAGGTCGCCGTCGAGTGCCGGCGAGGTGCCGAGGCGGGTGTGCACGATCGTCAGGGCGTCGCCGTCCTGCTCGACAGTGTCGAAGCCGCCGTCCGGGCCGGTGACGCTGTCGTCCCGGTACTCCACCGAGTCGGCCTCGAGCGTGATCTCGTAGGCGTAGACGTCGGCGGTGTCCGGGATCGTCAGGTCGACGTCGAACGCCGTGCCGACGGTCACGGTGGCCGGGGCGTCGATGGTGGCGGTGGTCGCGGTGGGCGCTGCCTGGGCCGGAGCGGCCGTCAGGACGGCGAGGCCGAACGCCCCGGCGGCGACGAGCGTCGAGGAGACGATCGTCGCGCGTGGGCGCAGCCGTGGTCGGTGCTGCATGGGCGCAGTTCCTTCGGGTGGGGTGGAGGGGTGCTGAGCGGGTACTCAGTGAACCGAAAGCTAACGGGGCGCTGTTTCCGGTTCTGGCCCGGCACGTTTCCGCCCCGTTACGGCTCGTTCCTGCCGCTACTGTCGTGCCATGTCGGTCGATGTCGAAGCCCTGCTCACCCCGCCCTCCCCCGTCGCTGCGCGCGCACTGGACGTCGTGCGGGCATGGTCCGAACCGGCCCTCGTCAACCACTGCCTGCGCTCGTGGGCCTGGGCCGTCCTGCTCGCCCCGACGGTCGACCTCGAACCGGACCCCGAGCTGCTCTTCGTCGCGACGATGCTCCACGACCTCGGCGTGACCCCGTCGTTCGACGCCCACCGGGTGCCCTTCGAGGACGCCGGCGGCGCCGTCGGTTCCGTCTTCGCGCTCGGCGCCGGGTGGGACGCCGTGCGAGCGCGTCGGGTTGGCGAGATCATCGAACGGCACATGTGGCGGTCCGTCGACCCGGAGCTCGACGCCGAGGGGCACCTGCTCGAGGTCGCGACCTCGCTCGACGTCTCCGGCGTGGGCTTCGACAGGTGGTCGTCGGACGACCTGCGGGACGTCACGGCCGCGGTGCCCCGTCTGGACTTCTCGGCGTCGTTCGACGGGCTGATCCACGAGCAGGCTTCGCGCAAGCCCTCTTCGGCCGCAGCCCGCCTCGACGGATCGGGCAACGTGGCCGCCGGCGGAGACCGCTGGACGGCGTTCCTGGCGTCCTGACACTCGGTCCGGTCGCTCGCTGGACTTCTCGGCAGGGTGGGCGTATAGTGGCTGGTTGGTGCAATGCAGCGAACCCATCTGACTCGCGCACACCAACCTCTCGACACCGACTCACCCGAGTCGCATTCCACTCGAGACACCGCTCGATCCGAACGGACGAGCTGCACGTTGAAACTCGACGTGCGCGCCCCGCACTCGATGCGTCGCGCTGGACTGAGACGTCCGCCGACACCGAGTCGCCCTGGCGCCGAATGACCAGGAAGTACAGCACCATGACCAGCAACGAACGAATCACCGTGTTCGGGACCGCACTCGCGGCCCCGACGATCACCCCCGACCGCATCGCCGAGTTCCCGGTGCGAGACGACCGCTCGCAGCGCGAGTACCTCGTCCGCATCGCAGCCGACGACCTGGGGACCTTCGTCACCCGGGGCACCCGGCTCGACGCCGTCGGCGAGGCCGGCTGGACCGTCCCGGGCCGCTCCTGGGCGGGCGAGGCCAGCCGCACCCTGCTGCAGGCACAGTCCGTGCAGGCGGGCGAGATGGCCCTCGCGGCCTAGGTCCACCAGCACCACCACGAAGCGCCGCCGAGTTCGCTCGGCGGCGCTTCGTCGTTCCCGGGGCAGCGTGGGTCACTGCGGGCTTCGTGCGAGGTTCCGTGAATCGTGCGAGGCGGCGGTCGTCGCACCGTTCACGGAACCTCGCACCGTTCGTGGCATCGACTCAGTTCAGGCGCTCGAAGACCATCGTGGCCTGCACTCGGTCTCCGCCGCCGAAGCCCGTGCTCCCCGAGGAAGCCGTCGTGATCGTGTGCAGCCGGTACCCGAGCGCAGCCTGGGCGTTGATCGCCTTCTCGAGCTCGGTGAGGTTGCCCGAACCGGTCCCGAAGAACTTCTCCTTGAGCACCACCTGCAGCACGACGTAGCTCATGCCGTTCTGTGCCGGACGCGGCTGACCACCCGAAGCGGCTTCCGCCTGGATCCGGCCGATCACTCCACCGACACCCGACGCCGCGGGCGCCGGCTGCTGCACCTGCTCCGTCCACGCGGAACCGTCCCACCACCGCATGGTGCCGGAGCCGTCGTCGTACCACCCTGCCTGTGCATTCGTCATGCCCTCATCCTGGCGCACGACCAACCACGCCGGCAGGTCAGTTGTTGAAGCGGAACTCCACCACGTCGCCGTCCTGCATGACGTAGTCCTTGCCCTCGATGCGGGCCTTGCCGGCAGCGCGGGCCTCGGCGATCGAGCCGGTCTCGACCAGGTCATCGAACGAGATGACCTCGGCCTTGATGAAGCCCTTCTCGAAGTCGGTGTGGATGACGCCGGCAGCCTGGGGCGCCTTCCACCCCTTGCCGATCGTCCACGCACGGGCTTCCTTCGGGCCGGCCGTCAGGTAGGTCTGCAACCCGAGGGTGTCGAACCCGATGCGGGCGAGCTGATCGAGGCCCGACTCGGTCTGCCCGGTCGACTCGAGCAGCTCGGCGGCGTCGGCAGGGTCGAGGTCGATGAGCTCCGACTCGACCTGGGCGTCGAGGAACACGGCCTGCGCCGGTGCGACGAGCGCGGCCAGTTCGGCCTTGCGGGACTCGTCGGTCAGGATCGCCTCGTCGACGTTGAAGACGAAGATGAAGGGCTTCGCGCTGAGCAGGCCGAGCTCGGCGATCGGCGACAGGTCGATCTTCGTGGCGGACAGCAGCGTGCCCTGCTCGAGCGCGGCACGGGCCTCGCGAACGGTCTCGAGCACGATCGGCTCGGTCTGCTTGAGCTTCACGGTCTTCTCGTACCGCGGGAGCGCCTTGTCGATGGTCTCCATGTCGGCGAGGATCAGCTCGGTGTTGATGACCTCGAGGTCGTCCTTCGGGGAGACCTTGTTCGCGACGTGCACGACGTCGTCGTCGGTGAAGCCGCGGACGACCTGCGCGATGGCGTCGGCCTCGCGGATGTTGGCGAGGAACTTGTTGCCCAGGCCTTCGCCCTCGCTCGCGCCCTTGACGATGCCCGCGATGTCGACGAACGACACCGGCGCCGGCACGGTCTTCTCCGAGTGGAAGAGCTCGGCGAGCTGGTCGAGCCGCGAGTCGGGCAGGTTCACCACCCCGACGTTCGGCTCGATCGTCGCGAACGGGTAGTTCGCGGCGAGGACCTGGTTCTTGGTCAGGGCGTTGAACAGGGTCGACTTGCCGACGTTCGGGAGACCGACGATTCCGATGGTGAGAGCCACGGAAGAAGAGCCTACCGGCGGCGGCCCGTCGGAGCCGACCCGGGCCTCCAGTCCGTCCGTCAGGACAGCGGACGCGGCCCGTCCATCGGGCGCCGCAGGGCCGTGATGCGGCGCTCGACGACGTCGAAGACGTCGGCCTGCAGCCGCTGCGATCGCCGCCAGTCCCCCGGCACCTGCAGCGAGTGGTCGGCATGGTCGACGGTCTGGAGGCGCGCAGCAGTCCCCGGGACCCGTTCCGGCCGCCACATGGTGTCGTCTCCACCCCCGATCGCGTCGTGCACGTCGGTGGCAGCGGCGAGCGCTGTGGCCACGTCGTCATGGGTGAGGACCGGGGTGAGCCAGACGCCGGGCACCTCGTGGCGGATCGCCCACGGCAGGGCGAAGCAGCCGAACGACTTCGCGACGACGAGGTCGGGCAGCCGGTCCCCCAGAGCCGCGGCGACAGTGGTCTCGACGAACCTGACCGGATCGGCACCGGCGGCGTCGTCGACCTGCCATCGTGGCGCGACGACCTCGCACCCGGCCGCGGCGGCGATCTCGCTCGTCCACCAGAGCAGCGGCGCCTGTTGCCCGTAGCCGGCGCCGGCGAGCACCAGGACGAGCGGACGTCGGTCGGCCTCGTTCCCCATGCGCCGACAGTAGCCACACGCAACGCCGACGGGAACGGAGGGCGATGTCGGCACCCCGTGCGACGATCGGGACCGTGCCGTTGAACTTCACCGCGATCGACTTCGAGACCGCCAACAGCTCGCCCGCCAGCGCCTGCTCCGTCGGGCTCGTGAAGGTCCGCGCCGGCCGGGTCGTCGATCGGGCGTCGTGGTTCATCCGCCCGCCGTTCGGGCACGACGCGTTCCTGGAGTGGAACACGCGGATCCACGGCATCGTCGCCGAGGACGTCACGCACGCCAAGACGTGGGAGCAGCAGTACCCCGACCTGGTGGCCTTCGCCGAGGGCGACGTCCTGGTGGCCCACAACGCCCGCTTCGACATGGGCGTCATCGCCGGTGGCTGCTCCGCAACGGGCATCGACTTGGCCGAGCACCACTCGCTGTGCTCCCTGGCGGTCGCCCGCAAGACCTACACGCTCGACTCGTACCGTCTGCCGGTCGCCGCGATGGCCGCCGGGTTCGAGGGCTTCCAGCACCACGACGCCGCCGCCGACGCCGAGGCCTGCGCCGCGATCGTCGTGCACGCAGCCGGGCACCACGGGGTCGAGACGGTCGAGGCGCTCGGGGCGGTGACCCGGGTGCCGATCGCCCCGGTCCGTGCGCGTGCCGAGAAGCCGAAGGCCGCGAACCAGCCGCGGCTGTCGAACCGGCCGATGGTGTTCGCCGACTGAGGGTCTTCGCTGACTGAGGGTCTTCGCTGACTGACGGTCTGCGCTGGCTGACGGTGTTTGCAGACTGACGCAACGCCCGCTGCGCGCGGCCGGGGTGTCACATCCCCGGTGGTATTGTCACGACAATGCCGTCGGCACCGACGCCGGCATCTCCGCACGTGTGAAGGACCGCGATGACCAACGAAGGCCAGCTGCCGTCCGACCTGTTCATGGACCTGGACCGGTCGGGTCCCATGCCCCTCTACTTCCAGGTCGCGTCGCGCATCGAGGAGTCGATCCGCTCCGGCGCGATGCCACCAGGGGCCCGGCTCGAGAACGAGATCGCCCTCGGTGAGCGTCTCGGTCTGTCGCGGCCGACGATCCGTCGCGCGATCCAGGACCTCGTCGACAAGGGTCTGCTGGTGCGCCGCCGCGGCATCGGCACCCAGGTCGTGCACGGGCCGGTGACCCGCAAGGTCGAGTTGACGAGCCTGTACGACGACCTGGCGCAGGGTGCGCAGGCTCCGGCGACGAAGCTCCTGCAGCGCAACGACGTCCCCGCGTCCGACGAGGTCGCCGCGGCGCTGAGCATCGAGCCCGGCACGACCGTCGCGCACATCCGGCGGGTGCGGTTCGCCGAGGACGTCCCGATGGCGATCCTCGAGAACTACCTGCCGCCGGAGTTCCTCGACCTGACCGACGAGGACCTGCAGGCGTACGGGCTGTACCAGCTGCTGCGCGGCCGCGGCGTGACGATGCGGGTCGCGAAGCAGCGGATCGGGGCGCGTGCGGTCACCGACGAAGAGGCCGGCCTGCTCGAGATCGAGGACGGCGACCCGGTGCTCACGATGAGCCGCACCGCGTACGACGCCTCGGGCCGTGCGGTCGAGTACGGCGTGCACTGCTACCGCCCCGACCGGTACTCGTTCGAGGTCACGCTCGTCGACAAGTAGGTCGCTCGGCGAGGGGTCACGACACGCTGTCAGCGATGCGCCGAGTGGTCACGAACTGTCGCCCGGACGCCCGGCAACCGACAGTTCGTGGCCACTCGGCGAAACTGAGCGGGGTGTCGTGACCGCCCCGCAGCCGCACGGCTTCAACCGAGCGCGGGCACCCCGAGCTCACCCGTGACGTACTGGGCACGTCCGAAGCCGAACGACCAGTCCTGCGGCCCGTTCTCGACGTAGCCGATGAAGACGTCCTCGGACGCGACACCGATCGCCGCGAGGGCGTCGTGGATCGCCCGGTACAGCGCTGCCTTCGCCTCGTCGGTCCGCCCGCGCTGCGTGAACACCTGGATGACGATGACACCCTCGGTGCGCTCGAACCCCAGGCCGGCGTCCTCGGCGATGATCTGCTGCGGCGGGTGCTCGGTGATCACCTGGAACCGGTCCCGCACCGGGATCCCGTACACGTCGACGATGGCCTGGTGGATGGCGTCGGCGATGCCACGGACGGCCTCCGGCGTGCGGCCGGTGGCGAGGTCGATACGGACGAGCGGCATGGTGCCTCCTGGTTGCTCGGACTTTGTCCTTACATACTAACAAGCAGACGCCGCCGAGTGTCTAGAACCTCGGCGTCGGTGCCTCGTACGTCAGCGGCCCGTCGACACGAGCGACGTCGTGCCACGCGCCGTCGACCAGCGAAGCCTCCGCCGCCTCGACGATCGACGCCGCGGCCAGCCCGTCGGCGACCGAGGGTGCGAGCTGCTCCCCGCGCTGCACGCTCGCGATGAACTGCGCCGCCTCGATCGTCTTCAGGTCGTCGTAGCCCATCGCGGTCCCGGCGCCGGGCTGGAAGCGACCGAAGTCACCGTCCCCGGGAGCGACGTAGTGCGTCGCGTACCCGTCGACCTCTTGCCCGTCCAGGTACACCTCGAGCTCGTTGAGGCGCTGGAAGTCCCACCGGACCGAGCCGCGGGTGCCGTAGATCTCGAGCGTGTACTCGGCGTGCGGCCCGCGCATCACCCGACTCGAGTCCATCGTGCCGACCGCACCGTCCTCGAACCGGAACAGCAGCGCGGCGTAGTCCTCGTTCTCGACGGCACCGAGCTCGCCGGTGGCCGCCGCACTGCGGTCGACGATGCCGGCACCCGGGCGGGGACGCGACTCGATGAACGTCTCGGCGAGCGCACTGACGGAGGCGATCCGGCCGACCACGTACTGCGCCAGGTCGAGTCCGTGCGACAACAGGTCGCCGAGCACACCCGATCCGGCACGCTCACGCTCGAAGCGCCAGGTCAGCGGTGCAGCAGGGTCGGACGAGTAGTCGGCGAGCAACGAGCCGCGCACGTTCGTGATGCGCCCGAGCCGCCCGCTGCGGACGAGTTCACGGGCGCGCTCGATCGCCGGGGCGTGCCGGTAGTTGAAGCCGACGCTCGTGATGACGCCGGCCCGCTGCACCGCCTGGTGGATGGAGCGCGAGTCGCTGGCGTACCGGCCCATGGGCTTCTCGATCCAGAACGGCTTGCCTGCCTCGGCCGCGGCGACGGCCATCTCGCGGTGCAGGAAGTTCGGCGAACAGATCGACACGACGTCGACCGCCGGGTCGGCGAGGACCTCGTGGTAGTCGGCGACGGCCCGCTCGTACCCGAGCCGCGTCACCGCCTGGTCGCGTGCCGCCTCGATCGGGTCGGCCGCGACGACGAGCCGCGGCTGGACGCCGAGCTCCGGGAAGTGGTCCGGCAACGCTCGGTAGGCACGCGAGTGCAACCGCCCCATCCAGCCGACCGAGATCAGCCCGACGCCGATGCTGTCCATGGAGAACTCCTTCGTTCAGGTGACGCGCATTGGAGCGCGACAACGAGCGTAGCCGATGCGGCGGACTTTGTCAGCACATGACGCAACCGCCTGGAGGCCCGGTGCCGGTCTCGGGGACCGGCACCGGGCCTCCAGGCTGGTGCGTCAGCGCGCGGGGCGCGACCCGTGGTTGCGACCGCGGATCGCACCGCGCATCAGACCGCGTCTTGGATCGCTTCTCAGATCGCGGGGACGATGATGTCGCGGACCAGGGCATCGAGCTTCGCGTCGGCGTCCAGGAACTGCCGGAGCGTCGTCACGGTCGCACCGAAGCGGTCGAACTCGTCGATCGTCATGCCGTCCACGTCGTAACCGCGGGCGAACTCCGGCGTCGCGGCCCGGAGCGCCTCGATGACGTGCACGGGGACCTCGTCGTCGATGGCGTGCGGACGGAACGGGAACGCGTTGTCGTTGATGTCCTTCGTCCACTGGAACGGCGGCGACACGACGAGGTCACCGCCCTGGAACTCCGACCACTGCAGTGCGTTGCGGAACGCGGCGACCAGCACGCGCGAGCGGAACCCACGCTCCTGGAAGACGCGGTAGGCGTTCTTCACCGCGGCGACGCCGGCCCACTCGAGGATGCCCGGGTCCACCATCACGTGGTCACGCTTGACGACGGTCTTCAGCCAGTCGTCGAAGCGGCCGGCCATCAGGGTGACGACGTGACCGAACTCCTGCTCCGGCAGGCCCTCGGCAGCACGGCGGTCGAGGGCGCGCTCGATGGCCTCGCCCACGGCGACGACCTGCGGCACGGTGAACGACACCGTCGCGTTGATGGAGACCCCGCGGTAGGCGGCTTCCTCGATCGCGGCGATGCCGACCTTGGTGGCGGGGATCTTCACGATGATGTTCGGCGCGAGCTGCGAGAACCGGACGGCCTGCTCGACGAGCGCGTCGGCGTCGCGGTGGAACCGGGGGTCGGTCTGCATGGACAGTCGACCGTTCCGGCCGCCGGACGCCTCGAACGCGGGCAGCAGCTGCGCCGCGGCGGCGATGGAGAGCTCCTCGACGGCCTTCCAGCCGATCCAGGACTCCCCCGCCGTCGGGTGCTCCTCGGCGATCTCGCGGATGCGCGGGACCCAGGTCTCCGGGTCCTGCTGGATGCAGGTGTACGCGATCACCGGGTTGCAGGTCGCACCGACGGCACCGTACTCGTGGATGGCGGTCGACAGTTCGCGCGGGTCGGCGGAGTCGTTCCACAGGGCGGTCGGGGTCTGTTCCGCGGCCTGCAGGGTGACGGGACGGGAGTCGGCGTCGGTGGACGCCTGCGTCTCGAGGGTGGTGGTCATCGGTGGAGTCCCTTCGTGATCGTGTCGAGCTGGAACCGCGACACCGCGTCGGCGTTCTCGTCCTCGGCGAAGACGCTCGAGACGGCGACGGTGTCCTCGCGCGCCGAGAAACCGACCCGGTCGAGTGCTGCCCAGAAGGCGTCGAAGTCGACGTCCGCCTGGCCGACCGGCAGGTGCTGGTGCACGCGGACCGGGTTGCCGGGCGGGTTCGTGATGTAGCGCAGGCCGTGCGAGCGACGGTGGTCGTACGCGTCGGCGACGTGGACCAGCTGCAGTGACTCACCGGCGGCGTCGATGATCTCGTCCATGTTGCCGCCGTAGTGGAACGTGTGGCAGGCGACGTACACGAAGCCGACGTGCTTCGAGTTCAGGCCGCGGATCACCCGGAGCGCCTCGAGCCCGTCCTCGACGAAGTCGTCGGGGTGCGGGTCGATGAGCACACGGATGCCGGCGTCCTCGATGATCGGCAGCAGTTCCTCCATCGACCGGTAGAACTGGTCCTCGGACTCCTCGGCGCGCTCGGGGCGGCCGGAGAACTCCGTGTTGATGGTGTCCACGCCGAGGCGCTTCGTGATCTCGATGACCCGCTTCCACTTCCGCACGGCAGCCTGTCGGGCGTCCTCGTCCGGACCCGACCAGCGCAGCACCGGCAGCACGCTCGCCACCTGGACCCCGGCGTCACGGCAGGCCGCGGCGAACGCGTCGACCAGGTCGTCGTCGGCCTTGGGGTGCCGGTAGAAGGGGATGAAGTCCTTGTGCGGGGTGAGCTGCAGGTACTCGTAGCCGAGCTCCGCGACCTTGCGCGGGAACTCGAACAGCGACAGGTCGTGGTGGAACGGGGTCGGGTCGAGCGCGATCTTCGGCATCGATCAGGCCCCGGCGAGCGCGGCGGTTGCGTCGCTCGTCGCGTCGCTCGTCGCGCCGCTCGTCTCGTCGTAGAACGCCGGCTTGGTGACCGCGTACTCGACCACTTCGTGCGCGCCGGACTGCTGGGCCCGGACCGCGACCTCGGCGACGACGGAGGCGGTGTAGCCGTCCCAGGCACTCGGCCCGTCGATGCCGCCGGTCCGGGCCGCGTCGACCCAGCGCTGGACCTCTTCGTCGTAGGCGGCACCGAAGCGCTCCTTGAAGGACGGCGTGACGCCCTGCGAGGTCGCTCCGGCTGCGACGAGCGAGAGCGACGTGTCGCGGCCGATGTACGCGACACCGGACTCGAACACGGCGTCGGTGGTGACCTGGTAGCCGAACTGGGCGTTGACGTTGATCTCGACGATCGCCATCGTGCCGGACTCGGTGGTGAACAGGACGAACTGCGGCTCGGGCAGGTCGGCCGGCGCCAGGGAGTTCTTGCGCGGCTTCTTCACCTCGACGCTCGTGATCGCTTCACCGGTGAGGAACGGGATGATGTCGATCTCGTGGATCACCGAGTCGTGGATGAGCATCGACTCGCTGAAGTTCGGCGGCGTCGTCGGGTTGCGGTGCGCGTGGTGCAGGGCGAGCAGGGCGCCGTTCGCCCCCGACTCGCGCAGGGCCTTGAGCTCCTGGTACCCGGCGTCGAACCGGCGCATGAAGCCGACCTGGATGACGGGCCGGGCGGCGTGCTGCTGCTCGAGCTCGACGATGCGCAGCGAGTCCTCGGCGCTGGTCGTCAGCGGCTTCTCGCACAGGACGGTGAGTCCGCGCTCGAGCGCGGTCACCAGGATCGGCTCGTGCAGGAAACCGGGCGTCGCGATGATGACGGCGTCGATCTCGGTCTGCTCGAGCGCCTCGTCGAAGGACGCAGCGGTGATCGCGCCGGGCGCCAGGGCGGCTGCCGCAGCGGCACGGGCCTGGTCGGGCTCGACGACGGCGACGACGTCGGCGTTCGAGATCTTGGCGGTGATGCGGCGGACGTGGTCGGCGCCCATCATGCCGGCGCCGACGACGGCGACGCGGAGGTTCTGCGTGGTGGTCATGGTGGTGTTCTCCTGGGGGTTGTTGACGCTGCGTGGACGGCGCGTCAGGAGGCGCGGGCGGCCGAGGTCGAGCCGAAGATGTGCTGGAAGGTGCGCTCGGCGATCGGGCCGGGGGCGTCGACGGAGCAGCCGTACATGTCCTGCTCGACGATGCCGAAGACGTCCGGGTTGATCGCGGCGACGGCCTCGATGATCGGGGCGAGCTCCGGGGTGCCGTGCGGCGGCTCGGTCATGATGCCCTGCGACACGGCGGTGGCGAACGGCACGTCGTTCTTGAGCACGTCGAACAGCAGGTCGGTGTCGACCTGCTTGAGGTGCAGGTAGCCGATGCGCTCCGGGTGGGCGGCGATGAGCTTGAGGTTGTCGCCGCCGTAGTAGGCGAAGTGGCCGGTGTCGAGGCAGAGGTTGGTGTACTCGGGGTTCGTGACCTCGAGGAACCGCACGGTCTCCTTGTAGGTGCCGACGTGGCTGTCCGCGTGGGTGTGGAACTGCTGGTGGACGCCGTACTCCTCGAGCAGCGCCTTGCCGAGCTGGTCGTGTCCCTTGCCGAGTCGCTCCCACTGCTCGTCGGTGAGCGTGCGCGACTCGAGCACCTCTTCGGTGGCGTCCGAGCGCCACAGGTCGGGGATCGTCACCAGGTGCTCGGCGCCGAGCTTCGCTGCCAGACCGGCGACCGCGACGGCCTGGTCCCACGCGCGCTGGAACTGGTCCTCGCCCTTGTGGAACCCGGTGAAGACCGTGCCCGCCGACAGCTTGAGCCCGCGGGACTCGAGCTCGTCGGACAGCTGCGACGGGTCGGTCGGCAGGTACCCGTACGGGCCGAGCTCGATCCACTCGTACCCGGCGGCGGACGCCTCGTCGAGGAAGCGCTGCCACGGCACCTGCTTCGGGTCGTCCGGGAACCAGACGCCCCACGAGTCCGGGGCGGTGCCGATGCGGATCGAGGCGGGCGCCGCGTCGGTGGCGGGGCTGCCGATGGGGGTGGCGGTGTCGGTCATGACGTCGCTGTCGCTTTCTGTCTCGTGAACGGTTCAGCCGAGCAGCGGACGCTGCGTGGCGACCTGCTGCTCGTACTCGGCGCGGGCGGCCTGGGTGCTGGGGAGGGTGGAGGTCTGCGCGACCGGCACGTCCCACCAGCCGTCGCCCTCGGGGGCGTAGACCAGCGGGTCGGAGTTGATGTGCACCAGGGTCGTGTGGTCGTTCGCCTTCGCCTGACGCAGTGCGGCCTTCAGGTCCTCGATGCTGTCCGGGCCGGGCTGCACCTCGATGACGTCGACGCCGTACGAGCGGGCGTTGGCGGCGAGGTCGACGGGCAGGGGCTCGCCGTTCTCGAACGACTCGGTCTCGTCGAGGTAGCGGTACTTCGTGCCGAAGCGCTCGGAGCCGACGGTCTCGGACAGGTGCCCGATCGACGCGTACCCGTGGTTCTGGATCAGCACGACGATGATCTTGATGCCCTCGGCCACGGCGGTGACGAGCTCGGTGTGCAGCATCAGGTAGCTGCCGTCACCGACCATCACGATCGCGTCGCGCTCCGGAGCCCCGCGTCGCACCCCGATGCCACCGGCGATCTCGTAGCCCATGCACGAGAACGCGTACTCGACGTGGTACCCGAGCTCGTCGCGGACCCGCCAGAGCTTGTGCAGGTCGCCGGGCAGCGAGCCCGCGGCCTGGATCACGACGTCGCGCGGGTCGGAGACCGACTGCACGGCGCCAATGATCTCGGGCTGACCGGGCAGGTCCGCGCCGGACGGCGCGAACGCGCCGTCGACGGCGGCGTCCCACGCCGCCTTCAGCGAGGCGATCTCGGACGCGTAGCCGGGCTCGACGACGTACGCCGTGTCCGAGGTGAGCGACTCCGTCAGGGCGACCAGCGCCTCCCGGGCGTCCGCGATCAGCGGCAGCTGCGAACCGTGCTTGTAGGCGTCGAACGCGGCCACGTTGACGTTGACGAACGTGACGTCGGGGTTCTGGAACGCGGTCCGCGACGCCGTGGTGAAGTCGCTGTAGCGGGTGCCGATCCCGATGACGACGTCGGCCTGGGCGGCGATCGCGTTGGCGGCCGCGGTGCCGGTCGCGCCGATGCCGCCGAGGTACTGCGGGTGGTCCCAGACCAGAGATCCGCCGCCGGCCTGCGACGTGCCGACCGGGATGCCGGTGGCCTCGACGAAGGCGCGGAGCTCGTCGGCGGCGTCGGAGTACAGCACCCCGCCGCCGGCCACGATGACCGGACGCCGGCCGGCACGGATCGCGGCGACGGCACGCTCGAGCGGGCCACGCTCGGGCAACGGACGGCGGATGTGCCACTCGCGCGGCTGCAGGAACGCGACGGGCACGTCGAACTCCTCGGCCTGGACGTCCTCGGGCAGGGCGATCGTCACCGCACCGGTCTCGGCCGGGTCGGTGAGGACCCGCATCGCGGCGAGGGCGATCGAGAACAGCTGCTCCGGACGCTCCACACGGTCGAAGTAGCGCGAGAGCGGACGGAAGGCGTCGGTGACCTGCAACGACGTGTCGTGCGGCAGCTCGATCTGCTGGAGCACCGGGTCGGTGGTGCGCGTGGCGAAGGTGTCCGACGGCAGCAGCAGTGCCGGCAGCCGGTTCGTGGTGGCGAGCGCCGCGGCGGTCAGCATGTTGGCGGCACCCGGGCCGACCGACGCGGTGGATGCGTAGGTCGCACGGCGGCGGTGCATGCGGGCGAAGCCGACGGCCTCGTGCACCATCGCCTGCTCGTTGCGGGCCTGGTGGTACGGCAGCAGCCCGGGCTGCTCGACGTGGAGCTGCTTGATGGCCTGACCGACCCCGGCGACGTTGCCGTGCCCGAAGATGCCGAAGATCCCCGGGATGGTGCGTTCGCGGACGTCGCCGTCGACGGTCCACTGGTTGGCCAGGAACTCGACGAGTGCCTGGCCCACGGTCATCTTCCGCGTGGTGGTGGTCACGCCTGCTTCCTTTCGTAGGGCAGTCGTGGGTCGATCGATTCCGATGCCCACGCCTGCCGGACCCACCCGTGGGCCGGGTCGTCGGTGATGTTCCAGACGCGCTCCGGGTCGGGCCCGGCCATCACGTTCAGGTAGTACATGTCGTAGCCCGGAGCGGCGACCGCCGGACCGTGCCAGCCGTACGGCACCAGGGCGACGTCGCCGGTCCGCACCTGCCGGAACTCGTCGATGGCGCGGTCGTCCGAGGCGTAGGTGCGATGCAGGGCGAACGGGTCGGCGGCCTCGGGCGCGATCGACTCGAGCCCACGGGACACCGCCGCCTCGTAGTAGTAGATCTCCTCGAGGTTCGACTCCGAACCGGGCACGTTCGTGTCGTGCTTGTGGGGCGGGTACGACGACCAGTTGCCGGCCGGCGTGATCACTTCGCACACGATGAACTTGACGGCGTCGAGCGCGGCCGGGGTGCCGAAGTTGTGCACCTGACGGCTCGACTGCCCGGCGCCGCGGAGTTCCACTGGCACGTCCGGCCGGGCCACGTAGGTGGTCGGCTTGACGGTGTCGGTGGGCGCCTCGGCGACGGCGAACCGGCCGCTGCCGGTGATGGTGGCCGCGGAGCCCGATCCCAGGTACAGGACGTCAGTGGGGCCGTCGAAGACGCTCCCACGCCCCTGCAGGGTCTGCTCGCCGTCGCCGGCAGCGCCCGAGTGGGTCACGTGGAACGACCCGGCGAGCGGCACGACGATGCGCTCGACGGCGTCGGCCGGGAGGCGCAGCTCGCCCCCGTCGGTCAGCGCGCCGGTCCGGAGCCCGGTGTGCGCCCACCCCTCGATGCGACCGTCGACCACGTCGGTCCAGCCCGCCTCGGGCCGGGAGCCCGCCGGGATGAACCACTGGTCGTGCTGGTGCTGTTCGTTCGCCATGCCGCGGGTCAGTTGTTCGACGGGAAGCCGAGGTTGATGCCGCCGTGCGACGGGTCGAGCCAGCGGCTCGTGATCGCCTTCTGGCGGGTGAAGAAGCTCACGCCGTCGGCCCCGTACGCCTTGTGGTCACCGAACAGCGAGTTCTTCCAGCCACCGAACGAGTAGTAGGCGACGGGCACCGGGATCGGGACGTTGATGCCGATCATGCCGACCTGCACGTCGCGCTGGAACCGTCGGGCGGCCCCACCGTCGTTCGTGAAGATGGCGGTGCCGTTGCCGTACGCGCCGGAGTTGATGAGCTCGAGGCCCTCTTCGTAGGTGGCGACGCGGACGACGCTCAGCACCGGACCGAAGATCTCCTCGGTGTAGACGCGGCTGGTGGTGGGCACCTGGTCGATCAGCGTCGGGCCCAGCCAGAAGCCGTTCTCGTCGCCGTCGGGTCGGACGGTGCGGCCGTCCACCACAACCACCGCACCGTCCTGCTCTGCGACCTCGATGTACGAGGCGACCTTGTCACGGTGCTGCTTCGTGACGAGCGGGCCCATGTCGCACCCGCGACGACCGTCGCCGATGCGCAGGGTCGCCGCGCGGTCCTTGATCTTCTGGATGAGCTCGTCGGCCACCGGCTCGACCGCGACGACGACCGAGATCGCCATGCAGCGTTCACCGGCCGAACCGAAACCGGCGTTGATCGCGTTGTCGGCGACCAGGTCGAGGTCGGCGTCCGGCAGGACGAGCATGTGGTTCTTCGCGCCGCCGAGGGCCTGCACGCGCTTGCCGTGCTTGGTACCGGTCTCGTAGACGTACTGCGCGATGGGCGTGGAGCCGACGAACGAGATCGACTCGACGTCGTCGCTGGTGAGCAAGCCGTCGACGGACAGCTTGTCGCCGTTGAGCACGTTGAAGACGCCGTCGGGCAGCCCGGCCTCCTTGAACTTCTCGGCGAGCCAGATGGCGGCCGACGGGTCCTTCTCGCTCGGCTTCAGCACGACGGTGTTGCCCGCGGCGATCGCGATCGGCAGGAACCAGAGCGGCACCATCGCCGGGAAGTTGAAGGGGCTGATGATGCCCACGACGCCGAGCGGCTGGCGGATCGAGTAGACGTCGATGCCGGTCGAGACCTGGTCGGAGAACTCGCCCTTCATCAGGCTCGGGATGTTGGTGGCGAGCTCGACGACCTCTTGCCCGCGGGCGATCTCGCCCATGGCGTCGTCGATGACCTTGCCGTGCTCGCTCGTGATGATCTCGGCCAGCTCGGCCTTGTCGCGGTTCAGGATCTCGCGGAACGAGAACAGGATCGCCTGGCGCTTGGCCAGCGACAGGTTGCTCCAGCCGGGGAACGCCGCCTTGGCGCTGCCGATGGCCGCCTGGATCTCGGACTCGTCGGCCAGCGCGACCTGCTTGGTCGCGACGCCGAGCGCCGGGTCGTACACGGGGGCGGTGTTGCCCGACGCGGATTCGACGCGCTTGCCGTCGATCCAGTGCCCGACGGTGGTGGTGGTCGTGTCGGTGAGCGTCATGCGTTGCTTCCTTCCGAGATGGACGAGTCCATGGTGGTGGCGCCCGCGAGCCGAGCGGCTGGGTCGTGGGCATCTGTGGAGAACCCGCCCCGGGCCTCCTGGCTGTGGACGAGACCGGCGGCGACGTCCACGGCGGCGGCGACGTCGCCGTCCGAGGGGTAGAGCAGGGTGCGTCCGACGACCAGGCCGCGGACGCCGGGCAGGGCCAGGGCGTCAGCCCACTTGGCGTACGTCTCCAGCGGGCGCGAAGCCGGGTCGCCGCCGAGCAGCAGCGTCGGCAGCGTCGTCGCGGCCATCACGCGCTCCATGTCGTCGACGACGGGGATCTTGAGCCAGCTGTAGGCGCTGGACTCGCCGAGTCCCGCAGCGATCGCCATCGAGGTGATCACGGCGTCGGCCGACAGGTCGTTGACGACCCGGCCGTCCCGCCACTCGGACATGAACGGCTCGAGCATGATCGGCAGCTGGAGCGCCGCGGCCTCGCTGACGGCGCGGGCCGTTGCCTCGAGCGTCGGCGCGGTGCCCGAGTCCTCCAGGGCGATGCGCACCAGCAGCTTGGCGAAGTCGAGCCCGGAGTCCTTGATCGCCTGCGCCGAGTACGCCGTGTACCGGTCGTCCATCTCGAAGGTCGCGCCGCGGAGTCCACCGCGGTTCATCGACCCGACGACGACCTTGCCGTCGAGGGCACCGAGCAGCGCGAGGTCCTCGAGGATGTCGGGGGTGCCGAGCACGCCGTCGACCCCCGGCCGGCCGAGGGCCGTGACGAGCCGCTCGAGCAGGTCGTAGCGGTCCGCCATCGCGGACTCGTCGTCACGCACCGCCAGCGCACCGCGTGCGGGGTGGTCGGCGGCGACGATGAAGAGCTTGCCGTCGTCGGCGAGCAGGGAGCGCTTGCGGCGGGCGTCGAGCGTGGCACGCACCAGGTCCGGCTGGCCCGCACGGATGTCGCGGAGGCGCTGGAAGTCAGCGGGGCTGAGCTCAGGCATGGGTCTTCTCCTCGGTGTACGTCTCACCCGTGTGCGTCTCACCCGTGTGCGTCGCACCCGCGTGCGTCGTGCCCTCGGCCGGGTTGTCGGTCAGGAACTGCTCGATCTCGTCGCTCGTCGGCATCGCCGTCGAGCACTCGAACCGCGTCGCGACGATCGCGCCGGCGGCGTTGCAGAACGCCAGGATCCGCTCGAGGCTCCAGCCCCGCAGCAGCCCGTGCGTCAGCGCACCGCCGAAGCCGTCGCCCGAGCCGAGCCCGTTCACGACGTCGATGTGGTGCGGACGGAACTCGACGAACTCGTCGCGGGTCTTCGCCAGCACGCCCTTCGGCCCCTGCTTGACGATCGCGATCTCGACACCGCGGTCGAGCAGCGCGTCGGCGGCGCGGACCGGGTCGGTCTCACCGACCGCGACCTCGCACTCCTCGCGGTTGCCGACGGCGACGGTGGCGTGCTCGAGGGCGATCGCGACCTCGCGCGTCGCGGCCTCGGGGCTCGACCAGAACATCGACCGGTAGTCCAGGTCCAAGACGGTGTGGGTCTTCGTGCTGTTCTGCGCGGCGGACCGGGCTTCGTACGCGACGTGATGCGCCTGTCGGCTCGGCTCCTCACTGAGGCCGGTCACCGTGGTCCAGAAGATCTTCGCGCGCTCGATCTCGTGCAGCGGCAGGGACTTCGCCGTGATCATCAGGTCGGGCGCCTTCGGGGCCCGGTAGAAGTAGAGCGGGAAGTCGTCCGGCGGGAAGATCTCGCAGAAGGCGACGGGGGTGTTCAGCCCCTCCACCGTCTCGACGAAGGCGTTCGCGACCCCGTACTCGGGCAGCGTGCGGGCGATGTACCGGCCGAAGGGGTCGTTGCCCGTCCGGGTGATGACCGCGGCGTCCGCGCCGTGTCGAGCAGCGGCGATGGCGACGTTCGTGGCGCTGCCGCCGACGGACTTCGAGAAGGTCGAGACGTCCTCGAGCGGGCCGGTCTGCTGCGGGTAGATGTCGACGCTGACGCGTCCCATCGTGATCACGTCGTAGGCGTGGGGAGCTTGGTTCGTCATGCGACGCGGTGGACCTTCCGTGCGGCTTCATCGGCGGACGATCACGACTGTACACCCTGTTTGCCCTAATGTCATGACATGGATTCCGCGGTCCGTCACGTTGGTCCCGTGGCGCTGGTCACGCTGGTTCTGCGGGGCGCGCCGGAGTGCCGGGAGGCGCGGTGTCGGTGGGTTCTGCCAGGGTCGCGACATGCAGATCCTCGCCCTGGTCATCGGTCTCGTGATCGGCATCGCCGTCGGTGCGGTCGTCGCCTGGTCGCTCGCCCGCTCGCGCGCGGGCATCGACGCCGCGTCGTCCCGTGCGACGGCCGAGGCGCTCCGCGGCCAGCTCGAGGCGGCCCGACGCGACGCCGAGGAACGCCTCGACGCCCAGGACACGCAGTACCGCCGCCAGGTCGACTCGCTCGAACGGCGCTCCGCCGAGCTCGAGCACCTGGTGCAGCGCATGCACGGCGTCGACGCGGCACGGAACCAGAACGAGTCCAAGGTGCTCTCCGCGCTCAGCCCCGTGGCGCAGACGCTCGACGTGATGCGCACGAAGATCGCCGAGCTCGAGCAGTCGCGGAGCGAGCAGTACGGCGCGCTGTCGGCGCAGCTCCGGTCGGCCGCCGAGTCCGAAGAGCGCCTCCGCGCCACGGCCGACACCCTGGCCAGTGCCCTGTCGTCGAACAGCACGCGCGGCGTCTGGGGCGAGACGCAGCTGCGCAACGTTGTCGAGGCCGCCGGGCTGCTCGAACGCGTCGACTTCGACGTGCAGTCGTCAGTCACCACCGCCGTCGGCTCCGCCCGCCCGGACATGGTCGTGCACCTGCCCGGCGGCAAGACCATCGCCGTCGACGCCAAGGTGCCGTTCAGCGCCTACCTGCAGGCCGCCGAGATCCCGGCGACCGCCACCGGTGCCGAGGCAGCTCGACGCGACCAGCTCATCGCCCAGCACGTCAAGGCGCTCCGAGCGCACGTCGACGCCCTTGCCGCACGGGAGTACTGGACCGGCTACGACGCCTCCCCCGAGCTCACCGTCGCCTTCATCCCGTCCGAGTCGCTCATCTCGAGCGCACTCGCCGCCGACCCCGGCCTGCTCGACCACGCCTTCCGCAAGCGCATCGCGCTCGCCTCTCCCGTGACCCTGTGGTCCGTGCTCAAGACCGTGGCGTTCTCGTGGCAGCAGGACGTCGTCTCGCAAGAGGCGCACGAGCTCTTCAAGGTGTCCCGCGAGCTCTACGGCCGGCTGTCCACGATGGCGGGGCACGTCGACAAGCTCGGCCGCTCGATCCGCGGCTCCGTCGTCGACTACAACCGCTTCGTCGGGTCGCTCGAACGCCAGGTGCTGCCGAGCGCCCGTCGGCTCTCGCTGCTCGACGAGTCGAAGGTCATCGCGGACCCGTCCTCGATCGAGGACGAGCCGCGGCTGCTCACCGCGCCGGAGCTCGTCGGCGCCGTCGACGAGGACTGAGCTGCTCGCTACGATCGATCGTCATGGGGGAAGCACTGCAGAACCATCCCGGCGACCGCGAGTTCCCGGTCCGTCCACGCTGGCGGCACCGGGCGATGGTCGCCAAGGCGCGGAAGCAGACCGGGCGACGACGGGACCGCGCCGCAGCGTGGATCATCATGGCGATCGCGATCGTGGCGTTCTTCGTCGTGCTCCTGATCTCGATCCTCGCCCCGTACGACGTCCGGCAGCACTTCGGGTACGGCATCCAGGCGGTGTGGCGCTGCTTCCTGATCGCCGTCGTCGTGTGGTTCGTGCTGACCTTCATCACCTCGCTCCGTGACATCGGGCTGCCGGTGCGGGAACAGCGGCGGTACCGGGAGCGCACCGGTGCCCGCGAGCTGCCCGTCCACCGACTGCAGCAGCTGGCGCTCGCCTCGTTCGGCGACTTCCACGAAGGATGGTGGCCAGCGTCGCTCGCCCCGTACGGTTCGCGGGTGGAGCTCGGCGGGGAGTACCTGCAGGACACCACGCCGTCGCCCTTCGTGACCATCCCCCTGCCCCCGCTGACGTTCCTGCGCCGCGAACTCGACGAGACCTACAAGATCGCCAGCGGGCGGGACGCACAGGCCTTCGCCGTCGACCTGCTCGGTCCGAAGAGCGTGTCGTGGCAGTTCCTCGCGTTGAGCCGATCCGCCGAGGGTGAGACCCGGCTCACCCGGCTGTCCTCACTGCTCGGCACCGACCCGTGGGCAGGGTCGAGCCTGCTCGAACGCCGAGCGGACCGCCCGCCGAAGCTGCTCTGGTCGATGGACGTCAAGAACGCGGTCACCGCCGTCCGAGGTGCGTACGCCGCCGGGCTCCTGAGCGAGGACGATGCCTGGTCGTCGATCGACCTGGTCTCCGATGTCGCCTTCACCCTCTTCGACTCGTGGGACGACTACTTCGACAACCTGCGGGCCGCGTACGCCCTGGTCTACGACGAGCTCAAGACGGTGCAGGAGTTCGATGCCGGGCGGCGTGAGCTCTTCGCCTCGAACTGGCCGGTCACGCGGTTGCCGTGGCCGGGGTCGCCGGGGGCGCTGCTGCCGCGGACCGTCAGCGACCCGCTGTGGGCGGACGAGGACGACGCGTCGGTCTCCTGACCACGACAGGATCACCGTCGCGGCGACGGCTCATGCGTCGGAGTACCCGGGGAGCGCGCGGACGGCCTCGGCGTTGCGGTCCCACTCCGCTGCGATCCGCCCGATCGGCCACGCGTCAGACCCGCCGAACAGCCACATGGTCCCCAGGATCACCATGTCCGATGCGAAGGCGGCGAGGTGCCCCGAAACCGGCATGAACTCGTCCATCTCCCGTTCCTCGGCGGACCGGTCGATGTGGTGCCGAAGCGCCTTCCCTTGCATCAACGGCTCTCTCACCGTCCATCCGGCAGTCCGTGCCGCAACCGATGGTGGGTCGGAATCGCGAGCGGCTGCGAATGCCACCGCCGCGTAGGCACCACGCTGCCTCGTCCATTGGGTGTGGGACACACCCTCGTCAGGGACGCGCAGCGCGCGTGCCGCCGTGCTCACACGGGGAGCGTCCCCGTAGACCGCGATCAACACCGATCCCCAGATCAGCGCAGCCCCGCCCGGAACCGTGACGAACGACTTCACCCGAGCCGCCTTCTCGAAGGCGTTCCGGACCTGCTTCGGAACGTCCATCGAGGACGGATCGAGCGCTGTGCGGAGTACTTCGACGTCGATCACCTTGAACCACCTTCATTCGTGTCGCGACCGGGAGCCTTCGCCGCGATAGCGCACTTCATTGCCTCTTGATCATTCACGCCGTCTACCTCCGCTCGAGCTTCGCCGCACGATCGAGCACCTTGATCAACGGCTTCGGCGCCAGGAACGCTCGTGCCAGCCCTTGAGCGGTGAAGCCGTCTGCACCGACCAACCTGGCCTTCGCTCCGGCACTCAGCATTGCACTGGCGCCAGCCACCGCGTCGTCCACAGAGACCGGGTGTGGGTTCGACCGATTCGGTCGCACGGGGAGAGAACGTCGTACGAGCAGTCGGAGCGGAGTCTCTCCAGCCACGGCAGAGTTGAGCAGAGCCGCATCGGCACGAATTGCTGATTGGATGTCGATGAGGGACCCATGCGTAGCGGCCTCGAACACGACGGATACGCCCGCCTCATCATCCTCGAACACCCGATCCTGCTGCAGCATGGTGATGAGCCCGGCGGGTGCGTCCCCCAAGATCCGGGCATAGCTCAGTGGGGTCGCACCAAGGTCGTTGACATGGCACGGATCAGCGCCGGCGTCGAGCAAGACGGCGACCGGATCAAGTCCGCCGTCGCCTGAGTTCGTCACTGCGAGCTGCAGCGGCGTCGTCCCCCAACGGTCCGGCGAGTCCACCTCCACCCCGAGGTCCAGGAGTGCTCGCATCGCATGCACCGCACCGGTCTGAGCCGCGAAGTGGAGGGGCGTGAGGGCGTCGGCATTGGCGCGTGATGCTGAAGACACTTCGAAGCCTTCCGACGCGATCCTCGTGATCGCCTGCGGATCGTCCGCGATGATCGCATCCCAGAACGCAGAACTGTCCATCGCTGTGCTCATCGGATGATGTTATCCAGGACGTCCACGCCACCCGACTGCAAGCCCAGCTGGTCGGGCCTGCGCTTCTTCCGAGCAGTCTCACGTCTGATGAGATGAGACTGCCGTCGCCCCCTCGCACTCGCGGGAGACTGAGAAATCGATCCGTTCGACGGGTGACCGTCTCGAGCGCATCGCCCAAGCAATGCAGGAGCCCCGCTACTCGCGCGGCTGAGGCAGGCGCGTCATTCCGCCGAGATGTACCGCGCGGGAACGAGCAAGGCCAGGGTCACCCGGCCGTGGCCCTCCGTGAACTCCACGCCCTCCCGGTGCGCGCGAGCTGCATCGATTCGCAACAGGACGGGAGCGGTGGACTTGCGCCGCCCAGCCTGCATAGCCAACTCGCGATCGGTCGTCAGATGCGCGTACTGGCGCCCCATCGGTAAGAGCCCTTCGCGCAGGATCGACTCAGCCGCAGCGGGGGAAGTTGCATGCCAGAGCACCGGCTGCGGAACGATCGACGGCTTCACCATGCGCTCGTCCGTCGAGTGCCCGTACTGAGCACGGATCCGGTCGCTTTCGACGGCGAAGCGCTGCTTGTCGGACTCGGCGACCACGCGGCGCAGATCTTCCAACGATGCCTGAATGCCCGACCGATCCAAAGCGTCGGCAAGATCTGCGAGCGGGACACTCCCGTCAGCGCCGAGTTCCAGCCCGTACGCACCCGGTTCGTGCCGCAACGCGTGCGACATCGCCTTGCTGATCGACGTGTCCCTACGAGGCATGTCTCAGTCCTCTTCCTGCTCCGCGAGCCACGCTGCTCGATGCTCCTCCATCTCCTCCCACCAGACGTCGAAGGACGTCCACTGCCCCCGGTACTCCGTCCCAGGTGAAGCAAACGTATGGATGATCAGCACGGGAGGGTCGCCCGAATGGTCGCCACCGTAAAAGCAGAACACATCGTCTGTGTCCTGGTGCTTTGCGAAGGGTACGAGGGAACGGGTCGGATACTGCTTCGCGACGATTTCAGCCCAAAAGTACAAGTCGTCTTCATACTTAACAAGCCACGACCATGGTTCGACCGCCGGCAGATCATCAGCGGCGACCAGGTGCAGGAAGCGATTCGGGAAGAGGAAGAACTCTGGCTGGATCAGCCGGATAACGACCAGGCGTTCGTCGACGGTGAGGTGACGAAGAGCTCTCATCCTGCACCCCCTTGCGAGACGGAATGTGTCGTCGTAGCTGTAGGGTTCGCCGGTAAGTCGGTCGGTCTTGTTTGCAGGAGACGGACTTCTGCGAGAACCGAACGGCCCCGGGTTCCACGATGGCCCCAATACACCTTTGAATCACTCATGGCCCCTCCCAGAGGTCCTCGTTCGGGCAGCCGGGCGGCTCATCCGTCCTGCTGGCCGTCGACGAGGTCGACTGGATAGTACGGCGACGACCGCAACACGGAGTCGTCGAGCCCGCGCGCCACGACGAGCCCAGCCGCCTCCCAAGCCCAGTACCCGAAGTACGTTTCAAAGCTATCCCCCTGCACTGCCTTCAGCGCTGGGGCCCACCAAATGAACGAGATGTTCTTCTGCCAGGCTTGCACGTACCTGTTCAGCGCAGAAATGGCGCGATCCGGCGTCCCGGTCGCGGCCGTATCGAGGTTCTGGAACAGCCGCTTGTGCCACACGGAGTCCCGCACCGGTTCGACCCCCAACAGTGTCCCGAGCACTGGGTCAGCGCCTCCAGCAGCAGCAACGATCTCGATCAACCGATCCGTCAACGCCGAATTGACGCCGATGCACCGCGCCACCGACGCCAACCACAGTGCGTAGTAGTACGGCGGCTTGTCGTTGAACGTCAGCGCTTCTAGCGGGGAGCCACCGTCAGGCACGGCAGCGTAGCGGTTCCAGTTCTCCCAGATAGTGACGACCGACTCGAGATCATCCGCGAGGAGTGACGTCGGAAAGCCCGCCGAGTACCGCGCGCCCAACAGAAAGAGCGCGTTGTCGAAGCTCGCGGTCGTTCGAATAATCCCAGCTCGCACGTCGTCGGCCCGGAACACATGACTGAACGGGCGAAACCCCTCGACGCCGCGCGTCAAGACTTCTATCGCATCGGTCCAGTAGGCCGCACTCACTCGGCTGTCGCGTGGAGTCATGTCTTTTAGCGTAAACGTGCCGCCGCATCGAGCAGTTGCGGTATGCACGAGCCGTCCGGACTGATCTTGATGACTGCGCGCTCGAGCGTCTCATCCGCTCGAGCCGGAACTGGCTTCACCGAGACCGACTGATGACCCGCTGGCCCCGTTCCTCTATTTGTGATTCAACCGATGTGTTCGTTTGAAGAGTGAAACAGGCACTGCCGTCTTTTGGTACAACAAAGGGGCCATTTCCAGCTAGGCTAAACAACGGGTTTTGTGTCTCGTAATACTCTCGGCTGTTGTAAAGAACGATCCACCAATCGTCGGTCTCGATCCATCCCCTATCCCAAATAAGGTCTTCGTCAGCGCGCACTTCCTTCGCAAATTCATCCTGAGCATCTTTGAGAGTTCGCATACACCATCACCGTGTCTTGAGTAGGAAGAGTTGATCGAAGTTCTCCAACTTGGCAAACGTTCCTGACTGTCCGTCGAGGAACACAACACCATTCCGATCGTGAACAACGTTGAACACGTGGCCGACTGGATTGGTACCCGCCCTGGTCCCGAATACAACGCCACGAGCCCCCTCGCCAGCGGACTCGAGCCTAGCCACGATCGAATCGTACGACCGCACCGGTTGGAAGTCTCGGATGGACTTGCCGAAGTGCTCAGCGACGTCGGCGACGCTCGCGCCTCGCGTGAAGACGGGCATTGCCGAGACGGCTTTCCCATCGAGCACATGCTCTGTCGCGATGACACACCTCGTGCAGTTCATGCTGAACCCGTCCACACCCCGGGCGAGCCGCTCCGCGTTGACCATCTTCAGTGGTCCGTACTCCCGCTCGAAGACTGAGCGGAGAACTTGCGGGTCTGCGGAGTCAGCATGAATCGCCCGACGGAGACCGCGAGGAACGCTGGTTGCGAGGTCGCGGACCATCGGCACACCGGCATTCAGAGAACGGACTGCCCTGGTGCCGGACGTGACATCCCCGGCCGCGGTCAGCATCCCCGTGAACTTTGCCGTGCGGGCTCCTGCCGACAAGGCACCAGCGGCCGGCACGCAATCAATGAGGGAGAACGCGAGGTCCCACCCGTCGGCTTCACCCTTGCTCATCTTGTACAACGTGTCCGCCAACACCACGAGCGCGATCGCCGCGATGATCAACGTCCACGGCCCCGGGATGATCATCGCGATGATCCCACCCACCGCCACAACGACCTTCGCCACCGACACGATGGTCTCCCACGCCTCGGACCCGAAGATCTTGTCCCACGTGGACTGCTTCCCGAGGCCCGCGTCGGCAGCTTCACCGATCTTCGTCGCGGTCCGCTGCTCCGCGTCCTGCCAATCACTCTTCGCATCCGCCACGAGCCGCTTCGCCGCATCGATCCGCGACTGCGCCGCCGAGATGTCCCCCTGCGCCGACGACACCGACCCCTGCGCGACGGAAGCGTTGTCGGACGCTGCCCGCAACTGCGCCGGCGAGGGAACATCCACCCCGTCCGGCACGTCGGAACCCGCCGGGTACTTGTCGGCGACCTTCGACAGGTCCTTCGACGCGGACTCGTAGTGCGACAGCGTCGACTGCGCATCCGCCAACCGGTCCTGCGCCGCGGCGAGGTCCCCGGTGGCGTCCTTCGCGTCCGCCAACGCACCATCGGCCCGGTACTGGGTGTCATCGACCGTGTCAGCCCACCCCGACAACGCCGTCGCGGCGAGTTCGTACGAATCGACGAGCTTGGTCAGGTCCGACGGGGTGTCCTCGATCGCGTCGACGAACACATCCGCGGCCTCACCCTCCCAGTCGGTCAGCCACCCGGAGCCCTTCACCGACTTCAGCCGGGTCGAGGCGTCATCGGCCGCGTCGGAGATGCGCTGGTACTCCCGCGCCATCATCCGCAACGTCGACGGATCCCCCTTGACCGGGTCATCACCCTGATCGACAACGTCCCACCCCGACGGTCGCCCCATCATTCCTCCCCAGGTCCGATCTCTCGCGCCGTTGTCCACAAGCGCGCGAGTGTGACCATATCAGGGGGCAGCGACGGGGACGAGTTCCACCGACCGATGTCGACCCGTCAGAGGGCCGCGCGGACCGACTCGAGGTCCGGGAAACCGCCGAGCCGGTAGCGCGTCGGGCGGACCTCGAGTTCCTCGATCAACCCGGACGCCAGCTCCCGCAGCCGACCGAACGGCACGGGCTGCGTCTGCCCGTCGAGAGTCACGAGCACGATCGTGTCGACCGCGGCGACGACGGTCTCGACGTCCTCGGTCCACGACGAGTACGAGAAGGCCGGGTCGTCCTCGGCGAGCCGGGCGACCGAGACCGCACCGACGTGGACGTCCTCGCCCCGCCGGTCGAACGACTCCTGCAGGGCGTCCTGCTGCAGGTTCGCGGCGGTCGCCGTCCAGAGCGCGCGGATCGTCCGGAGCTCGCCGTCGAGTGACGGGTGCTCGAACCGGACCCACCCGTCACCGCGCAGCACCATGGGCGGTCCGCTCAGGACCTCGCCCTCGTCGTCAGCCAGGATCTGCTGGGCGACACCGGCCGCGACCTGGAGCCCGTCCTCGTCCTGGTCGCCGGTGACGATGAACGTCGTCGGCGCGACCGGGAAGACCACTGCGCTGCCGCGGAACTCGATCCCCTGGAACGCCTGCGGTGCGAGCACGAGCACCACGGCGAGGTCGGGGTCCTGGATGACGATCGTGCCCGGCTGGATCACCGCGACGTCGCCTCCGGCCTGCTCCTGCGCGGCGGCGACGGCTGCACGCAGGACGTCGTCGTCCGCCCAGCCCATCTCGGCGAGCGCCGGCGCGGTGAGGATCGCACCGTCCTCGTCCGCCAGGATCACGCCGAGGTCGGGCGCCACCGGCACGACGTGCGGCAGCCGGTCGGCCGTGCCGTCCGCCTCCGCGTGCAGCGTGCGGATGCCCGCGGTGTCCAGTCCGACGATCCGTGCCGTTGTCGCAGTCATGCGTCGAGCCTACGCAAGGGCTCGTGCAACGGGGCGCCGCCGGAAGACCGGCGACGCCCCGAAGCGGCGGACGATCGTCCGGCCTAGAACCACTTCTCCGCACGGTGGTCCGCCTGGATGCGGCGGATCGTGTTCGAGCGCGAGCGGAGCACGAGCGAGTCGGTGTGGATGACGCCGCGCGAACGACGCACGCCGTCGACCAGGACGCCGTCGGTGACGCCGGTGGCGACGAAGAACGTGTTGTCACCCGTGACCAGGTCGTCCTGGTCGAGGACCTTGTCCAGGTCGTGGCCGGCGGCGATGGCGCGCTCGCGCTCCTCGTCGTCCTTCGGCTGGAGCTTGCCGAGGATCACGCCGCCGAGCGCCTTGATCGCGCACGCCGTGATGATGCCCTCGGGGGTGCCGCCGACACCGACGCACATGTCGATCGTCGAGCCGGGCAGGGCGGCGGCGATGCCACCGGCGACGTCACCGTCGAGCAGCAGTCGCGTGCCGGCACCGGTCGCGCGGATGGCGCGGATCAGCTCGTCGTGGCGCGGACGGTCGAGCACGGCGACGACCATGTCCTCGAGGTCCTTGCCCTTGGCCTTCGCCAGGGCGCGGATGTTGTCACCGATCGGCTTCTCGAGGTCCAGGACACCGCGACCCTCGGGGCCGGCGGCGATCTTGTCCATGTAGAAGACAGCGGAAGGGTCGTACATCGAGCCACGGTCCGAGACGGCCATGACGGAGATGGCGTTCTGGCGGCCTGCGGCGGTGAGCGAGGTGCCGTCGATCGGGTCGACCGCGATGTCGCAGGCCGGGCCGTGACCGTTGCCGACGTGCTCGCCGTTGTAGAGCATCGGGGCGTTGTCCTTCTCGCCCTCGCCGATGACGACGACGCCGTCGAAGTTCACCGTGCCGAGGAACTTGCGCATCGCGTCGACCGCGGCGCCGTCGGCGAGGTTCTTCTCACCACGCCCGACCCACGGCTGCGCACGGATCGCGGCGGCCTCCGTCGCACGCACGAGCTCGAGCGCGAGGTTGCGGTCGGGCTGGAGGAACAGGGAGCCGGTCTCAGTCGTGGGAGTCACGACCCGAGCCTACCGACCGGCGGCCGACCCACGGTCCGGACACCGGGCCCGTGCACGCATGTGCACGCCGGACGTGAGCCGACCGCGTAACCCGGACCGCGCCTCCAGAGCTTCTGACTACGATCGGCGGGGACATCACCGAAGTCGAAGGAGATCCACGTGCCCATCGCAACGCCGGAACAGTACGCCGAGATGATCGAACGCGCGAAGGCGGGCAAGTTCGCGTACCCCGCGGTCAACGTCTCCTCCTCGCAGACCATCAACGCGGTCCTCCAGGGCCTGCAGGAAGCCGGTTCCGACGGCATCCTCCAGGTCACGACGGGCGGTGCCGACTACTTCGCCGGCCACACCATCAAGAACCGCGCAGCGGGTGCCCTCGCGATGGCGAAGTTCGCCCACGAGGTCGCCAAGAACTACGACATCACGGTCGCGCTGCACACCGACCACTGCCCGAAGGACGCCCTCGACGGCTTCGTCCTGCCGCTCATCGCGGCGAGCGAGGAAGAGGTCCGGCAGGGTCGCAACCCGATCTTCCAGTCGCACATGTGGGACGGTTCGGCCGTGCCGCTCGACGAGAACATCGAGATCGCGAAGACCATGATCGAGAAGACGCGGAACATCAACGCGATCCTCGAGGTCGAGATCGGCGTCGTCGGCGGCGAAGAGGACGGCGTCCAGCACGAGGGCACGAACGACGCGCTCTACACGACCCCGAATGACGTCGAGAAGGTCGTCGACGCGCTCGGCCTGGGCGACAAGGGCCGCTGGATCGCGGCGCTCACCTTCGGCAACGTGCACGGCGTCTACAAGCCGGGCAACGTCAAGCTCCGTCCCGAGCTCCTCGGCGAGATCCAGGCGTCCGTCGCGGCGAAGCACGGCACCGGCGAGAACCCCCTCGACCTCGTCTTCCACGGCGGCTCCGGCTCGACCGACGACGAGATCCACGAGGCAGTCCGCAACGGCGTCATCAAGATGAACATCGACACGGACACGCAGTACGCGTTCACCCGCTCGATCGCGGACTCGATGTTCCGCAACTACGAGGGCGTCCTGAAGATCGACGGCGAGGTCGGCAACAAGAAGCAGTACGACCCCCGCGCCTGGGGCAAGGTCGCCGAGACCGCCATGGCGGCCCGCGTCGTCGAGGCCGCGAAGGTCCTCGGCTCGGCCGGTCACGCCAAGGGCTGAGCAGGTCCGTCCGGCCGGGTCCACCGGCCTGGAGGAACGGGGTGCGTCCGACGGACGCGCCCCGTTCTGCGTCGGGTCGCCTCCACCGCGTGCCACGATGGGCGGGTGACCGTCGACGCCATCGCCTCCGAGTTCGCCCAGTTCGTCACCGAGTCGCCCACCGCGTTCCACGCGGCGGCGGCGACCCGTGACCGTCTCGTCGCAGCCGGGTTCACCGAGCTGTCCGAGCTCGACGCCTGGCCGACCGAACCCGGTGCGTACGTGGTGGTCCGCGACGGCGCCGTCATCGCGTGGCGCCTGCCCGACGGTGCCGTCCCGACGACGCCGTTCCGGATCCTCGGCGCCCACACCGACTCCCCCGGCTTCCGCGTGAAGCCGAACCCCGGCGTGCGCACCGGGGGCTGGGAGCAGCTCAACGTCGAGGTCTACGGCGGCGCGCTCCTGTCGACCTGGTTCGACCGCGACCTGCGGATCGCCGGCCGGGTCGTCGACGCCGACGGCAGCGTGCGGCTCGTCAGCACCGACGCCGTCGCCCGCATCCCGAACCTCGCTATCCACCTCGACCGCGGGGTGAACGACGGCAAGGAGATCGACCGCCAGCGCCACACCCTGCCGATCGTCGGGGTCGACGGCGACGCCGGTGGGACCTCCGTCGTGGAGTGGCTGCTCGCCCGGCTCGGCGAGGGTGCCGTGTCGTGGGACCTGTTCCTCGCGGACACCCAGGCGCCGGCCCGGATCGGCATCGAGCGGGAGTTCCTGGCGTCCGGCCGGATGGACAACCTGACGAGCGTGCACGCCGGACTCCGGGGCATCGTCGACGCTCCGACCGACGGTGACCACATCCCGGTGTTCGCGGCGTTCGACCACGAGGAGATCGGGTCGTCGACGCCGTCCGGTGCCGGTGGTCCGTTCCTCGAGGACGTCCTCGGCCGTGTGCAGGAGGGCCTCGGCGCCACCCGCTCCGAAGCCGCCCGGGCGTTCCGTGGGTCGTGGCTGCTGTCGAGCGACGCCGGGCACCTGGTGCACCCGAACCAACCGGAGAAGCACGACCCGACGAACCGTCCGCGCCCCGGAGCCGGTCCGCTGCTGAAGATCAGCGCGAACCAGCGCTACATGACCGAGGCGAAGGGCGAGGCCGTCTGGGCCGCCGCGTGCGAGACCGCCGGTGTGCCGTGGCAGCCGTTCGTCAACGTGAACACGATCCCCGGCGGCTCGACGATCGGCCCGATCGCGGCGACCCGGCTCGGGATCCCGACGATCGACATCGGCGTCGGGCTGCTGTCGATGCATTCGATCCGGGAGCTCGTGCACGTCGACGACCTGGCTGCCCTGCACGGAGCGGTCGCGGCGTTCCTGGCCGGCTGACCTCCGGCTGGTGTCGGCTGGCTGAGGTGGTCACGACTCCCCGCGCGCGCAGGGCCGAAGGGTCACGAACTGTCGCTCGCGCCGGTGTCAGACGACACTTCGTGACCACTCGACGGCGGGTCCGCGGCGTGTTGCGACCACTCGGCGGTGGCTGCTGCGCTCGCCCGCGAGGCTGACGAAGCTCGCCGGAGGGACACCGGCACCGCGGCTGGCCGAGGGAGGGGCTGCCGAGAGGTCGCGACTCCCCGCACGCGCAGGGCCGAGGGGTCACGAACTGTCGATTGCGCCGGCGCCAGACGACACTTCGTGGCCACTCGACGGCGGGGCCGCGGCGTGTTGCGACCACTCGGCGCGCGAAGGCCGGCGCCGCGAGCAGCCCGGTGGCGCGAGCAGCCCGGCAGACAGGCGGTCAGGCGGTCAGGCGGTCAGGCGCCGGACTGTCGCAGCATGAAGTCGACGAAGGCCTGGTCCTGCATGACCACGACGACGAACGCGATCGTGCTGATCGCCGTGGCGACGACCGCGCCGACCAGCGGCACCCAGAACGTCCGCTTCCGTGCGCGGAGCCGACGGATGGACCACCAGGCGACCAGGGCGAAGACGACGACGTTGGTGATCGCGGCGATGGCGGCCGCCGTGCTCAGGGCACTCGGGTCGTCCAACGCCGTGTACTGGGTCTCGAGGGTGCGCCGCACGGTGGAGGCGACCTCGCCCACGGACAGGGACTGCACCACGGAGACGAGCCCGAAGGCGAGCAGCCCGACGGTGAGCACGAAGTCCGCCGGTGTGCGACCGAACCGGCTGCGGGCCATCGACCGCTGCGCCCCGGCAGGGACTGCACCGGAGCGAGCGTCCGCACCGGCGCGGTCGCCGCGGACGCCGTCGCTCGGAGCAGCGTCGCGCACGCCGGTGGCGGGGGCATGGTCCTGCCGCTCCCGTGCCTGGCGCTCCCGCTCCTGGCGTTCCTGCTCGACGAGGACCGGGTTCACCCAGCCCTCTGGTGCGTACTCGCCGTAGCCGGGGGCGGGACGGCCCTGGGGTCGACCGTTCGCGGGACCGGCGGCCGACGTCGCGGACGCACCCCGGGCCTCCTGGCCGGTACCAGCGCCGGCGTCGCCGTGGTTCGCCGGGTCGCGACGCGGGACCGAGGACCAGCCGTCCGACCCGCTCATGCCCGACGCCCGCCGAGCGCGCGCGTCGGGTTGCCCGAGGCGTCGGTGCGGAGCTCCTTGGGGAGCGAGAACATCAGGTCCTCGTGTGCGGTGACGACCTCTTCGACGGCGGCGTAGCCGGCGTCGGCGAGCTGTTCGAGCACCTCGGCCACGAGTTCTTCCGGCACGGACGCACCGCTGGTCACGCCGACCGTCTCGACGCCGTCGAGCCACTCCTGCTGGATCTCCTCCGCGTAGTCGACGCGGTGGGCGGCGCGGGCACCGTGCTCGAGCGCGACCTCGACCAGGCGGACGCTGTTCGACGAGTTCGCGGAGCCGACCACGATCACCAGGTCGGCACCGGGCGCGACCTTCTTGATCGCGACCTGGCGGTTCTGGGTGGCGTAGCAGATGTCGTCCGACGGGGGGTCCTGGATGGCCGGGAACTTCTCGCGCAGCAGCCGCACGGTCTCCATCGTCTCGTCGACGCTGAGCGTGGTCTGCGACAGCCAGACGAGGTTGTCCGGATCGGGGACCGACAGCGCGGCGACGTCGTCGGGACCGTTCACCAGGATCGTGCGGTCCGGGGCGTGCCCCATCGTTCCCTCGACCTCTTCGTGGCCGGCGTGGCCGATCAGGATGATGGTGCGCTCGGCCTTGGCGAACCGGGTGGCTTCGCGGTGGACCTTGGTGACGAGGGGGCAGGTGGCGTCGATGGCGTGCAGGTCGCGCTCGGCGGCACCCGCGACGACGGCCGGCGACACCCCGTGCGCGCTGAAGACGACGTGCGAGCCCCGGGGGACCTCGGCCACGTCGTCGACGAAGACGGCACCGCGCTGCTCGAGCGTCGACACCACGTGCACGTTGTGGACGATCTGCTTGCGGACGTAGACGGGCTCGCCGTACTGCTCCAACGCCTTCTCGACCGCGACGACTGCACGGTCCACCCCGGCGCAGTAACCACGGGGGGCTGCGAGCAGCACCTTCTTGGGGCCGGCGACCGGTTCGTCACGCAGTCGACCCCGTGCCGCGTGCACACGCGGCGGGGCGAGCGGGACCGTGTGGCCGTTGGTGATCGTCACGTCCCCGATGATAGGTGAGCGGCACGCACGCGACCTGGGCGCGCGGGGTGCCTGTGGAGAACACGACGTCCGTCGCCTGTCACCGGTCTCGGGCACGATGGACGTCCCAGCAGGACGAGGAGCGACATGGCTATCGAACAGGGCCCGCCGACGGCCGACAACCCGTGGCCGGTGGCGCTCCTCGGCGCGAAGCTCCGCGACTGGATCGATCGACTCGGCACCGCGTGGGTCGAGGGCGAGATCACGCAGTGGAACGTCGCCGGCGGCAACGTGTACGGCAAGCTCAAGGACGTCGAGGTCGACGCCACCGTGTCGTTCTCCATCTGGTCGAGCGTGCGCTCCCGGGTGCCGGCGGACATCAAGCAGGGCGACCGGGTCGTCGCCGCCCTCAAGCCGAACTACTGGGTCAAGGGCGGCTCGCTGACGATGCAGGTCGTCGAGATGAAGCACGTCGGGCTCGGTGACCTGCTCGAACGCCTCGAGCGCCTCCGCCGCACCCTCGCCGAGGAGGGGCTGTTCGACCCGTCCCGGAAGCGGCGTCTGCCGTTCCTGCCGCACCGCATCGGCCTCATCACCGGCAAGGACTCCGACGCCGAGAAGGACGTCAAGCGGAACGCGCAGCTGCGGTGGCCCCAGGTGGAGTTCCGCACCGTGCACACCGCGGTGCAGGGCGAACGGACCGTGGGCGAGGTCACGGCGGCGATCCTCGAGCTCGACGCCGACCCCGAGGTCGACGTCATCATCATCGCCCGCGGTGGCGGCGACTTCCAGAACCTGCTCGGCTTCAGCGACGAAGGGCTCGTCCGTGCGGCGGCCGCGGCGTCGACCCCGATCGTCTCGGCGATCGGCCACGAGGCCGACCGACCGATCCTCGACGAGGTCGCCGACCTGCGCGCCTCGACCCCGACGGACGCCGCCAAGCGGGTCGTGCCCGACGTCGCCGAGGAGCTCGCCAACGTCCGGGCGGCCCGCGCCCGGCTCGGGCTCCGGCTCTCGCACACGCTGTCGGTCGAGGCCGACCGGCTCGCCGCGCTGCGGTCGCGCCCGGCCCTGGCGTCGACCGCGTGGCTCGTCGACACCCGTGCGGAAGAGGTCGCCCGCGACCTGTCCCGCGCCCGCGAACTGCTCGACCGCCGACTGGAGCGCGGGCACTCCGAGGTCGGGCACCTGACCGCCCGGCTCCGGGCACTCTCGCCGCGGGACACCCTGCGCCGCGGGTACGCCATCGTGCAGCGGGCCGACGGCGGTGTCGTCCGCGGCACCGACGACCTGTCCGGAGCGACGCCGGTGCACGTCACGCTCGGTGCCGGCACGGCCACGGGCACGCTGGAGCCGGACGGCCCCGGCCCGGACGGCTCCTGACCACCACGGGTGTTCTCCACAGCCTGGGTCCGGGCGACGGATCGTCGGTGGACGCTCGGTAGGATCGACCCGTGCCATCCCAGCAGGAACCCGAGCAGACCGACGTCCAGTCGCTGAGCTACGAAGCGGCCCGCGACGAACTCGTGCGCGTCGTGAGCGAGCTCGAACAGGGCTCCGCGACCCTCGAGCGTTCGCTGGCGCTCTGGGAACGGGGCGAAGCCCTCGCCGCCCGGTGCGAAGAGTGGCTCGTCGGCGCCCGCGCACGGCTCGACGCGGCCCGTGCCGCCAGCGACGCCCAGGACGGCTCCGGCCGATGACCGACGCCGACGGCCGCCCGATCGTCGCCGAGCTCGGTCGCCCCGAGACGGCAGAGGAGACGTGGGCCCGCAAGGACGCCGCCCGGACCGCCCGCCGGCAGCACCAGACCGCGTTCAACCTGGTCATCGCGCTCATCGCCTCGCTCGGCATCGTGCTGTTCCTGGTGGCGGTCGTCGTCCGGCCCGACACCACGGTGGACCGCACCGTCGACTACCAGCAGATCGCGGCGAAGGCGAACGTCGACGACGTCACCCTGGTGGCGCCGCCGCTGCCCGACGGCTACAGCGCCAACCGCGCAGACTTCGCCAGCAAGACCACCGACGGCGTGGACGTCTGGACCGTCGGCTTCGTGACGCCGGACAAGCAGTACCTCGGTCTGCAGCAGGGCATCGACGCCAACGCCTCGTGGGTGTCGAACCAGCTCGACCAGCGCCCGTCCACCGGTGACCGCACCATCGGCGACACGGAGTGGACCGTCTACGACCGCCGCGCCGAGGGCACCGATGCCGGCAACCACGCGTACTCGCTCGTCTCGACGTTCGGCAAGAACACGATCGTGCTCTCCGGCACCGCCGACGACAAGGCGTTCCGGACCGTCGCGACCGCCGTCTCCCGAGAACTGACCGAGTAGACGACGACGGGCACCGCCCCGCCAGTCACCACCCCGTCCCACCCGAACCGAGGAGCCCCATGCCCGACCGCGCCGCCTCCACCCCGTCCGACGCCCTGCGCCTGCTGGTCGACGGCAACGCCCGCTTCGCCGCCGACAAGCGCCGGATGGGCCGCGTGGACCCGGACCGCCGCACCGAGCTCGAAGGATCGCAGTCGCCGTTCGCGACCGTCCTCGGCTGCTCGGACTCGCGGGTGCCGTTCGAGCACGTCTTCGACGCCGGCATCGGTGACCTGTTCGCCATCCGCAACGCCGGTCAGATCGTCGACGACGTCGTGCTCGGCTCGATCGAGTTCGCGGTCGTCGCCCTGGGCACGCCGCTGGTCGTCGTGCTCCGGCACACCCGGTGCGGTGCCGTCGCGGCAGCGCGCTCCGGTGAGCCCGTCCCCGCTCCGCACCTGCAGGCCCTCGTCGACGCGATCGCCCCGAGCGTCGAGAAGGTCCGACTCACCGACGCCGAGCTCCCGCAGGAAGCCGTCGGCGCCGCGCACCTCGAAGCCACCCTCCGCCAGGTGATCGAGCGCTCCGGCGCGGTCTCCGACGCCGTGGCCGAGGGTAGATTGGCCGTCGTCGGGGCGACGTACGACCTCGCCACCGGAGAAGTCACCATCGACACCGTCGTCGGCCAGGTCTGACCGACCCGACGACGACCGAGCCAGACGAAGACCGACCCCGACGACGACCGCCCCGGCGACCCCGGGGCGCAGGCACGGGCCGGCGCGACCGCGACCGGCGAGCACCCCAGGAAGGACCACGACGACGTGACCGACACCACCCCGACCGAGTTCCGCATCGAGCACGACACCATGGGCGAGGTACGGGTGCCGAAGTCGGCGCTCTACCGTGCCCAGACCCAGCGCGCCGTCGAGAACTTCCCCATCTCGGGCACCGGGCTCGAGTCGGCGCAGATCGTGGCGCTCGCACGGATCAAGCGTGCGGCGGCCATCGTGAACGGTGAACTCGGCATCGTCGAGCCCGCCGTCGCCGACGCCATCGCCGGCGCGGCCGACCTGATCATCGACGGCCAGCACCACGACCAGTTCCCGGTCGACGTCTACCAGACCGGCAGCGGCACGTCGTCGAACATGAACATGAACGAGGTGCTCGCGACACTGGCGTCCGACATCGCGGGTTCGGCGGTCCACCCGAACGACCACGTCAACGCCTCGCAGTCGTCGAACGACGTCTTCCCCACCTCGGTGCACGTCGCCGTGACCGAGGCGCTCCTCCGCACCCTCGTGCCCGCCCTCGAGCACCTCGCCGAATCACTCGAAGCGAAGGCCACGCTCTGGGCCGACGCCGTGAAGTCCGGCCGGACGCACCTGATGGACGCCACGCCCGTCACCCTCGGGCAGGAGTTCGGCGGCTACGCACGCCAGATCCGCCTGGGCATCGAGCGTGTGCAGGCGACGCTCCCCCGCGTCGCCGAGGTCCCGCTCGGCGGCACCGCGGTCGGCACCGGCATCAACACCCCCAAGGGCTTCCCGCAGCGGGTCATCGCCCAGCTCGCGAGCGACACCGACCTGCCGATCACCGAGGCCGTCGACCACTTCGAGGCGCAGGGCGCGCGTGACGCCCTCGTCGAGGCCTCCGGTGCGCTCAAGGTGCTCGCCGTCAGCCTGACGAAGATCAACAACGACCTGCGCTGGATGGGCTCCGGTCCGAACACCGGCCTGGGCGAGCTGCACATCCCCGACCTGCAGCCCGGCTCCTCGATCATGCCGGGCAAGGTGAACCCGGTGATCCCCGAGGCCACCCTGATGGTCGGCGCCCGGGTCATCGGTAACGACGCCACCATCGCCTGGGCCGGTGCCTCGGGTGCGTTCGAGCTCAACGTCGCCATCCCGGTGATGGGCACGGCGCTGCTCGAGTCGATCCGCCTGCTGGCGAACAGCTCGCGGGTGCTCGCGGACAAGACCATCGACGGCCTGCAGGCGAACCTCGAGCGTGCCCGCGCCTTCGCGGAGTCCTCGCCGTCGATCGTCACCCCCCTCAACCGGGTCATCGGCTACGAGGCTGCCGCCAAGGTCGCGAAGTACGCCGTCGCCGAGGGCATCACCGTGCGCGAAGCCGTCGTGGCCCTCGGCCACGTCGAGCGCGGCGAGGTCACCGAGGCGCAGCTCGACGAGGCACTCGACGTCCTGAGCATGACCCACCCGAACTGACGCGACGCTCCTGACGCGCCCCCAGGACGGACGGGAGGCCCGGTGCCAGCTGGCACCGGGCCTCCCGTCCGTCAGGTGACGGCTCGACACGCCCTACACCAGATCCGGCGAGTCCAGCAGGTCGGTGACCAGGGCCGCGATCGCGGAGCGCTCGGACCGCGTCAGCGTGACGTGCGCGAAGAGCGGGTGCCCCTTGAGCCGCTCGATGACCGACGCGATCCCGTCGTGCCGTCCGACCCGCAGGTTGTCGCGCTGCGCGACGTCGTGGGTGAGCACGACCCGCGAGTTCTGACCGATGCGGGAGAGCATCGTGAGCAGCACGTTCCGTTCGAGCGACTGCGCCTCGTCGACGATCACGAAGGCGTCGTGCAGGGAGCGGCCGCGGATGTGGGTCAGGGGCAGCACCTCGATCAGGCCGCGTTCGACCACCTCGTCGAGGACGTTGTCCGACACCACCGAACCGAGGGTGTCGTAGACGGCCTGCGCCCACGGGTTCATCTTCTCGCCGGCGTCGCCGGGCAGGAAGCCGAGGTCCTGCCCGCCCACGGCGTACAGCGGCCGGAACACCATGATCTTCTTGTGCTGCTGCCGTTCGAGCACCGCCTCGAGTCCGGCGCACAGGGCGAGCGCCGACTTGCCGGTGCCGGCGCTGCCGCCGAGCGAGACGATGCCGATCTCGGAGTCGAGCAGCGCGTCGATGGCGAGCCGCTGCTCGGCCGAGCGCCCGCGGAGCCCGAAGACCTCGCGGTCGCCGCGTACCAGTGCGACGGCGCCGGCGACGTGCACGCGGCCGAGGGCCGATCCGCGTTCGGAGTGGATGACGACGCCGGTGTTCACCGGGACGCCGTCGAGCTCCGAGGACCGGATCTCCTCCTTCTCGTACAGGTCGGACATCTGCTCGCCGGAGACCTGCAGGTCGGCGATGCCGGTGTAGCCCGAGTCGACCGCGAGTTCGGCGCGGTACTCCTCCGCCGCCATGCCGATCGACGACGCCTTGACCCGGAGCGGCAGGTCCTTCGACACGACCACGACGTCGAGTCCGTCGTTCTTGAGGTTCGACGCGACGGCGAGGATGCGGGAGTCGTTGTCGCCGAGCTGCAGACCCGACGGCAGGACGGACTGGTTGGAGTGGTTCAGTTCGACGCGGAACGAGCCGCCGTCGCCGATCGCGATCGGGAAGTCGAGCCGCTCGTGCTCGATGCGCAGTTCGTCGAGCAGCCGGAGGGCCTGCCGGGCGAAGTACCCGATCTCCGGGTCGTTGCGCTTCGCCTCGAGTTCGCTGACGACCACCACGGGCAGGACCACGGCGTGCTCGGCGAAGCGGAACAAGGCCCGCGGATCGCTGAGGAGCACCGATGTGTCGAGCACGTACGTGCGCTGGGCGACCGATGTGGACGAGTCCGCGGTGTGCTGCTGCTGTGCTCCGCGAGAGACGTTCTGAGAGGTCACGACCACTCCATCCCCGGGCCGCGACGGGCCCGGTCCTGTCCTCGAACGCGGCCACGGAGCGGGTCCCGAAGCACCGACTGTGGCCGCTTCGATCGGGCGCGGTGCCCGATGGGGACAACGTACGTCCGGCCCCCGACACCCCGACAGCGACACGCGGTTTCCGGAGTTACGGTCGCGTGAACAACGCGAGCGCGGCTCGCACCACCGCGCGCGGCGGTGGCGCCGAGTGGTGGCGATCTGTCGGGTGCGGCGGCGCCGGCCGACAGGTGGTGACCACTCGGCGGACGTGAGCGGGGTGCCGTGACCGCTCGCGGAACGCGGACGGGAGGCCCGTGGCGGCCTGGCACCGCGCCTCCAGGCCGTCCGGTGGTCGCGACTCGTCGCGCGCGCAACGCCGGGTGGTCACGAACCGTCGGGTGCGACGGCGCCAGCCGACAGGTGGTGACCACTCGGCGGACGTGAGCGGGGTGCCGTGACCGCTCGCGGGACGCGGACGGGAGGCACGCGCCGCTGCTACTGCATCGTGGCGTACGAGACGCAGGCGTCGCGGAACATGTCCAGGGTCTCGTCGGTGGTCGACGGGAACACGGACACCCGCGCGACGCCGAGCCGCGTGGTCGCGGTGACGCCGTGGTTGTGCATCGCGGCGGACAGGGCCGTCACGCGACCCTGCGTCGGCCGGAGCACCACGATGCCGGCGCGCTCGGCCGGGTCGCGGCTGGACTCGACCTCGAGCCCGAATTCGTCGGCGATGGCGAACACGCGCTCGACGCGGTCGGTGACCCGCTCCTGCACGGCGGCGACGCCGACCGCGGTGAGGCGCTCGAGCGACACCGCGAGCCGGGCCTGCGCGACCGGGTCGATGCGGGACATCTGGAAGCCGGCGGCCCCCGGACGCACCGCGGGGACCTCGGTGGGCCAGCCGGACGTGCCGTGCGGGCCGGACAGCGCCGGACGGATCCGGTTCAGCGCACGGTCGCTGAACGCCACGAAGCCGGTGCCCCACCCGGCGTGCAGCCACTTCTGCCCGCCGGTGGCGACGACGTCGGCGACCTCGTACGGGGCGTCGACCACGCCGAATCCCTGGATCGCGTCGACGATGAGCAGGCGGTCGCCGATGACCTCCCGGATGGCGGCGAGGTCGGTCAGGTAGCCGGTGCGCCAGTCGACCAGGGACACCGCGACGGCGGTCACCTCATCGGACAGGCGCTCACGGATCAGCTCGGGGGTCACCCAGCCGGCACCCGACTCGATGACGACGGGCTGTACCCGTCCACCGGTGGCCGAGGCGGCGCTGGCCAGTGCGAGCGGCAGCGACGGGTACTCGTCGGCGGACACGAGCACGCCCCCGGTCAGGCCGAAGGCGGTGTGCAGCAGGCCCGGGGTCGTCGCGGCCTGCGAGACGACCTGGTCCTCGCGGCGGCCGACCAGGCGGGCGGCAACGGTGCGGACGCGGGCGTCCTGCTCGTCGAGGGTCTCCATGGCGCCGAAGCGCATGTGTGCCTGGATGGTGCCGAGCACACGCTGCTCCTCGAGCACGGCGGTCTGCACGGGGCCGAACGCAGCGTGGTCGAGGTAACCGGGGTCTTCGGAGAAGCCGGCGGCGTACTCGTCGATGTTCACAGGTGGTGCACCTTTCACAGGGTTGAACCCTGAGAGCCTACTGGGACGCGGCTCCGCCGACGAACCCGGTGCGGGAGGTGGCTGCTCAGCCGCCGAACCGACGCGACCGGAGCCCGAAGTCGCGGACCGCCCGGAGGAAGTCGACCTCGCGCAGGTCCGGGTAGAACGCCTCGACGAAGTAGAACTCGCTGTGCGCGCTCTGCCACAGCATGAAGTCGGAGAGCCGCTGCTCGCCCGAGGTCCGGATCACCAGGTCGGGGTCGGGCTGGCCCTGCGTGTACAGGTGGTCGCCGATGAGCTCCGGCGTCAGGACCTCGGCCAGGGTGTCGATGGTGCCGCCACCCGCGCCGTGCGCCTGCACGATGCTGCGCATGGCGTCCGCGATCTCACGACGGCCGCCGTACCCGACGGCCAGGTTGACGTGCAGCCCGGTGCGGCCGGCGGTGCGCTGCTCGGCCTGTTCGAGCGCGGTCACCAGGTTGTCCGGCAGCCCCTCGTTCGACCCGACGTGCTGCACGCGCCAGTCACGGTTGTCGGCCAGGACCCCGGCGAGGTCGGCGATGATGCCGACGAGTTCCTCGAGCTCCTCGCCGCCGCGACCCGTCAGGTTGTCGGCCGACAGCAGGTACAGCGTCACGACCTCGATGCCGAGGTCGTCGCACCACGTCAGGAACTCCGGGATCTTCGCGGCGCCGGCGCGGTGGCCGTGTGCGGCGGACTCGAGCCCGAGCTGCTTCGCCCAGCGGCGGTTGCCGTCCACGATCATGGCGACGTGCTTGGGCTTCGCTGCACCCTCGAGCTGGCGGCGGATCCGGCGCTGGTAGGCGCGGTAGAGGATCCCTCGCCCTGTCCATCCCGCCGTCCCGGTCACGCACCGAGCGTAGTGCACCACCGACGCCGGATCCCTGAGGCTCCCGCTCTGCGGACACGTGGCTGTCGTTCGGGGTCAGGCCCTATGGTCGGGACCATGCAGGACGAGCACGAGACCGGAACACTCCCCCACGTCCCGTTCACGGAAGAGGCGTCGGCGACCGCGACCGCCGCCGAACCCCGTCCGGCCTGGCGCGGCTGGATCCACCTCGGTGCGTTCCCGTTCGCGATCGCGATGGGGATCGTCCTGATCACCCTCGCCGACAGCACCGCGGCGAAGGTCGGCAGCGCGGTGTTCATGGCGACGTCGTTGGCGATGTTCGGCGTCTCGGCGACCTACCACCGGTTCCCGTGGGGGCCGAAGGTGAAGGCAGTGCTGAAGCGCATCGACCACACCAACATCCTGCTGCTCATCGCCGGCACCTACACACCCGTCGCGATCTGCGCCCTGCCGCACACCCTGATGGTCGTCGTGCTCTGGGTGATGTGGTCGGGCGCCGCGCTCGGCATCGCGTTCCGGGTGCTCTGGATCAACGCGCCCCGCTGGCTGTACGTGCCGATCTACCTGGTGCTCGGGTGCGCTGCCCTCGGGCTCCTGCCGCAGTTCTTCGCGGCGAGCGTCCCGATGACCGTGCTCATCCTGTCCGGCGGCGTCGCGTACATCATCGGCGCGCTGGTCTACGGCTTCAAGCGGCCGAACCCGGTGCCGACGCAGTTCGGGTTCCACGAGGTGTTCCACGCCCTGACCGTGGTGGCCTTCGGCGCGCAGTGGGTCGGCGTGCTCATCGTCGCGCTGGACCCGGTGCGCTGACCGTCGCACGTTCCTTCCCAGAACGGGTGCGATGCCTGGTGGTTCCGGGCGTACTCACCCGGAAGTTCCGCCCAGGTACGCCCGGTTCGACCAGGTACGCCCGGTTCCGGTAGACGCACGCACAAGTCGGACTGGAGGCCCGTGGCGATGCCGCCACGGGCCTCCAGTCCGCCCTGCAGTCGCGTCAGCCGCGCTCGGTGTCGTCGCCGACGTCGGCCCGGCCGTCCTCGGCCGCCCGCCGCTCCGGCTCGTCCGTCGCGGTGCCGTCGCCCGCGGTGCCGTTCGCCTCGGCCTCGAGCCGCTCACGCACCTCGGCACGGTAGCGGGTCCGACGGATGCGTCGGGTCATGTCCACCACGAGCAGGATCGTCACGATCGCGACGAGTGCGATCGCGATGAACCCGACGACACCCGGGGTGACGTCGACGTCGGGGACGACCGAGGGGCTGGGGCTGGGGGTGGCGGCGAGTGCCGCCGCGATGGTGCTCACGAGGTCGGTTCCTTGTCGGCTGGGATCCCGGCGAACAGGTCGGTCTCCGGGAGCTCGGTCGGCACGCGTGCCTCCACGAGCTGGTAGTCCTCGGTCGGCCACACCGTCGCGAGGAGGTCGTTCGGCCAGTAGAAGAAGGCACTGTCCGGTGCGACCTGGCTGGCGTGCGCGCGGAGTGCGGCATCACGCTGGTCGAAGTACTCGTGCACGTCGACGTGGGTGGTGGCGAGGTCGGGCCGGTCGGCGAACCGCTCGACCCACTCGCGCAGCTGCTCGATCGCGGGGCTGTCCGGGTCGCGCTCCTGCAGGGCTTCGAAGATCGTGCTGAAGCGGCGCGGGTTCATCGTGCGCTCGTAGTAGAGCTTCGCGATCGACCACGGGGCACCGGCGGACGGGTACGCCGACGGATCGGCGGCGGCGGACCACGCGGCCATCGACACCTCGTGCGTGCGAATGTGGTCGGGGTGCGGGTAGCCGCCGTTCTCGTCGTAGGTGACGAGCACGTGCGGGCGGAACCGGCGGATCACGCGGACGAGGGCCTCGGTGCTGTACTCGAGCGGCACCGTGGAGAACGTGCCCGGCCGGACCGTCTCGCCCTTCTCAGCGTCGGGCAGCCCCGAGTCGTGGTACCCGAGCCACACGTGGTCGATGCCGAGCGCCTGCTGCGCCGCGGCCATCTCGGTGCGGCGGTACCCGGCCATGTCACGGTGGGCACGGCTCGTGGCCGGCTCGCCGAGTTGGTCGTTCAGGATGTCGCCGGCCTCGCCACCGGTGCAGGACACGACGAGCACCTGGTGCCCGTCGGCCACGTACTTCGCGGCGGTCGCGGCACCCTTGCTCGACTCGTCGTCGGGGTGGGCGTGGACGGCCAGCAGACGGTAGGGCACGTGGGGTTCCTCACTGCGGGTGAGCGGCGTCGGACGCGGGCAGCGCACAGCATCGCGTGAACTACCCTGGGATCAGGATATCCACCCCGGGAGCCCCGAACTGTCCGAACAGCACCAGACCGCCAGCCTCGACGAGCGCTACGGCCGCACCCCGGCCCGCAAGCGTCGCAGCCGCCTCTTCGCGATCGTCGCGGCCATCGCGGTCGTCGTGGTCTTCGGTGCGTGGGTGATCTGGGCCGGGCTCGACCAGTCCGACCGCGGCCTCGACCAGGACGTCATCGGGTACGAGGTGCTGTCCGAGCACAGCACCGTCGTGCACTCGCAGGTCTCCGTCGACCCGGGTGTCGAGGCGAAGTGCGCCGTGCAGGTCCTCGACAAGAGCTACTCGATCGTGGGCTGGAAGGAGATCACCGTGCCGGCGTCCGAACAGCGCAGCCGGAGCATCTCCACGCAGGTCACCACGACGACGCGGGGCGTGACCGGCTTGATCCACGACTGCTGGATTCCCTAGACTGTCCTGATTCGCCTCTCGAGACCGACCACTCGGCCGGTCTCGTTTTTTCATGGTCGAAGGGACAGAACATGAGCAACGACACGCAGGTCACCTGGCTGACCCAGGAGGCGCACGACCGTCTCAAGGCGGAGCTCGACGAGCTGAGCGGCGAGGGCCGTGCCGAGATCGCGCGCCGCATCGAGGCCGCTCGCGAAGAGGGCGACCTCAAGGAGAACGGCGGCTACCACGCCGCGAAGGACGAGCAGGGCAAGATCGAGGCCCGCATCCGCGTCCTCACCGAGCTCCTGAAGCACGCCACCGTCAGCGAAGCCGAGTTCGACGGCACCGTCGAGCCTGGCACCGTCGTCACGGCGGTCATCGCCGGCGACGAGTCCACCTTCCTGGTCGGCAGCCGCGAGATCGTCGCCGAGGGCTCCGACCTGACGGTCTACAGCCCGGTCAGCCCCGTCGGCGCGGCCATCGTCGGCCTCAAGGCCGGCGACAAGGCCACGTACACGGCGCCGAACGGCAAGGAGATCGCCGTCGAGGTCGTCAAGATCGAGCGCTACGAGCCGTAGACCCGGCCCACTGCAGACAGGAGGCCCGTGGCGACACCGCCACGGGCCTCCCGTCTGTCCGCTGGTCGCGCCCAGGGCGCGCACCGCATCTCCGACAGTCCACGCGTCGAACGACTCGTGGATCGTCGCGGACTAGTGCTCGAGCAGCTCCGGGCGGAAGCCGACCTCGTGCAGGCGCTGGATGACCTCCTGCGCGTGCTCGGGGCCACGCGCCTCGATCGACAGGTCCAGCGCGACCTCGTTGATGACCAGACCCTGCCCGTGGCGGGTGTGCAGCACCTCGACCACGTTCGCGCCGGCGTCCGAGATGACCTGGGCGACGCGGGCGAGCTGACCCGGGCGGTCCGGCAGCATGATGCGGATGCCGATGTAGCGCGAGGCCGCGACGAGCCCGCGGGTGATCACGCGTTCCATCATGAGCGGGTCGATGTTGCCGCCGCTCAGCAGCACCACGGTGCGGCCGGTGTCGCGGACGGCACCGGACATGATCGCGGCGACGCCGACGGCCCCCGCTGCCTCGACCACGAGCTTGGCGCGCTCGAGCAGGACGAGCAGGGCGCGGGCGGTGTCGTCGTCCGAGACGGTGACGATGTCGTCGACCAGGTCGCGGATGATCGGGAAGTTCAGGTCGCCGGGGCGCGCCACCGCGATGCCGTCGGAGATGGTCGGCTTCGTGGTGATGGTGACGGGCTCGCCGGCGGTGATCGACGACGGGTAGGCAGCGGCGTTCTCCGCCTGCACACCGATGACCCGGATCGGACGTCCGAGCCGTTCGGCCATGCCCTTCACCGCGAGCGCGATGCCGGAGATGACGCCGCCGCCACCGATCGGCACGACGACGGTGTCGACGTCGGGCACCTGGTCGATGATCTCGAGGCCGAGCGTGCCCTGCCCGGCGATCACGGCCGGGTGGTCGAACGGCGGGATGAACACGGCGCCGGTGTGGGCGGCGAAGTCCTTCGCGGCGCTCAGCGCCTCTTCCACGGAGTGGCCCCGCAGTACGACGTCGGCGCCGTAGTGGCGGGTGGCCTGCAGCTTGGGCAGGGCGACGCCGACCGGCGTGAAGATCGTCGCGGGGATGCCGAGCTCGCGGGCGGCGAGGGCGACACCCTGCGCGTGGTTGCCGGCGCTCGCGGCGACGACGCCCTTGGCGCGCTGCTCGGCGGACAGGGTCGAGAGCCGGTTGTAGGCACCCCGCACCTTGTAGGCACCGGTGCGCTGCAGGTTCTCGCACTTCAGGTGCACCGGCGACCCGAGCAGCTCGGCGAGGAACTGCGACGTCTCCATCGGGGTGACGCGTGCGACGCCCTTGATGGTCTCGCGCGCCGCCTCGATGTCCGCGAGGGTCGGGATCGCGGCGAGCGTGTGCGGGGAGGCGCTGGTGTCGGTCACTCCCCCATCATCGTCGTTCCGGGGCCCCGCGGCGAACTCGTGTGACGCTCAGTTGGTGCTGGCGGTGTCTTCTTCGGCCGAGGGACCGGAGTCGACGCCCGGCGCCGGGACGTCGTCCCCGACCTTGTGCCGACGTCGTCGGAGCAACTGGATCTGCCCGTGCTGCCCGCGCTTCGGCGTCGCTTCGAGGACGTGGTCGGAGTCGAGCCGCCGCCAGCGTCCGCTCGCGATGGTGGTGACCATGGCGTTCAGCGTCGCGATCAGCGGCACGGCGAAGAAGGCTCCGGCGATGCCGGCGAGCCCGGAGGCCGCGGTGACACCGAGGACGACCGCCAGCGGGTGGACCTTGACCGCGTTGCCCATGACGAGCGGCTGCAGGATGTGGCCCTCGATCTGCTGGACCAGCAGGACGACGCCGAGCACCAGGACCGCTGCGAGAGGACCGTTGAAGATCAGCGCGACGAACACCGCCAGGAAGCCGGTGACGATCGCACCGACGACCGGGATGAACGCGCCGAGGAACACGAACGCGGCGATCGGGATCACCAGCGGCATGCCGCCGAAGAAGAGCCCGACGATGAAGGAGCCCAGGCCGATGCCGACCGCGTCGACGAACGCGACGAAGATCTGCACGCGGATGAAGCTCGTCAGGGTGATCCAGCCGGCGACACCGGCGCCGTCCACCGCTGCACGGGCCTTCTTCGGGAACAGCCGGACGGACCAGCGCCAGACGTTCTTGCCGTCGATCAGCAGGAAGATCGTGGTGAACAGGATGATGAAGAGCGCCTCGAAGGCGTGCGTCGCACCCGAACCCGCGCTGGCGACCCCGGACAGGATCGACGCGGAGTTGTCCTGCAGCCACTTCGTGCCGTCGTCGAGCCAGCCGTTGACGTCGGACTGGCTGATGCCGAACCCGGAGCTCAGGACGAAGTCCTTGATGTTCGCGTACTGGTCGACCGTCCGGTCACGCAGGGACGGGTAGGACGCGATGATCTGGTCGACGACGAGCCAGATCAGGCCACCGAGCGCCGCGATGCCGCCGAGCAGGCTCATCACGACGGCGAGCCACTTCGGCACGTGGTGCCGCTGCAGCCAGTTGGAGATCGGCACGAGGAGCGCCGAGACCACGATGCCGACCAGGAACGGGATGAGGATCTCGCTGAAGACCGTGACGAGCCAGATGAAGACGGCGATCACGCCCACGACGACGAGCGCCCGCCACGACCACGCGCCGGCGATGCGCACGCCGACCGGGACGGATTCCTCGACCACGGGGTCGGGGTGTGTCTGCTTGCTTCCCCATGCCATGGCCCGAGTGTATCGATGTGCTTCCCGTCAGGTGCCAGATACGGCATACGTTCGTGAACGCTCATGTCGGCGGGGTTCGGTAGCGTCGCGGCATGCCCAGGTCGACGCTCTCCGCCGCCGAGGCCCGCCGGGTCGCACTCGCCGCGCAGGGGTTCGGACGGCCACCTGCTGAGCCGGTCTCGACGCGCGCGCTGAACGCCGCGTTCGGCCGGCTCGGGCTGCTGCAGATCGACTCCGTCAACGTGTTCGAACGCAGCCACTACCTGCCGCTCTTCGCCCGACTCGGGGCCTACGACCGGTCGACGCTCGACCGGCTGACGCTCGGACGCTCGGGTCCGTACACCGAGTACTGGGCGCACGAGGCGGCGTTCATCCCCCGCGACGACCTGCGGCTGTTCCGGTGGCGGATGGACGCCCTGCGGGAACGGGACGCCGGCCCGACCCGGGTCGACGGCGTCACCCGGACCGCTGCCGTCCGGCGCGAACTGCACGCCCTGCTCCGGGCCGAGGGGCCGATGCGGGCGAGCGCGGTGGAGCACGAATCGAACGTGCGACGCGGCCCCTGGTGGGGGTGGAGCGACGTGAAGCTCGGGCTCGAGCAGATGTTCCGCTGGGGCGAGGCGGTGAGCGCCGGACGGGCCGGGTTCGAGCGGGTGTACGCCCTGCCCGAGCAGGTGCTGCCCGCAGGCTTCCTCGAGACCGCCCCACCGCGTGCCGACGCGGTGCTCGAACTCGTGCGCCAGGCCACACGGGCGCTCGGCATCGGCACCCGAGCGGACATCGCGGACTACTACCGGCTGCGCTCCGACGACACGGCCACCGCGATCGCCGAGCTCACCGACGCCGGCGAGCTCCTGCCGGTGCGGGTCGAGGGCTGGGGTGAGCGGGCCTGGCTGCACTTGGGGGCTCGGGTCCCCCGGCAGCTGACGGCGGACGCGGTGCTGAGCCCCTTCGACCCGGTCGTCTGGTTCCGGCGGCGGGCCGAGCGGATGTACGGCTTCCACTACCGGATCGAGATCTACACCCCGGCCCCGAAGCGGGTGTTCGGCTACTACGTGCTGCCGGTGCTGCAGGACGACCGGCTCGTCGGGCGGATCGACCTGAAGAGCGACCGGCAGCGCGGGGTGCTCCGCGTCCGGACCGCGTGGCAGGAGCCCGGCGAGCACCTGGACCCCGAGCGGCTCGCCGACACACTGCGACGGACCGCGAGCTGGCAGGGCCTCGGCGCGATCGAGGTGACCGACCGAGGAACCGCTGCTGCGGCCGTCGCCGGGGCGCTCGGAGTGCCCCTGGTGCCGCACGAGTCCGCTGACGACGCGGACACCCCCGAACCGATCGAGACGGCCGACGACACCGCCGCCGACGGCATCGGCTGATCCGTCAGAACCGGTCGGCGTTCGCCCGCAGCCGCGCGATGCGGTCGGGCAGCGGCGGGTGCGTCGAGAACAGTCGGTCCATCACACCGGGGCGCATCGGGTCGGCGATCCACAGGTGCGCCATCGAGGAGTTCTGCGTCTGCATCGGTCGGCCGTACGCGCCGAGCTTCTCGAGGGCCCGGGCGAGGCCCTCCGGGTACCGGGTCGTCATCGCCCCGGTGGCGTCGGCCAGGTACTCGCGCTGCCGGGACACCGCCGCCTGCACGCCGGCCGCCGCGATCGGGGCCACGATGACGGCGACGATCCCGGCGATGAGCAGCACCGGGTTGGCGCTGCCGCCGTTGTCCGAGTTGCGGTTCCGCCCGCCGGACAGGCCGCTGAAGATCGAGATGCGGAGCAGGACGTCGGCGATGAGCCCGACGGCCACGACGAGACCGAAGACCATCGTGGACACCCGGATGTCGTAGTTCCGGACGTGTCCGAGCTCGTGCGCCATCACGCCCTGCAGCTCCTGGTCGTCCATGAGCTCGAGCAGCCCCGTCGTCGCCGCCACCACCGCGTGCTCCGGGTCACGCCCGGTGGCGAAGGCGTTCGGCGAGGGATCGGGGATGACGAACACCCGGGGCATCGGCATGCCGGTCGCGATGGCGAGGTTCTCGACGGTGCGCCACAGCCGCGGTTCCGAGACGCGGTCGATCTCGACCCCGCCGGCGATCGCGGTGGCCTGCCGTGCCGCCAGGAAGTACTGCAGCACCGCGTACCCGAGGGCCACCACGAGCACGATGAAGCCGATCGAGACGTTGCCGGCGAGGTACCCGCCGAGGAACCCGAGCGCGCCGATGATCAGCAGGAACACCAGGACGATGACCACGGTGTTGCGCTTGTTCCGCGCGATGGCGCTGTACACGTCGGATCCGACGCTGGGGTCAGAACTGGACGCGCGGCGGCTCGGCGATGGCCGCCGGCTCGTTCGTCTCGAAGAACGGGGCCTCGGAGAAACCACGGTTCTTCGCGAACGTGGAGTTCGGGAACACCCGGATCTTCGTGTTCAACTCACGCACACCACCGTTGTAGAAGCGGCGGGCGGCCTGGATCTTGTCCTCGGTGTCGACGAGCTCGGACTGCAGCTGCAGGAAGTTCTGGCTCGACTGCAGCTGCGGGTACCCCTCGGCCACCGCGAACACGCTCTTGAGCGCCTTCTGCATGTGCCCCTCGGCGGTGGAGGCCGTGTCGGCGTCACCGGCGGACAGGGTCTCGGCGCGGGCCTTCGTCACGTCGTCGAAGACCGCCTTCTCGTGCGTGGCGTACCCCTTGACCGTGTCCACGATGGTGGGGATCAGGTCGGCGCGGCGCTTCAGCTGCACCGAGATGTCGCTCCAGGCCTCGTCGACCCGGACCTTGAGCGTGACGAGGGAGTTGTACGTCACCCAGAGGTAGATCCCGATGATCACCAGGACGACCACCACCACTCCGACGACGATCAGCGTCGTGACGAGTCCGGTGTCCATGCGGGCGTACTCCTTTGCGCGTCGGGATCCGCGGTGCTGCGTTGGCCTGAACGGCCATCGTGAAGTCTATCGACGCGCTGAGCATGCTCCGTTCCGTGAGCAGTGTTCACGGCCGATTCCCGAGTCACGCACACCGGGTTCCCGGACTGCGGCCCGATCCCGAACCTCATCCGCGAGGTGTATTGACCGGAGGCCGCCGATCCCGTGGGATGGGTCCGGTGAACACGACCGGGGAGAACGTGGACGAGAGGGCTGTCGGGGGCGACAGCCCTCGTCGTCGTCCCCGCTTCGCCCTGCTCGCAGCTGCGACGACGGTCCTCGTCGCCGCGCTCCTCGGGGCCGCAGCCGCCCCGGCCATCGCGGTCGCCGCGGACGGCACGTCGGTCGACGCTGCCGCTGCGGACGCCCCGGCAGCCCTCTCGTCCACGTTCTCCCCGGTCGTGT
>NZ_QKTC01000039.1:0-12620 GCF_003234435.1 Curtobacterium sp. MCLR17_044 | reverse complement strand
CCGGGGCAGCCGATGGACCCGGGGTCGGGACCCCGGGTGGGACGCCCACCGCGGTCCCGACCCCGGGTCCATCGGCTGCCCCGGTTGCTCCGGTGGCGCCGTCGGAGTCGCTGTTGACGGAGGCGAACCGTGGCGGTGTGTCCGCTCCAGCGACCGCTCGTGCGGGGGAGACGATCACGGTGACGGTGGGCTCGGCGTCGGCCGGTGACACGGTGAACGTGTGGTTGTTCTCGGAGCCGACGCTGATCGGAAGCGCTGTGGTTGCTGCTGACGGGACGGTTCGTGTGACGATCCCGGCGGACACCGTCGCTGGTACGCACCGGTTGGCGGTGACGGCTGCTGACGGGAGGCTGATCGGGTGGACCCCGATCACGATCACCGTGGATGGGCAGCTGGCGTTCACGGGCGCCGCAGGGATGGGTGCCGGTGCGCTGGTGGCGTTCCTGTTGCTCGCGGCGGGCGCGGGCGTGCTGATCGTGCGTCGCCGCAGGACCGCGGCCGCCGCGGGGTAGTCCCCACGCCCCCCGTCGGGGCGATGAGTGTGCAGAAGACGTCGGGTTCGCGGTGCGGACCCGACGTCTTCTGCTCACCCATGCGCGGTGGGCGCGACCGCGCGACGGACGGGAGGCGCGGGGCGGGGCCGCCACGCACCTCCAGGCCGGTGGGTGGCTGCGGTCAGTGCTCGGTGCCGTGCATGGTCTGGGTGTCGTCCTGACCCGGGATGGCGTCCTTCGTGGTCCAGCCGTACCAGCGGCCGTCGATCTCGGTGACCGCGCGGCCGTCGCCGCAGGTGACGAGACCCTTCGTCGGGAGCTCCTCGGGCAGGAAGTCCGCGGTCATCGCCGTGCCGCCGTACGACTCGTCGAGCGGGGTGCAGTCGTCCACGTCGACGCCGTCCTTCGACGCGAACCCGATGACGTACCCGGGCTGCGAGACGTGGAGGCGGACGTCGATGTCCTTCGCGTCCTCCGGCACCCACTTCGGCATGAAGAAGGCCAGGTCCTCGGACTCCCCGGAGCGCGGGGCGTCGGAGTACGCGTCGAAGTGCTTCTGCGGGGTCTTGTTCGGCACGATGTCCTGGATCGCGCTGCAGCCGGCGGTCAGCAGCAGGGCGGACACCGCGGCGGTGGAGGCGAGGGCGATCCGGAGGGTGCGGCGGACGGTGGTGGGGCGCGTGTCGGTGCTCATGGATCCAGTCTCACGACGGACGCCACGCTGAAACATCACGTGCGCACCCGGAAGCGGTCGGGGGTTACCCCCACCCGGGCACCGCAGTACGCCGCGCCTGCCGAGCAGTGCTCAGGAGTGCCCAGGTCGCCCCGGTAAGCAGGTTCGGTGCACCAGACGCAGCAGCCACCGGTCGGGGTCCCCTGGCACCAGGCCACCTTCACCGCCTCGTTCTCGCGGTTCTGGCGGGGGTACGTCGTGTTCCGCGGTCGTGCCGCTCGTGCCGAGTTCTGGTGGTGGGCGCTGTGGTGGGCGATCATCTCCGCGGCGATCAACATCGTGTACGGCATCGGACTCTTCACGACGCCGCCGCCGATGCCGAGCCCGGAGGAAGCGCGCGTCCTCGACCAGGCGATGCAGTCCTTCAACCCGTTCCCGGTCTGGTGGTTCCTGCTCACGTCGATGCCGGTCTTCGCCCAGATCGCACTGGGGGTCTTCGTGGTCGTCGGGCTCGCGGCGTTGCTGCCCTGGATCGCCATCGCGATGCGGCGGCTCCACGACACGAACCGCTCCGGGTGGTGGGTCCTGCTCTGCTTCGTGCCCGCCGGCTACATCGTGCTCGCCGTGTTCCTCGCGCTGCCCTCGGAGCCACCCGCCGAGCCGCAGACGTCCGTGCCACCCGTCGGTGATCGGCCCGCGCACCCGGTCGTGACGCCGCAGTAGCGTCGGCATGCAACAGGAGATCCTTCGGTACACAGCCTTCGCCGCCGAGCCGGGCGGTGGCAACCCCGCCGGGCTCGTGCTCGACGCAGCCGGGCTGTCCGACGACCGGATGCTCGCGATCGCCCGGCAGGTCGGGTACCCCGAGACCGCGTTCGTCGTGGGTGCGACGTCGACCGGGCCGCGGGTCCGCTACTTCTCGCCGAGCGCCGAGGTGCCGTTCTGCGGGCACGCCACCGTCGCCCTGGCCGTCGCGCTGGCCGAGCGCGAGGGGCCGGGCCGCCGGGTGTTCACGACCCTGGCCGGCGAGGTCGCGCTCGACGCCACGGTCGGTGCGGACGGAGCGGTGCAGGTCGCGATGACGAGCGTCGAGCCGGCGACACGGGACATCGACCCGGCTCTGCTGGTGCGGCTGTTCGACCTGCTCGGGCTCTCGGCCGCGGACATCGCTCCGGGGTTCCCGGTGCTGGAGTCCTTCGCCGGCAACTGGCACCCGGTGCTCGTGCTGCACGACCGCGAGCTGTTCCACCAGTTCCGGTTCGCGCCGGGGCCCCTGGCCGAGCTCAAACGCGAGGCCGGATGGGCGGGGACGGTCACGGTGCTGCACCGCACCGGCGACCGCGAGTACGAGGCGCGCAACCTGTTCCCCGCCGGGCGCATCACCGAGGACCCGGCGACGGGATCGGCAGCGGCGTCGACCGGGGCGTACCTGCGGCAGATCGGTGCGGTGCAGCCGGGCGACCGCATCACGATCCGGCAGGGGCGGCACGTCGGGCGTCCGAGTCTGCTGCTCGTGGACGTGCCCGAGGCCGGCGGGATCACGGTGACGGGGAGCGCGACCCCGATCTCCTGACGGACGTTCCTTCCCAGAACGCACGCGATGGGAAGCGGAATCGGGCGTGCCTGGTCGAAACTTCCGACCCGGTACGCCCGTTTCCGCTCGGTACGCCCGATTCCGCCCGGTACGCCCGAATCCGCCCGAGAAACTCCTTGACAGGTTTAAGTCAATACGGTGGACTAATCCTGCGCGCGGGCGATGGTGCCCGCGGACATCACCCGTGCAAAGGAGCACCGATGAAACGCACCCGCATCATCGCCGGACTCGCAGCTGTGGCCGTGGCCGCAGTCGGTCTGGCTGGCTGCTCGAGCTCGGGGTCCGCCTCGAGCGACACGATCAAGATCGCGTACCAGAAGTTCGGCGCCTTCCAGCAGCTCGACGCCCAGATGAAGGTCGTCAAGAAGCAGTACGAGAAGGACAACCCCGGCAAGAAGGTCACCCTCGTGCCCATCCAGGCACAGGGCAACGACTACTACACGAAGCTCGCGCTCATGAACAAGGCACCGGCCACCGCCCCGGACGTCATGTACGAGGACACGTTCCTCGTCAAGGCCGATGCCGAGGCGGGCTACCTGCTGCCACTCGACAAGTACACGGACAAGTGGGACGAGTGGGACCAGTTCTTCGACAACGCCAAGCAGGCCGGGCAGGGTGACGACGGCAAGATCTACGGCGTCCCGATGGGCACCGACACCCGAGCCCTCTGGTACAACAAGGACATCTTCAAGAAGGCCGGGCTCGACGTCCCGTGGAAGCCGAAGACGTGGGACGACGTGCTCGCGGCGGCGAAGACCATCAAGGAGAAGCAGCCCGACGTCATCCCGTTCAACATCTACTCGGGCAAGGCGCAGGGCGAAGCCTCGACCATGCAGGGCTTCGAGATGCTCCTGTACGGCGCCGACGGCTCCGGCAACACCCTGTACAAGGACAAGAAGTGGGTCACCGGCTCGAAGCAGTTCGAGGACTCGCTCAAGTTCGTGAAGGACGTCTACCAGGGCGGCCTCGGCCCGACACCGCAGCAGGCGCTCGACACGAACGTCGGCACGACCATCGCCCAGACGTGGCTGCCGAAGGGCAAGCTCGCGATCGACCTGGACGGTTCGTGGCAGTCCGGCACGTGGCTCAAGTCCGGCACCGCGCCGTGGCCGGAGTGGAACGACGTGATGGGCCAGGCGCCCATGCCGACCCAGAACGGACAGGCTCCCGGCTACAACTCGATGTCCGGCGGTTGGACCCTGGCGGTCGGCGCGAAGTCGAAGAACCCGCAGGCGGCGTTCGACTTCATCACGAGCTTCCTCGACAAGGACGGTTCGCTGAAGTACGACACCGAGAACAGCCAGATCGCCGTCCGGAAGGACGTCGCGGACGACCCGGCCTACACGGCGGCGAACCCGACGTTCAAGTTCTTCTCGGGGCTGGTGGAGAACACCAACTTCCGCCCGGCGACGAGTGACTACTCGCAGGTCTCCAACGCGATCCAGGTCGCGATGGAAGCGGTCATGACCGGTCAGCAGTCGCCGAAGGACGCGGCTGCCGCCTACGACAAGGCCGTCACGCAGGTGGTCGGCAAGGAGAACACCGTCTCCGCTGGTTGACGGACGTCACCCACTGACGGACTGGAGGCGCGGGGCGGTCCCGCACCGCGCCTCCCGTCCGCTCTTCCCCACCTTCGGAACCCCTCCGCACCCGGAAGGCACCCATCGTGTCCAGCACCCCCCTCGCGCCGACGCTGTCGGCGCCCGGTGCGCCGAAGCGCACCGATCCACCCGTGCCGCGCAAGCGGCGACCACTGCGGAACGTCGGACGAGCGGTCCCGCTCCTGCCCGCCCTGGTCCTCCTCGTCATCTTCCTGCTCGGCCCCGTCATCTCGTCGTTCTACGGGTCGTTCACCAACTCGGCCCTGACCGGCGCCAGCGCGGCCGACCAGCAGTTCGTCGGGTTCCAGAACTACGTCGAGCTGTTCCAGGACCCGGACTTCCCGAAGTCCGTCATCCTGACCGTCGTCTTCCTGCTGGCCTCGGCCGTGGTGGGACAGAACGTGCTCGGCCTCGGGCTGGCCCTGCTGATGCGCTCGGCCAACAAGGCCGTCCGGGCGATCGTCGGCACCTTCGTGGTGGCCGCGTGGGTCCTGCCCGAGATCGTGGCGTCGTTCGCGGCGTACGCGTTCTTCAACGACGAGGGGACGCTCAACACGTTCCTCGCGTCGATCGGGATCACCGGCGCGAACTGGCTCTACACGTACCCGATGCTCGCCGTGATCCTGGCGAACATCTGGCGCGGCACCGCGTTCTCGATGCTCGTCTACTCGGCCGCCGTGCAGGAGGTCCCCGAGGAGATCACCGAGTCCGCCGAGGTCGACGGAGCCACCGGCTGGCAGCGGCTCGTCTACATCACGCTCCCGGTGATCCGCCGGAGCATCTCGACGAACCTCATGCTCACGACGCTGCAGACCCTGTCGGTCTTCACGCTGATCTTCGTGATGACCGGCGGCGGCCCGGGCACGAACTCGTCGACCCTGCCGATCCTGGCGTACCAGGAGGCGTTCAAGTTCTCGCAGCTCGGCTTCGGGACGGCGATCGCGACCATCCTGCTCGTGGTGGGGGCGGTCTTCTCGATCATCTACATCCGGGCCCTCAAGCCGGAGGTGGACTGATGGCCATGACAGCCCCGTCCCTCGACCAGACCACGACCCGCTCGGTGACCGCACCGGGGTCGATGCACATGACGTCACCGCGCGGCCGCACCATGCGGTGGGTGTCGAACGTCGTGCTGCTCGTCATCGCGGTGTGCTTCGCGGTGCCGCTGCTCTGGCTCGTGCTCGCCTCGTTCGACACCCAGGCCTCGCTGTCGGTGAAGCTGCCCTCGCAGTTCACGCTCGACAACTTCGCGAAGGTGCTCACCCCCGAGCTGTCGTTCATCCCGCTCGCGAACAGCCTGCTGCTCTCCGGCGGCACCGCGGTCGTCACCGTGGTGTTCGCGCTGCTGGCCGCGTACCCGCTGTCCCGGTACAAGATGCGGGTCAACAAGCCGTTCCTGTACAGCATCCTGTTCGGCACCGGTCTGCCGATCACCGCGATGATGGTGCCCGTCTACGCACTGTTCGTGTCGCTCAACCTGATCGACAACGTGTGGGGCTGCATCTTCTTCCTCGCCGCCACGTCGCTGCCGATGGCGATCTGGATGGCGAAGAACTTCATGGACTCGGTGCCGATCTCGCTGGAAGAGGCGGCGTGGACCGACGGTGCCTCGATGCTCACCACCCTGACCCGCATCGTGATCCCGCTCATGCGTCCGGGCATCGCGGTCGTGTTCATCTTCGTGTTCATCCAGGCGTGGGGGAACTTCTTCGTCCCGTTCGTCCTGCTGCTCTCGCCCGAGAAGGTGCCCGCCGCGGTGAGCATCTTCAACTTCTTCGGGCAGAACGGGGCGGTGGCGTACGGCCAGCTCGCCGCGTTCTCGATCGTCTACTCCGTGCCCGTCATCGCCCTCTACGTGATCGTGTCCCGAGGCCTCGGCGGCGGCAACGCCCTCGCCGGCGGCATCAAGGGCTGATCCGCCGGTCCACGCCCCGCAAAACACCGGTGTTCGCGCGTCGAACACCCGCGAACCGCGGTTCCGTTCGCGAACACCGGTGTCTTGCAACCAGAAAGGAAGCACATGCACCAGGACGAACCGCTCGTCGAGGCCCGGATCGCCCGCCTCGTGCGCGACCGTGTCGACCCCGCCGTCCTCCGTCGCTCGGCGCCGGTGACGATCGAGGCGTGGGAGGTGCCGGGCGAACCGGTACCGTTCGACGCCGCCGTGGGCGAGACGTACACACCGTTCACGGTGGGGTCGCACTGGGGCGGACGCCCGTGGGGCACGACGTGGTTCCGGGTGACCGGGACCGTGCCGGCGGACTTCGGCACCGCGCCGGGGACCACCGCCGAGCTCCTCGTCGACCTGGGGTTCACCAAGCGGCAGCCCGGGTTCCAGGCCGAAGGACTCGCGTTCCGCGCCGACGGCACCACGATCAAGGCGATCGAGCCGCGGAACGACACCGTGCCGCTCGAGGTCGGCCCGGGGGAGTCCTTCGAGCTCTGGATCGAGGCCGGGGCGAACCCGGACATCGGCGGCGACTCGTTCCAGGGTGCGACGCCGCTCGGCTCGCGCTCCACCGCCGGTGACGACCCGATCTACCGCCTGAAGGCCCTCGAGGTCGTCGAGCGCGACGACACCGTGTGGGAACTGCAGCAGGACCTCTGGGTGCTGCGCGGGCTGATGGCCGAACTCCCCACCGACGGCACCCGCGGCGCCGACATCCTGCGGGCACTCGAACGCGCCGCCGATGCACTGGACCCGGACGACGTCGCCGGCACCGCCGCGGACGCCCGGCAGGTCCTGGCGCCCGTGCTCGCCGTCCCCGCCAGCCCCGCCGCCCACCGTGCGATCGCCGTCGGGCACGCCCACATCGACTCCGCCTGGCTGTGGCCCGTGCGCGAGACGAAGCGCAAGTGCGCCCGGACGTTCTCGAACGTGCTCGACCTGATGGACCGCGACCCCGACTTCACCTTCGCCTGCTCGTCCGCGCAGCAGTACGCGTGGATCCGCGACGAGTACCCGTCCATCTGGACCCGCATCAAGCAGCGGGTCGCCGAAGGGCGGTGGATCCCGGTCGGCGGCATGTGGGTCGAGTCGGACACCAACCTGCCCGGCGGTGAGGCCCTGGCCCGCCAATTCGTCGCCGGCAAGCGCTTCTTCCTGGAGGAGTTCGGCATCGACACCCCCGAGGCCTGGCTCCCCGACTCGTTCGGCTACTCGGGCGCCCTGCCGCAGATCGTCCGCGCCGCCGGCTCGAAGTGGTTCGTCACCCAGAAGCCGTCGTGGAACGAGACGAACGTCATCCCGCACACCTCGTTCCACTGGGAGGGCATCGACGGCTCGCGTGTCCTGACGCACCTGCCCCCGGCCGACACCTACAACTCCGACGTCTCACCCGCCGACCTGCGCCGCGGCGAACGGAACAACAAGGAACGCGGCACCGCGAACACCTCGATGCTGCTGTACGGCTTCGGCGACGGCGGTGGCGGTCCCACCCGCGAGATGGTCGGCGCCGCACACCGCCAGCACGACCTCGACGGGTCGCCCCACGTCACGCTCGGCACGCCGGCGCAGGTGTTCGAGCAGCTCGAGGCCGAGCTGCCGACGCCCGGGGTGTGGTCGGGGGAGATGTACCTCGAGTTCCACCGCGGCACCTACACGTCGCAGATCCGCACGAAGCAGGGCAACCGCCGCTCCGAGCACCTGCTGCGCGAAGCCGAGCTCTGGGCGGCGACGGCGGCGGTCCGGCTCGGCAGCGAATACCCGTACGCCGAACTCGAGGACGCCTGGCACACCGTCCTGCTGCAGCAGTTCCACGACATCCTGCCCGGGTCCTCGATCGCGTGGGTGTACGAGAACGCCGAGGAGCAGTACGCCCGGGTCGCCGGGGTGCTCGAGGGGCTGATCGGGAGCGCGACGACGGCGCTCGCCGCAGGCGGGAGCGCAGCCGTCAGCGGCGCCGCAGCCGGCACCGCCGACGACGCCGCGTCGGTCGTGCGCTTCAACGCCTCGCCGGTCGCGGCAGGGGACGTGACCGCCCTGGCAGGTTCGGTCGTCCACGCGCCGCGACCCGTGCCTCCCGTCCCGAGCGGCGACCGCTTCGTCTTCGACACCGGCGTCGTCACCGCGACCATCGACGCTGCAGGCCACGTCGTCTCGTTCGTCGACCACGCCACCGGACGCGACGCGATCGCTCCCGGCGCTGCGGCGGCGGAGTACACGGTCTTCCGGGACACCCCGAACCAGTGGGAGGCCTGGGACATCGACCGCGCGTACCAGCGCAACGGCACGGTGCTGTCGGCGTCGTCGGTCGCGATCGCGGGCGACGAGCTCGTCGTGGAACGGTCCTTCGGATCGTCGACGCTCACCACGCGCTACTCGGCCGTGCAGGGCGAACCGGAGCTGAGCGTCGAGACCGAGGTCGACTGGCACGAGCACCAGAAGCTGCTGAAGCTCGCGTTCCCGATCGACGTGCTCGCGTCGTCGGCCTCGAGCGAGATCCAGTTCGGGCACATCGACCGGCCGACGCACCAGAACACCTCGTGGGACCACGCCCGCTTCGAGACCTCGGCACACCGCTGGGTGCACGTCGCGGAGCCCGGGTTCGGCGTCGCGGTGGCGAACGACTCGACCTACGGCCACGACATCACGCGCGAGACCCGGCCGGACGGCGGGATCACCACGCTCGTGCGGGAGTCGCTGCTGCGCGGGCCGACGTTCCCGGACCCGAACGCCGACCAGGGGCACCACGTGTTCCGGACGGTGCTGCGGATCGGGCCCTCGGTGCTCGACGCCGCCGACTCCGGGTACCGGCTGAACCTGCCCGTGCGGAGCGTGCCCGGGTCGGCCGAGGTCGCGCCGCTCGTCACGGTGTCGTCGCCGCAGGTGTTCGTCGAGGCCGTCAAGCTCGCCGAGGACCGCTCTGGAGACGTCGTCGTGCGCCTGTACGAGGGGCTCGGGGGCCGGGCGACGGACGTCGGGGTCGCCTTCGGGTTCGACGTCGCGTCGGTGTCGCAGGTCGACCTGCTCGAGCGGCCTCTGGAGCGCTCGTGGTCGGCCGGGGAGCCGGTCGTGCTGACCCTGCGTCCGTTCGAGATCGTGACGCTGCGCGTGCGTCGGGCCTGAGGCAGCGGGCCCGGCGTTCGGTCGGGGAGAGACCGCGGCGCCGGACGGGACACGGGTGCGTTCCGTCCGGCGCCGTGTTGCGTGTGGGTGTGGGGGTGCGGGCGTGGGCCGGGCCGGGTGGAATCGGGCGTAGCTGGTCGAATCGGGCGTACCTGGTCGGAACTTCTGGCCAGGTATGCCCGATTCCGCTTGGCATCGCGCGCGTTCTGGGAAGGAACGTCTCCCCTCCACAACCGTCCAGGCCTGGAGGCCCCTCCACAGTTCCCGACATCGGCCTCCGGAACGGATGGCCGGTCCGGCATCGTCACGTGCATGAACGAGTCGCTGCCCATCCTCCGAGCCTCCGCCATGCACGAGGCCGGCCTCGACGCCACCACCCTGCGCCGCCGAACCCGGACCCAGGGTGTCGGCCGCCTGGTCCGGGTCGGACCGAACGCCTTCGTCGACGGTGCCGCGTGGGACGCCGCCGGGCCTCGTCAGCGGTACGTCACCCGGGTCTTCGCGCGGCTCGGCCGCCTCGGCACACGGGCGACGGCATCGCACCTCTCCGCCGCGGCCCTGCACGGCCTCCCGGCGCTCGGCGGGTGGGACGTCCCGGTGCACGCGACGGTGCCGGAGTCGATGTACCGGGGCAGGAGCGCCGAGCTGGTCCTGCACACGAGACCCGTCGGCCGGGGCGAACGGGCCACGGTCGGTGCGATCGCGGTCACCTCCGTCCCCCGGACCGTCGTCGACGTGGCGATGACCGGCGACCTGCGGTCGGGCGTCGTCATCGCGGACGCCGCGCTGCGACGTGGGTTCGACGACGCCGATCTCCGACGAGCGGTTCCTCCGAAGGCCCGCGCCCGAGCCCTGGCGCAGCAGGTGCTCGACCTGGCCGATGCTCGGTCCGGGTCACCGGCCGAGTCGCTCGCGCGGGTCGTGTTCCGGGAGCTCGGGCTTCCGGACCCGTTGCTGCAGCAGGAGTTCGTCGTCGACGGACGTCGGTCCGCAGTCGACTTCTGGTTCCCGGACCACGGGGTCATCGTCGAGATCGACGGGCGGGCCAAGTATTCCCAGGAGCGCTACCTGGGCGGCCGGAGTCCGACCGAGGTGTTCCTCGACGAGAAGCGGCGGCACGGTCGCTTGCTCACCGTGCCGGGTGTGCGGACGATCATCCGGCTCGAGTGGCGAGACCTGTTCGACCTCGATGCGCTGACGCTGCGACTCCGGGCGGCGGGGCTCCCGTGCGCGGTCCGACCGGTCCGGAGCGCTCGGCTCCGTACGGGGTGACCGCCCGGCGCCGAGCGGGGTGATCGTCCTGCGCCGCGCGGGGTGATCGTCCGGCACCGCACGGGGTGACCGTCCGGCGCCGGTGAACCGGCACAGCACGCGCTGGCTAGCGTGGCGGCATGGCAGTGCAGGAGATCTGGCTCGTCCGTCACGGCGAATCGGTCGCGAACGTCGCGGCGGCTCGGGCCGAAGCCGCGGGCGACGACGTGATCGACGTCGAGTTCCGGGACGCCGACGTCCCGCTCAGCCCGCTCGGCACCGATCAGTCCCGTGCCCTCGGCCAGGAGCTCGCCGACCGCGGGATCGACGACGTCCCCGTCGCGCTGTGGGTGTCGCCGTACCTCCGTGCGCAGCAGACCATCGCGATCGCGCTCGAGGCAGCCGGCATCACCGAACCCGAGAAGCGGGTGGACGAGCGGCTGCGCGACCGTGAACTCGGCGTCCTCGACCTACTGACCCTGCAGGGCGTCCGCAACCGGTACCCGGACGAGGAACGCCGCCGACAGTGGCTCGGCAAGTACTACCACCGGCCGGCGGGCGGGGAGTCGTGGGCGGACGTGATGCTCCGGCTCCGGTCGCTCCTGGGCGACCTCGAGCGGGTCGACGGTGTCGAGCGCCTGGTGATCGCCGCGCACGACGCCGTGGTGATGCTCGCCGTCGCGGTGTGCCTCGACCTCGACGAGCCGGCGCTCATGGAGTTCGCCCGGACCCACGCCGTCGCGAACGCCTCCCTCACCCGACTCCGTCGTGACGATGCCGGATCGCCGTGGGTGCTCGAGGAGTTCTCCTCCATCGGACACCTGGACGACGACGAGGTCACCCAGCACACCGGCCGGAAGGACGACGAACATGTCCACTGAACCCGTCACCCCGAACTTCCTGCGGGACTGGCCACTGCCCGAACCCGGTGCCGGCAAGTACGGCCGCGGGCAGGTGCTCATCGTCGGCGGCGCCGCTCGGACCCCCGGCGCCGCGATGCTCTCCGCGCTCGCCGCACTCCGCGTCGGCGCTGGTCGCCTCACGCTGGCGGTCGGCCGGAGCGTGGCGAACGAGGTCGCGGTCGTCGTGCCCGAGTCCGGGGTCGAACCCCTCGACGAGGACCAGGACGGACACATCGCCGTCGGTGCGATCGAGGGCATCGCGGACAGCGCCTCGAGCGCCGATGCGGTGCTGGTCGGGCCGGGGCTCGACGAGCCGGACGGTTCGCGTGACCTCGTGGCCGGACTCGCCGACGTCGTCGGTCCGCAGACCACCGTCGTGCTCGACGCCTTCGCCCTCGGGGTGGCCGCCGAAGTGCGGGACCGCCTGGAACCGTTGCGTGGACGGCTCGTGATGACGCCGAACTCCGGCGAGGCCGAACGCCTGCTCGGGCGGGAGTGCAGCGACGACGACGTGGCCGACGCCGTGGCGATCGCGAACCGCTTCGGAGCGGTCGTGGCCCTCGGCGACGCCATCGCCACACCGCAGGGTCGGGCGTGGCTCAAGGGCACCGGCTCCGGCGGTCTCGGCACGAGCGGCAGTGGCGACGTGCTGTCCGGCGCGGTCACCGGCCTGCTCGCCCGCGGCGCCGATCCGGCACAGGCCGTGGCGTGGGCGTCCTACGTGCACGCTGCCGCAGGTGACCGACTCGCGGTGCAGGTCGGGCCGCTCGGGTACCTGGCGAGCGAACTCGTCACCGAGATCCCGCGGGTCCTGGTCGAGCTCGGGGCCTGAGCGCGCCCGTTCTTTCCCAGAACGCCCGCGATACCTGGTGCTTTCGGGCATACCTGCCGAGAACTTCCGACCAGGTACGCCCGAATCGACCAGGTACGCCCGAAACCACCAGGCCGCCCGACCCCCACACCCACACGCAACACGGCGCCGGACGGAACGCACCCGTGTCCCGTCCGGCGCCGCGGTCTCTCCCCGACCGAACGCC
>NZ_QKTC01000038.1:0-14037 GCF_003234435.1 Curtobacterium sp. MCLR17_044 | reverse complement strand
CCCCCCCCACCATCCCCGGAGAGGCAGGCCAGCATGACCCGCAGGACCTGGATACCGGTCGTCGCAGTGGCGGCGGTGCTCGTCGCCGTCGTCGTCGCGATCGTCGCCGTCCGCCCCTGGTCGTCGAGCACCACGACCGCCGCTCGCGACACGGCGACCCCGACCTCGACCACCGCGCCCGACGGGGCGCGTTCACCGCAGCAGCTGCGGTCGGCGTTCCTGGACCGCTACGTCGAGGGCGGTCGCGTCGTCCGCACCGACCAGGGCGGTGACACCGTCAGCGAGGGGCAGGCGTACGGCTTGCTCATCGCCTACGCGAACGACGACCGTGCACGCTTCGACGCGATCTGGGAGTGGACGAAGGACCACCTGCTCACCGGTGACGACCTGCTGGCGTGGCGGTGGACGTCCGACGAGGGCGTCGCCGACGAGCAGTCCGCGAGCGACGCCGACCTCGACGCAGCCCGGGCGCTCGTGCTGGCGGGGAAGGCCTGGGACGACGACCGGTACACCGCCGCGGGCAAGCGCATCGCGGCGGCGATCCTCCAGCACGAGACGGCCAGGACGGACCTCGGTACGATCCTGCTGCCCGGACCGTGGGCGGATCAGGAGCCCTACAGCTACAACACGTCGTACGCCTCGCCCGCGGCCTTCTCGGTGCTGGCGGACGCCACCGGGGACGACCGCTGGAACGCGCTGAACCGGGGTTCCCGCGCCGTGACGGCCGCCGTGCTGGACGCCACCGACCTGCCCAGCGACTGGTCGCAGGTGCACGCCGACGGATCGGTGGACCCGATGCCGGCCGTCGGTGGCGACGGGCAGGTGCTCTACGGCTACGACGCGATGCGGACGCCGCTCCGGTACGCCGAGGCGTGTTCGGCGTCCGACCGGGAGCTCGCGGCGGCGCTCGCGCCCACGCTCGGACGGACGACGCGGCTCGCCTCGCAGCTCGACCTCGGTGGCACCCCGGTGACCCAGGACACGAACGCGCTGGCCTACACCGCGCGGGCCGCGGCCGAGCAGGCTGCCGGTTCCTCCCGTGCGGCTGCCGCCGACCTCGAGCGGGCCGACCGTACCGCGGCGACCACACCGACCTACTACGGCGACGCCTGGTTGGCCATCGGTTCGACCATGCTGACCTCCGACGTGCTCGGGGGATGCGCCAGCGACGTGGGAGGCGGCTCGTGAGCGGCCGTCGGAGCGCCGGGCGCGTCTCGGCCGTCCGGCGCCGAGGCGTGGTGATCGGTGCCGTGGTCGCCGCCGTCGTGGTGGTCGGGGGCGTGGCCGGGGTGGCGGTCGCGTCGACCGTCGGCGGTGGCGCGTCGTCCCCGCCGCAGTCCTCGTCGTCTCCGTCGCAGTCGTCGTCGTCCTCGTCCTCGTCTTCGTCCTCGGGCTCCGGCACCGACGGGTTCCAGGACCCGGCCGCACCCGAGGCCCGCTCGACGGCCACCCCGGTCAGCGTGTCGATCCCGGCCATCGGCGTGCGGTCCTCGCTCGAGGACCTGCACCGCGGCGCTGCCGGAGAACTCGACCCGCCCGTCGACTGGGACAGCGCGGGCTGGTTCAGCGACGGGATCGTCCCCGGCGAGGTCGGCCCCGCCGTCATCGCCGGTCACGTCGACAGCCCCACGAGCGCCGCGGTGTTCTTCCGGCTCGACGAACTGGTCGCCGGCGACGAGGTCCACGTCCGGATGTCCGACGGCACCACCCGCACCTTCACCGTCGACCGTTCCGAACGCGCCGCCAAGTCGGCGTTCCCGACGAGCGACGTCTACGGCCCCACCCCCACCCCGCAACTCCGACTCATCACCTGCGACGGCACGTTCGACACCGCCACCGGGCACTACACGGACAATCTGATCGTGTTCGCAGACCTCTCGTCGGATTGACCCACCAAGCCAGCGATACATTCGACTGCGAGCACGAGGAGCACCATGAGCGAGACCCTGGTCATCATCCCGACCTACGACGAAGCCGAGAACGTCCGGCCGATCGTCGAGCGCACGTTGGCCGCGACCGACGACTCCGTGCACGTGCTCGTCGTCGACGACAACTCACCCGACGGCACCGGCGACATCGCGGACGCGATCGCCCGCGAGACCGACCGGGTGCACGTCATGCACCGCACCGTCAAGGACGGCCTGGGCGGCGCGTACCTGTCCGGCTTCGCGTGGGGCCTGGAACACGGCTACGCCAAGCTCGTCGAGATGGACGCCGACGGCTCCCACCACCCCGAGTACCTGCCGTGGATGCTCGAGCTCGCCGACTCGAACGACCTGGTGCTCGGCTCCCGGTGGATCAAGGGCGGCAAGGTCGAGAACTGGCCCTGGTACCGCCTCCTGCTCTCCCGTGGCGGCAACCTGTACACCCGGCTGGCCCTGGGCATCGCGGTGCGCGATGCGACCGGCGGGTTCCGGGTGTTCACCTCGCGTGCGTTCGAGCGGATCGACCTCGCCGGGGTCGCGTCGAAGGGGTACTGCTTCCAGGTGGACCTGTGCTGGCGTGCCCTCGAGGCTGGTCTGCGGGTCGTGGAGACCCCGATCACGTTCACCGAGCGGGAGTTCGGCGTCTCGAAGATGAGCGGCAACATCGTGCGCGAGAGCCTGGCACTCGTGACGAAGTGGGGCATCGACCGCCGGATCCGCGAGACCCGCTCCCTGGTGAAGGACCACCGCAAGCTGCCGTCCGTGCGGAAGAACGCACACGCGGTCGCCGACCACGCGGGCTGACGCCGGGGACACACGAACATCTGCACACACGAACGGCGACGGACCCAGGGGTTCGTCGCCGTTCGTGTGTGCAGCCCGCGGGTGGCTCGCGCAGCCCGCGGTCGGCTAGCGCAGCACGACCACGCCGCGGCCGCGGAACCGGACGACACCGGCATCGACCTCGGTCGCGCCGAAGCCGTAGAGCTCTTCGCCCACGGCGTCGGGCACCGGCACCTCGGCGGCGGCGTCGTCGAAGTTCACCACGACGTGCACCGGTGCCACGTCGGGGCCGAGCAGCCCGCGCGTGAGCACGAGCCAGCGGCGGTCCTCGCTGAAGCGGACGGCGTTCGCCTCGTAGCGGTGGTCGACGAACGCCTGGTCGGTGCGCCGCAGGGCGATGAGCACCCGGTAGGCACGCAGGATCGCCGCGCCGCGCTCCGAGCTGACGTCGGCCCAGTCGAGCTTGGAGTTGGTGAACGTCGTCGGGTCCTGCGGGTCCGGCACCGCTGACTCGTCCCACCCGTGCTCGGCGAACTCCGCGATGCGCCCCTCGGCGGTGGCCTTGCCGAGCTCGGGCTCCGGGTGCGCGGTGAAGAACTGCCACGGCGTCGAGGCCGCGAACTCCTCGCCCATGAACAGCATCGGCGTGAACGGCCCGAGCAGCGTCAGGGCTGCGGCGATCACGAGCCCCTCGTCGTCGAGCGTCGCCGCGAGCCGGTCGCCGGCGGCGCGGTTGCCGATCTGGTCGTGGTTCTGGTTCGCGACGACCAGGGCCGTCACGGGGGAGGTCCCGCGGTCGATCGGCCGGCCGTGCCGCTTGCCGCGGAACGACGACCAGGTGCCGTCGTGGAAGAAGCCGTCCTCGAGCACCTTCGCCAGCGCCGACAGCGGGGCGAAGTCGGCGTAGTAGCCGTTCGTCTCGCCGGTGAGCGCCACGTGCACGGCGTGGTGGAAGTCGTCCGACCACTGCCCGGCGAGGCCGTACCCGGCGGCCTCGCGCGGCCGGAACATCACCGGGTCGTTGAGGTCGGACTCCGCGATGAGTGACAACGGACGACCGATGAAGGACGAGTAGGCGTCGGTCTCGTCGGCCATCGAGGCCAGCACGTGCGGGCGGGTGGTGTCGCGGATCGCGTGCACGGCGTCGAGCCGGAGCCCGTCGACGTGGTGGTCGCGGAACCACATGCGCACGTTGTCGAGCACGTACCGGCGGACCTCGGGGTGCTCGACGTTCACCGAGTCACCCCACGTGTTGCCGAGCCCGGCCAGCAGGTACGGGCCGTACAGCGGCAGGTAGTTGCCGCTCGGTCCGAGGTGGTTGTAGACGACGTCCTGGATGACCCCGAGCCCCAGCGCGTGCGCCGTGTCGACGAACCGGTCGTAGGCGTCCGGGCCGCCGTACGGGGCGTGCACGGAGAACCAGCCGACCCCGTCGTAGCCCCAGTTCCACTCGCCGTTGACGGCGTTGACGGGGAGGAGCTCGACGAACTCGACCCCGAGCTCGACCAGGTGGTCCAGCTTCTGGGCGGCGGCGTCGAGCGTGCCCTCGGGCGTGTAGGTCCCGATGTGCATCTCGTAGATCACGGCGCCGCGGGCCGGGCGTCCGGTCCACGACTCGTCGGTCCACGCGAACCGTGCGGGGTCGACGACCTCGGACGGGCCGTGCACGCCCTCGGGCTGGTACCGGCTGCGCGGGTCCGGTCGGACCGCGTCGTCGTCGCCGATGCGGAACCCGTAGCGTGCGCCGACGACCGGCATCACGGCGTCGGTGGACCACCAGTCGTCGTCGCCCTTGGTGAGCGGGTACTCGGCGTCGTCGACGACGAGCCGGACCCGGTCCGGCTCGGGTGCCCAGACGGCGTAACGGTCGGGTGCGGTCATGCGTGACCCTCCAGGATGTCGATCTCGGCCTGCGCGTCGGTCTCGGTGGCGTCCGTCGTGCGGTCGGCGGCGGGCCGGGAGGCACCGCTCGCGTCGGACACGGCGGCCACCGCGTCGGCGTGGCCGGCTGCACCGACCGCGTCGGCGGGCACGAGGAGCGCGACCGGGTAGGTGGTGAGCAGGTCGGCCAGCGGGATCCCGCGGTCGGCGGGGACGTGTCGGCCGGTGAGCAGGTCGATGCGCTCGACGGGGACGGCGTGCACCAGTGTGTCGCCCCAGCCACCGACCCGGTCGAGGCCGATCGGCAGACGCGTCGCGATCGTCACGGCACCGCCGCGGTCGAACGCGATGACGTGGTCGGCCGCGCTGCCGGTGGCCTCGAGCTCCAGGTACCGGGTGAACAGCTCCGGGTGGTCCCGACGGATGCGCAGTGCGCGGGTCGTGACCAGGAGCTTCGCGGCACCGTCGATGCCGATGGCCGGCAGGTCCTCGGGGCCGTCGTCGTCCGGGCCGTCGAGCTCGGCGAGCACGTGACGCCGCTCGGCGTAGTCGACCGGACGACGGTTGTCGGGATCGACGAGCGAACGGTCCCAGAACTCGGTGCCCTGGTAGACGTCGGGGACGCCCGGGGCGGTGAGCTGGACGAGCTTCTGGGCGAGACCGTTCGACCACCCGGCGGCGTCGATCTGCTCGTCGAGGGCGTCGAGCACGGCGACCACGTCCGGGTCGTCGAACGCGGCGTCGACGATCGCGTGCATCTGCTGCTCGAACGCCTCGTCGGGCTCGGTCCAGGTGGTGCTGTCACCGGCTTCGCGGGAGGCCTTCTCGGCGTACGCGTGCAGACGCTCACGGCTCGCGGGTCGGGCACCGACGATCGCCTGCCAGAGCAGGTCGGCGAACACGCGGTCCTGCAACGGCACGAGCGACTGCAGACGCTCGAGCGCGGCGGCCCACTCGTCGCCGAGCTCGGCCAGCACGGCGATGCGGGCGCGGGTGTCCTCGCTGCGCTTCGTGTCATGCGTGGTGAGCGTCGTCATGGTGTGCGGCCAGCTGCCGAGCCGTTCGCGCTGGGCCCGGTGGAAGTCCGCCACCGAGACGGCGAAGACGCTCGGGTCGCCGCCGACCTCGCTCAGGGACGACAGGCGCGAGGTGCGGTAGAACGCCGTGTCCTCGACGCCCTTCGCCATCACCATGCCGCTGGTCTGCTGCAGGCGGACCGCCGCGGCGTTCGTCGAGTCGACGAGTGCCGGTGCGATCCGGTCGATGACGTCGTCGAGGTCCGGGCGGGCCTCGGCGGCGCGCTCGAGCGCGGTGATGAGGTGGTGGGCGCCCTCGGGCAGGTACGTGCGGTACACGTCGAACGAGGCCACGATCTCGGCGACCGCGTCGACGATCCGCTCGTGCGTGATCGTCTCCGTCGCGGCGCTCGGAGCGAGCAGGCGTGCGAGCCGCTCGACCTCGCTGCCGAGGATGCCGTCCGCGATGCCCCGTCGGGTGTCGTGCGTGAGCTGCTGCCAGTCGGTCGGCTCGGCGCCCGACGCCGCGGTCAGCGCCTGCTCGCCCGCGGGGTCGACGAACACGCGGTCGAGCACCCCGAGGGCGTCGTAGCCGGTGGTGCCGTCGACCGGCCACGAGCTCGGCAGCTGCTCGCCGGGCTCGAGGATCTTCTCGACGAGGGTGTACGCCCCACCGGTCAGGTCCGCCAGGTCCTGCAGGTAGCCCGCCGGGTCGTACAGCCCGTCCGGGTGGTCGATGCGCAGTCCGTCGACGAGTCCGTCGCGGAACCAGCCGCCGATGACCCCGTGCGAGGCCGTGAAGACCTCGGGCTCCTCGACCCGGATCGCCGCGAGGGTGTTCACCGCGAAGAACCGGCGGTAGTTCAGGTCGTGGTCGGCACGCTTCCAGTGCACGAACGCGTATTGCTGGCGGTCGTGCACGGTCTCGACGGTGTCGCCGTCGTGCACCGTTCCGGGTGCGGTGGGGTAGGCGGTCTCGCCGACGCGGAGCACCGGACGCTCGGCGTCGGACGTGTCGAGCGTGATCGCGTCGAGCAGCCGGTCGTCGAGCACGGGGACCCGGAGCTTGCCGTCGCCGGCTTCCCAGTCCACGTCGAAGGCCCAGGCCACGGGCGAGCCCTGCCCGTGTTCGAGCAGGGACCACCACCACGGGTTCGACTCGGGGGTCGCGACGCCGACGTGGTTCGGCACCACGTCGACGATGACCCCGAGCCCGACGGCGTGCGCGGCCTCGGCCAACGCTCGCATCGCCTGGTCGCCGCCGCGGTCGGTGTCCACCCGCGTGTGGTCGACCACGTCGTAGCCGTGGTTCGACCCGGACTCGGCCTGCAGCACCGGCGACAGGTACAGCCAGTCGGCGCCGAGGTCGTGCACGTAGTCGACCAGGTCGCGTGCAGCGTCGAGGTCGAAGTCGGCCGAGACCTGCAGCCGGTACGTCGACGCGGGGACGCGGTTCGCGGCGCCGGGCGTTCCGGCGGTCATCGGGCGGTTCCGCTCGGTGCGGTGGAACCGGCCGGGTTCACCGGGGTGACGGCGTCCTGCGGGGCGTCCGGTGCGGGGGCGCCGTCCTGTTCGGCGTCGACCGGGGTGCTGGTGACCTCGTGGTCGGGCTCGGCACGCAGCACGATCATCGACCGGGCGGGGACGTCGAGCGGGGTGCCCGCGTCGAGCACCTCGTCGCGGGCGCCGGGGTCGGCGGTGTCGATCCGGACGGTCCAGCCGGGGGAGTACTCCTCCGGCGGGAGCGTGAACGTCACGACGTCGTCGTGGGCGTTGAAGTACGTGATGAAGCCGACGTCGGTGACGCGCTCACCACGGGCGTCGCGTCCGCGGATGCCCTCGCCGTTCAGGTACATGCCGACGCTCTTGCCGAAGCCGGAGTCCCAGTCCTCGGGGTCCATCGCTTCGCCCGAGGGGGTCAGCCAGACCACGTCGGGCAGTGGCTCGCCCTCGCCACGACGGACCGGACGGCCGTTGAAGTACCGGGTCCGGCGGAACGTGGGGTGGTCGTGCCGCAGCTTCACCACGTCGGCGGTGAACTGGATGAGGTCTTCGTCCGCGCTGTCCCAGTCGATCCAGCTGAGCTCGGAGTCCTGCGCGTAGACGTTGTTGTTGCCGGACTGCGACCGGCCGAGCTCGTCGCCGTGCGCGATCATCGGCACACCCTGGCTCAGGAGCAGGGTCGCCAGGAAGTTCCGGCGACGCTGCAGCCGCAGGGCGTTCACGGCCTCGTCGTCGGTCGGGCCCTCGGCGCCGGAGTTCCACGACCGGTTGTGGCTCTCGCCGTCGTTGTTGTCCTCGCCGTTGGCCTCGTTGTGCTTCTCGTTGTAGGCCACCAGGTCGTACAGCGTGAAGCCGTCGTGCGCGGTGATGAAGTTGATGCTCGCCTTGGGCGTGCGGCCGTCGTGCTCGTACAGGTCGGCCGAGCCGGAGATCCGGGAGGCGAACTCGCCGAGCGTCGACGATTCGCCGCGCCAGAAGTCACGGACGGTGTCGCGGTACTTGCCGTTCCACTCGGACCACTGGGGCGGGAAGTTGCCGACCTGGTAGCCACCGGGGCCGACGTCCCACGGCTCGGCGATCAGCTTGACCTGCGACACGATCGGGTCCTGCTGCACCAGTTCGAAGAAGGCCGAGAGCCGGTCGACCTCGTAGAACTCGCGGGCCAGCGCCGAGGCGAGGTCGAAGCGGAACCCGTCGACGTGCATCTCGGTCACCCAGTAGCGGAGCGAGTCGAGGATGAGCTGCAGCGAGTGCGGGTGCCCGACGTTGAGCGAGTTCCCCGTGCCCGTGTAGTCCATGTAGAACTTCTTGTCGTCATCGACCAGGCGGTAGTAGGCCGCGTTGTCGATGCCGCGGAACGACAGCGTCGGGCCGAGGTGGTTGCCCTCGGCGGTGTGGTTGTAGACGACGTCGAGGACGACCTCGATGCCGGCGCGGTGCAGTTCGCGCACCATCGTCTTGAACTCCTGGACCTGCTGGCCCTGGTCGCCCGACGACGAGTACGCCGAGTGCGGCGCGAAGAAGCCGATGGTGTTGTAGCCCCAGTAGTTCGACAGCCCCTTGTCCTGCAGGGTCGAGTCGTTCACGAACTGGTGCACCGGCATGAGCTCGAGCGTGGTGATGCCGAGGCGCTGCAGGTGCTCGATGACCGCGGGGTGGGCGACGCCGGCGTAGGTGCCGCGCTGCTCTTCCGGCACGTCCGGGTGGGTCTCCGTGAGCCCCTTGACGTGCGCTTCGTAGATGACGGTCTCGCCGTACGGCGTGCGCGGCGGGCGATCCCCCTGCCAGTCGAAGAAGGGGTTGATCACGACGCCCTTCATCATGTGCGACGCGGAGTCCTCGTCGTTGGTCGAGTCCGGGTCGCCGAACGTGTACGAGAAGAGCGACTGGTCCCAGTCGATCTCGCCGCTCGTCGCCTTGGCGTACGGGTCGAGCAGGAGCTTCGACGGGTTGCAGCGCGCGCCGGAGTCAGGGTCGTACGGGCCGTGCACGCGGAAGCCGTACTCCTGCCCGGGGCCGATGTTGGGGAGGTACGCGTGCCAGACGTAGGCGTCCACCTCGAGCAGGCGGACGCATTCTTCGTTGCCGTCGGAATCGAACAGACAGAGTTCGACGCGCTCGGCGACCTCGGAGAACAGCGCAAAGTTCGTGCCGCTCCCGTCGTAGGTCGCCCCGAGCGGGTACGGGTTTCCGGGCCAGGTGTGCAAACGGTCCTCCAGGTGTGGGTGCGGCCAACATATCGGCGGCGCTCGTCCGCGTCCGCAGACAAGCCCCAGCTGTGGATGCGTGATGCGCCCCGCGGCCTGTGGAGGAACGGACGAGTAGCGTCGCGCGCATGGCCAACATCGTCTCGAAGATCGCAGACCAGGTCCGCCCGCTCGGGGTCTCCACGAACTACGGAGAACCCGTCGAGGTCGGCGACCAGACCCTCATCCCCGTGTCCGTCAGCTGGTTCGGCTTCGGCGGCGGCGGAGACGACGAGAACGGTGGCGGCGGTGGCGGCGGCCTGTCGGCCCCCGTCGGCGCCTACGTCCGCCGCCCGGGCAAGGACCTCGTGTTCGAGCCGAACCCGATCTCGCTGATCGTCGTCGGCATCCCCTTCGTGTGGGTGGCCGGGCGTGTCCTCCGCAAGCTGGTGCGCGCGCTCAAGAAGTGACCACCTGACGGACGGGAGGCCCGTGGCGACGCCGCCACGGGCCTCCAGTCCGTCACGCGGTCGCGACCGCGTCTAGACTGCTGGCACACACACGGGAGTCCGGGACCGCCGGGCTGAGAGGGAGCGATCGGCGCTCCGACCGTCGAACCTGATCCGGATCATGCCGGCGCAGGGAGGAGTCAGCAGCATGCCTTCAGGCACGTCCACAACCGTCACCACCGCTCCGCGGCGATCGCTGCGTTGGCGGGTCGTCGACATCGTCGTCGCGAGTGTCCTCGCGGTGGCCCTCGGAGTCGTCTTCCGGCTCTGGGAGTTCGGCTACGAACCCATCAGCGCCGTCATGGACCTCGTGCTCCCCGGCACCAAGGCCCTGTTCGGCGGGGTCTGGCTGCTCGCCGGACCGATCGTCGCGATCGTCGTCCGCAAGCCCGGCGCCGCGCTCTACGGCGAGATGGTCGCCGCCTCGGTCGAGGCGTTGTTCGGCACCCAGTGGGGATGGCTCACGCTCGAGGCCGGACTCGTCCAGGGTCTCGGCGCCGAGATCATCCTCGCGCTGTTCCTGTACCGCGTCTACCGCCTGCCGGTCGTCGTGCTCGCCGGTGCCGCGGCCGGACTCGCGCTCGGCATCAACGACACCGTCCTCTGGTACCCGGGGCTCGACGTCGCCTTCAAGGTCGTCTACGTGATCTGTGCGGTCATCTCGGGTGCCGTGATCGCGGGGGCGGGATCGTGGCTCATCGTCCGGGCTCTCGCCCGCACCGGGGTGCTGTCGTCCTTCGCGGCCGGCCGCGAGCACAGCCGTCCCGAACCCCGCGCCCTGGTGTGACCGTGCCCGCTCCGTCGGCGACGTCCCCTTCCACCGGCGGCGACGCCGGCGCAGGTGCCGGCGTCCGCGGGGCACCCATCGTGTTCCGCGGCTGGGGCTGGCGGTACCCGGAGCGCGACGCCTGGGCCGTCCGTGACGTCGACCTGACCGTCTCGCCGGGGGAGCGGGTCGCCGTCGTCGGGCCGTCCGGTGCCGGCAAGTCGACCCTCCTGCGAGCCGTCGCCGGCGTGCTCCCCGACGAGCCCGACGCCTCGGACGACACCGCTGCTTCGGTGCAGGGGACACTCCTGGTCGACGAGGCCGACCCCCGCGCGGTCCGCGGGCGTGTCGGTCTCGTCATGCAGGACCCCGAGGCACACACGGTGATGTCCCGCGTCGGCGACGACGTGGCCTTCGGCTGCGAGAACGCCGGCGTCCCCCGCGACGAGACCTGGGACCGGGTGCGGACGGCGCTCGACGTCGTCGGCCTCGACCTGCCGCTCGACCGTTCCACCGCGCAGCTTTCCGGTGGGCAGCGGCAGCGGTTGGCGCTCGCGGGCGTGCTCGCGATGCGGCCGGGTGCGCTCGTGCTCGACGAACCCTGCGCGAACCTCGACCCGGACGGCGTGGCGCAGGTGCACGACGCCGTCCGGGCACTGCTCGACGAGACCGGCGCGACGCTGCTCGTGGTGGAGCACCGGATCGGCACCTGGCTGGACCTGGTCGATCGGCTCGTGCTGCTCGAACCGGGCGGCGGCGTGGTCGCGGACGGTCCGCCGGCCCGGGTTCTGGCGGACCACGGCGAGGCGCTCACGGCGGCCGGGGTCTGGGTGCCCGGTGTCGAGCCGGCGCGTGGTTCGGCGCGGCGGCTGCAGCGTGCGCGCGGACGAGCGGGCGAAATGCCCGGGGCGTCCGGCGGAGCGACCGCGGCATTCCGCCCGCTCGGCGAGGGGGAGCTCGGCGAGGGAGCGCGGGAGATGACGTCGGCGGGACGAGCGGGCGAAATGCCCGGGGCGTCCGGTGGGGCGACCGCGGCATTCCGCCCGCTCGGCGAGGGGGAGCTCGGCGAGGGGGTCGGCGCGGGGGAGCGTGACGACGCGGCGGCGGCTGGGGTACTGCTCGACGCCCAGGGGCTCGGCACGGCCCGGGGGAAGCAACCGGTCGGGAACGGCATCGACCTGGAGCTCAGGGCCGGGCAGGTCCTCGCCGTCACCGGACCGAACGGCGTCGGCAAGTCGACGCTCGGGCTGACCCTCGCGGGCTTGCTCCCACCGGCAGCCGGTGAGCTCCACGCCACGGACGCCCTCGCCGACGGCATCGGCACAGCGCCCCACGCCTGGACGAGCCGTCAACTCGCCGCCCGGATCGGCACGGTGTTCCAGGACCCCGAGCACCAGTTCGTCGCCCGCTCCGTCCGCGAGGAGATCGAGGCCGGCCCCCGAGCACTCGACGCGCCGGACGCCGCCGAACGAGCCACCGCGCTGCTCGACGAGTTCGGGCTCGCACACCTGGCCGACGCCAACCCCTTCACCCTGTCCGGGGGCGAACAACGACGACTCGCGATCGCCTCGGTCATCGCGGCCCGGCCGCCGGTCGTCGTGCTCGACGAGCCGACCTCCGGGCAGGACCGTGCTACGTGGCAGGCCGTCGTCGGGCGGCTCGGGGCCCTCGCCGACGCCGGCACCGCGGTGGTGGCGGTCACCCACGACCGCGATCTCGTCCGGGCACTCGACGCCGACGAGGTCGTGCTCGGGCCGGACGGCACCCGGTCCGTCGGGAGCGACCAGGGGCCGTCGAACGCGACCATCCCGGAGAACGGGCTGACAGTCGGAAGCCGCCCCGGGCCTCCAGACCGGACCGACACGGCCGACCACACAGCCGACCGGACGGACACGGCGGACGCGGCGGACGCGGCCGACGGAACCGACGCGACGAACCTCGTGCGACGACCGCTGCCGGCCCGCTCGACCGGCATCCCGGGCGTGCAGCCGGTCGCCTCGCTGATCGGTGTGCTCGCCCTCGGCGTCTGCCTGGTGCTCAGCCTCGACATCGTCTCCGCCGCCGTCGCCCTGGCGCTCGAACTCGCACTCCTGCCGCTCCTGCGCCTGCCGGTCCGGACCCTGCTGCTCCGACTCGCACCGGTGCTGCTCGCGGTGCCGCTGACGGCGGTGAGCATCGCGCTGTACGGCAGGCCCTCGGGTCGGGAGTGGTTCGACCTCGGGTTCGCACACGTCACCGACGGGTCGCTCACGCTCGCGTTGGCGACCGCGCTCCGGGTCCTCGCGGTGGGGGTGCCAGCCATCGCGCTCTTCGTGCGGGTCGACCCGACCGACCTGGCCGACGGGCTCGCGCAGGTGCTCCGGCTGCCCGCGCGCTTCGTGCTCGGCGCGCTCGCCGCCGTCCGGATGATGACCTTGCTCGTCGACGACTGGCGACAGCTCGCGATGGCGCGACGCGCGCGAGGACTGGCCGACTCCGGACGGCTCCGCCGCGGGGCGACGATGGCGTTCGCGCTGCTCGTGCTCGCGCTGCGGCGTGCGACGACGTTGGCGGTGGCGATGGAGTCACGGGGGTTCGGTGCTCCCGGACGACGGACCTGGGCGCGGGTCGCACGGTTCGCCGGGCCGGAGTGGGCGATGGTGGCGGTGCTGGTCGGCATCGGCGTGGTGTCGATCGCCGTCGCGGTGAGCGTGGGGACGTGGCGTGCCTGACGCGGAGCCTGCAGCCGGCGCGACGGCCGCGACGCGCACCGCCGCCGGTGACCTCGCCCCCGGCCTGGCTGCTGCTGCTGCCGGTGTCGCCGCTGCCACGGGCCGGCGCCCCGTCGTGCTCATCGACGGCCGGTCCGGCACGGGCAAGACCACCCTCGGAGCACAGGTCGCGGAGCAGCTCGGTGCGCAGCTCGTGCACCTGGACGACCTGTACCCGGGGTGGGACGGCCTGCGTGCGGCTGCCGATGCCGTGGTGACCGACGTCCTCGGAGCACCGAGCGGGTACCGACGCTGGGACTGGGCGGCCGATGCGCCCGCGGACTGGGCGTCGGTGGACCCCGACCTGCCGATCGTGGTCGAGGGGTGCGGGGCGTTGTCGCGGGCGTCGGCACCGCTGGCGTCCCTGCGGGTGTGGCTCGAGGCCGACGACGCCGTGCGGTGGGACCGGGCGATCGGCCGCGACGGCGAGGTCTTCGCGCGCGAGTGGGACCGCTGGGCCGCGCAGGAGCGGGCCTTCATCGCCGCCGAGGACCCGGCCGCCCTGGCCGACGTGGTCCTGCGGACGTAGCGCGCGGGCCCGCGCCGCACCGCGGCGGCCGACGGCCCGCGGCGCAGGCCGGTGGCGAGCACCGAGGATCCGCGCTCAGCGACACCTCACGGCCTCCGGAAGGCGAGAACTGCCGCCCAGCGCGAAACGTCAGCCCGCCGCGCCCGCGCCGCCCGTGCCCGCCGTGCCGGCGCCGCCCGCACCCGCCCC
>NZ_QKTC01000037.1:0-14169 GCF_003234435.1 Curtobacterium sp. MCLR17_044 | reverse complement strand
TGGTGTTTGTTGTCTGTGTTGGGGGGGATAGGGTAAAGGGGGGGGGGGGGGGGGGGGGGGGGGGGGGGGGCGTCGAGTGAGCAGAAGACGACGGGTCTCGAACAGTCACTCGTCGTCTTCTGCTCACTCCCTTGGGTTCGCGAGTCCTCCACAGCGGAGGCACGGTGCCGGTTCTGCACGGAACTCCGGTTCGGTGAGCGGGGCGTCGGCGCGGGGCGCGAGCGTGTCGACATGCGACCACGACCACTCCCTCCGGCGCTGCGAGGCCGGGCCTTCGACATCGGCGCGGCTGATCGAGCCGGAGTTCCCCGACAACGACTCCAGCGGAAGGACCTGACCTGCCCGACGCGATCGATCCGATGGTCCCGGGACCGACCACCCGATCCGATCCGCCGCATCCAGGCACTGCGGCCGGTCCTGTTGCCCGGACAGTTCGTCAGCCACACCTCTGCGGGGGTGTTGTGGGGTCTGCCGGTGCCGTGCGGCCCTGACGCACCGGTGCACATCACCAGCGTGCACCCGCAGGCGCAGCCCCGGCGCGTCGGCGTGGTCGGGCACCGTGTGGCTGCTGACCGAGTGAGCACCCGGCAGCGCTGGGGTGTTCCGTCCAGCAGCCCCGCGGCGCTGTGGGTGGAGTGCGGGGACCTGCTCGGACTCGATGAGCTCGTCGTCCTGGGTGACGCCATCGTCACGTCGCGGGCGTGCGCGACCGCGCTGGAGGACCTCGCCGCCGCGCTCGCCGGGGCGGGGAATCGTCGTGGCGTACGGAAGCTGCGCGTGGCACTCGAGCTCGTGCGGGTGGGGGCCGGGTCACCACAGGAGACCCGAGCACGGCTGGCGATCGTCCGCGCGGGGCTGCCCGAGCCCGAACTGCAGGTCGACGTGCTGGACGAAGCCGGTCGGTTCGTCGGCCGCGTCGACCTGGCGTACCCGGAGCACCGCATCGTCATCGAGTACGAGGGTGACCACCACCGGACCGACGCCGAGCAGTGGGGCCGTGACCTCCGCCGCTACCGGGAGATGGAACGACTCGGCTGGGCGGTCGTCCGGTGGACGAAGTCCGACCTGACGCTGCACCGCTCAGCCGCAGTGGCGCACCTGCAGACGCTCCTTGCACGCGGAGGTCGCGTCGAGTGAGCAGAAGACGACGGGTCGCTATTGCACACCCGTCGTCTTCTGCTCACTCGATGTCGCGGGCGGCCCCGCGCGCCCGCGCCCCGCGCGCGAGCGCGCGCCCGCGCCCCGCTACCCGATCAGGCTCGGGCGCAGGTCGCGCAGCGTGCGGGAGCGGGTCTGCCGCGCCGTGACCACGAAGGACACCAGCAGCGCCCCGAGCAGCCAGCAGAGCAGCACGCCCGCGTCGGACCACGCGGCGCCGAGGTTCCCGCCGTACATCGTCTGCCGGATCGCGTCGACCGAGTACGTCATCGGCAGCGCGAAGTGCAGCGCCGCCAACGGCCCCGGCAGCGTCTGCCACGGGAACGTGCCACCGGCGGTGACGAGCTGCACGAGCATGAGCACCAGGCCGAGGAACTGCCCCACCGATCCGAGCAGCACGTTGAGCGCCATGATGATCGCCGCGAAGGTCGCCGAGGCCAGCACCATGATCCCGATCGTGCCGCCGACGTGCACCACGTTCAGGTCGAGGGCGAAGCGCACGATGAAGAACAGCGCCACCATCTGCACCAGGCCGAGGAGTGCCGGCGTCAGCCAGCCGCCGAACACCACGGCGAGGGGCTTCCGCACCGCCGTGATCGCACGCTTCGAGATCGGCTTGAGGATGAGGAACAGTGCGTACATGCCGATCCAGGCCGCGAGCGAGATGAAGAACGGCGCGAGGCCGGCACCGTAGTTCGACGCGGCGGCGACGTTGTCGTCCCCGACCTTGACCGGGTCGGAGATGACGGAGGCCTGCGACTCCCGCTCCGAGGCGTTCGACGCCGGGATCTTCGTGCGGCCCTGGTCGAGCGACGACGCGAGCTTCGACGAGCCGGTCGTGAGCTTGTCCAACCCCGATGCGAGCGACGAAGCGCCCTGGTCGGCGGTCTTCGCACCGGTCGCGAGCTGCGATGCACCCGACGACAGGGTCGGAGCGGCCGAGGCCAGCTTCGATGTACCGTCGGCCACCTTCGAAGCTCCCGACGAGAGCGTCGAGGCGCCCGTGGCCGCGTCCGCGATCCCGGACGACAGCTCCGGGGCCTTCGCGGCGAGCTTGCCGGTGCCGGCGGCGAGCGTGTCCGAGCCGTCGGAGAGCTGCTGGATGCCGCTCGTCAGCGCCGGGGCCTGCTCGGCGAGCTGGGAGGCGCCCGCGGACACCTGCGCGCTGCCGGTCTTGAGCTTCTGCAGGTTGCCGGACAGGTCGCCGGCACCGGTACCGAGCTCGGTGCTGCCGGCCTGCAGGTCGTCGAGCCCGGCGAGCAGCCGGGTCTTCTGTTCCGCGGAGAGCACCGTGGAGGCTTGGACGACGGGCTTCAGCGACGCGACGAGTTCCGGCGACTGCGCAGAGAGCTGCTGGACGCCCGCGATGAACGGTGCGGCCTCGTCGGCCAGCGTGGCGTTCCCGGCGGCGACCTGCGACGCACCAGTGGACAGGCGCGCAGAGTCGGAGGGAAGCGAAGCCGTCTGGTCACGGAGCTGGTGCAGCCCGGACTGCAGCTGCTGCGCCCCGCTGTCCAACTGCTGCGTCTGCGACGGCAGTGCCGCCGTCTGCTGCTGCGCGCTGGCCAGCCCGGACGCCAGGGTCGACGCCCCCGACGCCACCTGCTGCGCTCCGCTGTTCAGCTGCTGGGTCTGCGACGGCAGGTCGGCCGTGCCGGACGCGAGCTCCGCCGCACCGGACGACAGCTTGCCGGTGCCGTCGGCGAGCGTGTGCGCACCACGGTCCGCCTTCTTGGTCCCGGAAGCGAGCTCATCGGCACCGTCGACGGCGTCGCCGAGGCTGTCGCGGACGTCGGCGAGTCCGACGAGCAGGGTCTTCGCGGCCTGCTTGCCGACGCGCTCGGCGACGGCGGTGCGCATGGTCTTGCCCGCCTGCTCGGCGATGGTCGAGGCCAGGTACGAGTTGGTGTCGGCCGTCGTCATGACGAGCTTGGCCTGCGTCGGGTCGTCCGACTGCGCGGACACCAGGTGCTCGGAGAAGTCGTGCGGGATGGTGACGACGAAGTCGTAGGTGCCGTTCCGGACGCCGGAGCGGGCATCGGCGGCGCTCGTCTTCGTCCACTTGAAGTCGGCGCCGTCGATGGCCTCCTTCGTGACGTCCTTGCCGTAGTCGACGTGGTCGCCGTCCAGCGTGGCGCCGGCGTCGAGGTTCACGATCGCGGCGGGGATCTGGTCGAGCTTCGCGTACGGGTCGCGGTTCGCCCACAGGTAGGCGCCGCCGTAGAGCAGCGGCACGATCATCAGCGCGATGAACGCCAGGCGTGCGAGCGGGGTCGCGGTGAGCCGCGCGAGTTCTGCGCGGACGAGCGAGGTGGTGGTCACTTCTGTGCCTCCGTCGGGACGGTTGCGGATGCTTCGGTGACGGAAGGAGCGGCCGGGAGGCCCGGCTCGGTTCCGTCGGTTCGGGCCACGTCCTCGGGGTCCTCGGTCTGGGACGTCGCGAGCGTGGCGACGTCGTCGTGCGTTTCGACGCCGCCGTGCGTCTCGACGCCGTCGTGCGTGTCGATCGTGTCGAGCAGGTGCTCGACGGTGGTGGCGGCGGCCTTCGAGGTCACGAGGACCACGGTCACGCCCCGTCGTGCGACGTCGCGGACCACCTGGAACCAGTCCTCGACCGCGCCGCCGTGCCGCTCGGGCGAGGTGATCACGATGCCGGTCACACCGTCGCGCAGCAGGGCGAGCTCGACGAGCAGCCGGACGCGCACGGCGGTCGGCACCCGCTGCACCGCGGTGTCGACGTAGTCCCGCAGTCCGAGCTCGTCGAGCACGGTGTCGACGTGCTCGCGGTTCGGGCGCTGCCCGGCGAACGCGAGCTCCTCACGCACGATCTGCTTGAGGGTCATGACGGGGAAGGGCTCGGCGACCCCGGGGGTGTCCACGAGGGCGAACGAGCGACGGACGGCTGCCGGGTCCTCGTGCCCGTCGAGCAGCAGGCGGCCGGTGTCGGGCTGCATGCGGCCACCGGCGACGAGTGACGCGAGCACGGGTGCCTGCTCGGTCTCGACGGCGAGGACCCCCGGGCGTCCGGGGGCGGCGACGGCGGAGACGACGGGCAGGGGTGCGCCGGGCTCCTCGCCGATGCCGACGTGGTCGAGTTCGAGCGTCATGCGTGGTCCTTCGGGGCGGGGGCGGGAGCGGGGGCAGCGGGTTCGGAGAGCAGTGCCGTGCGCCAGTCGATGCCGGCCATGCCCAGCGCCGACACCACCACCATGCGCCGTCCGTCCTCGTCGCTCGTGCCGGAACGGGTGGCCTCGTCGAGGACGGCGATGCACGCGCCCTCGACCAGACGGCCGAGGGTCTCGGGGTCGACGTCGTCCCGCATGGCGCCGTCGGCGATTCCGAGCGCGCACGCCTGGCGTACCTGTGAGCGCAGCGGCGCGAACACCTCGGCGACGGGTTCGGCGAACGGGCTGCGGACGGCGACCCGGGCCATCGAGCGGACGTGCGACACCTCGGTCCAGAGCGTCACCGCGATGGCGGCGAGGCGTGCGGCCGGCGGGAGCTCCTGCAGGTCCGATGCGGTGGGCATGGCTGCGGCGATCCGGGCGGCGCCGGCGGTCACGACCTCGCGCACCAGGTCGTCGCGCGAGGGGAAGTGTCCGTACACCGCACGGCGCGAGAGTCCCGCAGCCGCGGCGATCGTCTCGATCGAGGCATCCGGGTCCTGCTGCAGACAGGTCTTCGCCGCGTCGAGGAGGGCTGCCCGGTTCTCCGTGGCGTCGCGGCGGGGCGCGCGGGAGGGCTGCTCGGTGGTGGTCACGCACCCCATCGTAATAACGTGCACACGTGTGTGCAACTTAACAGGTTCCGTCCCCCGGACGAGGGGAGTCCCCCAAAGTGCGGACTGTCTTCCCTGAGAACGAACGCATAGCTTCACAGGAATCTCATGCGAACCACGGACTGAGCCAGGAGTGCCCTCTTTGAACCGTGCAACACCGAACACCGACCCGAACCCCACCCCCCATCGCTTCACCCGCGTCCTGACCGCCGGCATCGCCGTGGCGGCCCTCGCGTGTGGCGGTCTCGCAGTCGGGGGCGCGGCCTCCGCAGCTCCGGCCGGGATCTCGGTGGCCGACCTCAAGCTCTCCGCCCCGCTCCGTGACGCCAAGCCGACGAAGACCGTCGCCGCCTTCGTGCGCACGACCGGCCAGGGTGCCCTCGAAGTGGACGCCAAGGCGAAGGGCGGGGACCTGACGAAGTCGCGGACCCAGTCCTCCGCGGCCAAGAACCGCGTCGAGGCGATCCAGTCGACCGTCGCCGCGGTGCGGTCGGCCGTCAAGCGCGCCGACGCCGACGCGACCGAGCTCTACTCGACCGAGTACACCGTCCCTGGCGTCGCGGTCGTCGCCGACGTCGACGCGTTCCGGCAGATCGCCGAGCGCTCCGACGTCGAGAGCATCATCCCGCTCACGCCGAAGAAGATCGTCGAGCCGACGGTCAACGAGAACGCCGACGCCGCTCCCTCGGGCGTCGACCCCAGCCTGGTCCAGCCCGGCGCCGACGGCGTCGCGCCGAAGAACGCCGCGAGCGACGTCTACACGCGCTCGCTCAACGCCTGGCAGCAGACCGGGCACACCGGCAAGGACGTCAACGTCGCCGTCCTCGACACCGGTCTCGACTACACGCAGGCCGACTTCGGTGGCCCCGGCACCACCGAGGCGTACCAGCAGGCCCTGGCGAACGCGAGCAGTGGCGCCCCGGACCCGAGCCTCTACGACGCGTCGAAGTTCCTGGGCGGGTACGACTTCGCCGGTGCGACCTACAATGCCGACCCGTCGGACCCGGACGCCTACGACCCGGTGCCGGCTCCCGACGACAACCCGATCGACGGCAAGGGCGGCGACCACGGCACGCACGTGTCCGGCTCGATCGCCGGCTACGGCCTGACCGCCGACAAGCAGCAGTTCGACGGCGACTACACCAAGCTCACGACGCAGCAGGTGCAGGACATGTGGATCGGTCCGGGCACCGCGCCCGAGGCCGGCCTGTACGCCCTGAAGGTCTTCGGTGACAACGGTGGCTCGACCGACGTCACCGGTGCGGCGCTCGACTGGGTGGGCCAGGCGCTCACCGAGGGCAAGGACATCAACGTCCTGAACCTGTCGCTCGGCTCCGACTACGGCGCCCCGGACGACCCCGACAACGCCAAGATCGACGCACTGACCGCGCGCGGCGTGCTCCCCGTGATCGCCTCGGGCAACGCCGACGACTTCACGGACATCGGTGGATCGCCGGGCAACGCCGAGGGCGCGCTCACCGTCGCCGCGAGCGCCACCGGCCAGTCGCTCTACGACGGCGTGCAGGTCACCGCACCGGCCGACGTCGCGAAGACCTACCGCTCGCAGTACTCGTCCAACTTCAAGGGCACCCTGCCGGTCGAGGGTGACGTCGTCGTCCCGACCGCGAACATCGACGGCTGTGCCGCGTTCAGCGCCGCCGACGCCGCGAAGATCAAGGGCAAGGTCGTCTGGCTGAAGTGGACGGACGCCGCGCTCGAGTGCGGTTCCCTCGTGCGCTTCAACAACGTCGAGGCCGCTGGCGGCGTCGGCGTCCTGCTGGCGGGCACGCTCGACACGTTCGAATCCGGCATCGGTGGCAACGCGACCATCCCGGGTGCCGAGCTGACCGCGAAGAGCGTGGCGAGCCTCCAGGCCACTGCCAAGGCGGGGACCCTGCACGTGCGCTTCGCGGACGAGCTCAAGGGCTTCGAGGTCGCCATCGAGGCGGACGCCGTGAACACGCTCGCGTCGTTCACCAGCCGTGGTGTGCACGGATCGTTCGACGACATCGTCAAGCCGGACATCGCCGGCCCCGGGGTCAACGTGATCTCGGCGGCCAACGGCACCGGTGACGGCCGCATGTCGATGAGCGGTACCTCCATGGCCACGCCGGACGTCGCGGGCATCGCGGCGCTGACGTTCCAGTCGCACCCGACCTGGTCCGCCCCGCAGGTCAAGGCGGCACTGATGAACACGGCGACGCACGACGTGAAGGACGGCAACCGTTCGGCCACCCTGCTCCGCCAGGGCACCGGTCGCGTGGACGCACTGCAGGCGGTCACCGCCGGCACCACGGTCCGCAGCGCCGAGAACGACCAGCTCGTCACCGCGTCGTTCGGCGTCGTCGAGGTCGCGAGCGGGACGAGCGAGACCCGCACCCTGCAGATCGACAACACCGACAGCACGGCGCACACGTACAACGTGTCGTACCAGCCGCAGGTGTCGCAGCCGGGTGTGACCTTCGCGCTCAGCTCGAAGCAGGTCACGGTGCCCGCCAACGGCACCGCGTCGGTCACGCTGACGTTCTCGGTCGCCGACGCGACGAAGCTGCGCCGGGTCATCGACCCGACCCAGGAGGCCGTCCAGCAGGGCTACCAGCGCGAGTTCGTGGCCGCCGCTTCCGGCATCGTGGCGTTCGCGCCGACCGACAGCTCGCTCAACCCGATGCGCCTCGGGGCCTACGTGGCCCCGAAGCCCGTCAGCGCGGTGCGGGCACGGACCACGGTCTCGTTCACGGGGCCGGGCAAGTCGGCCGAGCTCACGCTCAAGGGCCGCACGCTCGACCAGGGTGGACTGACGACCGGCTACCACGCCGCCGTCGCTCCGTTCGTGCTCGGCGGCACCGACCCCGCCGAGGCGTTCCCCGAGGGTTCGGCGACGCGCTCGCTGCAGGCGGCCGACGTCCGTTCCTACGGTGCGTCGTACGACAAGGCGTCGGGAACCCTGGCGTTCGGCGTGCAGACCGCTGGTCCGGACGCGAACCCGGGCGCCGTGACCAACGTCGAGGTCCTCATCGACACGGACCGTGACGGTGAGCCCGACTTCCTGGTGTACAACGCGAAGTCGGCTGCCGTGGACGCCACGTTCGCCACGACGGTCGACCTGGCGAAGGCCGCCCTGGACGACCCGGACGTCGACCCCGTCGTCGACGTCCAGCCGCTCAACGGCGGTGCGCCCGGACAGGACGTGAACACCTTCGACAGCTCGGTGAAGGTGCTGACCGTCGCTGCGAAGGCCATCGGTTCGTCGGAGAAGTTCGACTACACGGTGCTGACGGAGTCGGCCTACGCCCCGGGCGCCGCCACCAGCGGTTCCTCGGTCGTGGACGAGACGAAGACGGCCACGTTCGACCCGTCGAAGCCGAAGCTGTCGTTCTCGCAGGACGGCACCCCCGGCGTGCTGTTCGCCGACGCCGGCTCGCTCACGGTCACCCGTGCCTCGGGTGTCACCAAGGCGACGGTGTTGCTGCTCCACCTCGACAACGCGGCGGGCAAGCAGGCCGACACGTCGACGATCAACGTGGTCCCGCCGAAGCTCGCGCTGGCGAAGGGGAGCAAGGTCACGGTGAGCGGGACGGCGAAGGTCGGCTCGACCCTCACCGCGAAGCACGGTACGTGGAGCACGACGAAGGCGACCTACAAGTACCAGTGGCTGCGTGACGGCAAGGTCGTCAAGTCGGCAACGGGTACCAAGTACAAGCTCGGCTCGTCCGACGTCGGGCACCGCGTCAGCGTGCAGGTGACGGCCCATGCCTCGGGGTACAAGGACGGCACGGCCAAGTCCGGGGCGACCTCGAAGGTCACCCGCCGCTAGGACAGGGTGCGCGCGGTTCACCCGCCACATGGTGAGCAGAAGAGGTCGGGTCCCGAGTGGGGATCCGACCTCTTCTGCTCACCAAGCACGGGGCACCCCACCCCGCGAACGCGTGTTCGGGACAGGTAGTTAGGCAAACTAGTGAAGTGGTGCAACTGTTTGTCCCATGCAGAACACGCTGAACCAGCTCCGGTCCAATCCGGTCGAGTGGCGCCGTCGTGGACTCACCCCGCCGGACGTCATCCAGGCCATGATCGAGCAGCGCCTGGCCGAGCCGGGGCACTCCCAGCCCGTCGGCGACCCGTCGTACCAGGACTTCTTCCGGAGCTGATCCGGGGTCGGCCGGGTGGCTCGGGACGCACTGACCGACAGACGGGAGGCGCGGTGCCAGCTGGCACCCCTCCCTCGCAGGCTCGGTCGGCGCGCCCCGCGCAACGCTTCGCGTCGCCGCTGAGCGGAACGCGCCCGTCTATACGTCGGTGACGTGTCGGACGTCACTTGCCGATCTTGCCGTCGGCCGCGTCCTCGGCCTTGCCGATCTGGTCGCCGTGCCCGCCGCCGGTCGCCTTGTCGGCCGCGTCGCCCGCCTTGTCGAGGCCGGCGTCCGTTGCCTGCTCGCCCTTGTCGCTGTCGGCGAAGTCCTTCGCCTTGTCTCCGATGCCGCTCATGTCATGCTCCTCCGCGTCGTGGATCTGGACGCGTCCGACCGTGCTCCGACCGATCCGGACGGACATCCAGGTGCGTTCCATGTGGACAAGCGACCCGCCGTCCACAGGACGTCACAGCGGGTGACGCGCAGGTGACCAGCCGATAGACTCGGGTGGACCACCGGCCCGGACGGCCGTGTGCGGTCCTCCGCCAACGTGAGGAGAACCAGATGCCCGCAGCAGTCATCATCGGAGCCCAGTGGGGCGACGAGGGCAAGGGGAAGGCCACCGACCTCCTCGGCTCCCGCATCGACTACGTCGTGAAGTTCAACGGCGGCAACAACGCCGGCCACACCGTCGTCGTCGGCGGCGAGAAGTACGCCCTGCACCTGCTGCCCTCCGGCATCCTGACGCCCGGCGTGACCCCGATCATCGGCAACGGCGTCGTCGTCGACCTCGAGGTGCTGTTCCAGGAGCTCGACGCCCTGCGTGCCCGCGGCGTCGACGTCTCGAAGCTCCTCGTGTCGGCCAACGCCCACGTCATCACGCACTACCACCGCACCGTCGACAAGGTGACCGAGCGGTTCCTGGGCAAGCGCCAGATCGGCACCACCGGTCGCGGTATCGGCCCGACCTACGCCGACAAGATCAACCGCGTCGGCATCCGGATCCAGGACATCTTCGACGAGAACATCCTGCGCCAGAAGGTCGAGGCAGCGCTCGACCAGAAGAACCACCTGCTGGTCAAGGTCTTTAACCGCCGCGCGATCGACCCGGAAGAAGTCGTCGAGTCGCTGCTGTCCTTCGCCGAGCGCCTGCGCCCGATGGTCGCCGACACGGCCCTCGAGATCCACCGTGCGCTCGAGCGCGGCGAGACCGTCCTGTTCGAAGCCGGGCAGGCCACCATGCTCGACGTCGACCACGGCACCTACCCGTTCGTCACCTCGTCGTCCGCGACCGCCGGTGGTGCCGCGACCGGTTCCGGCATCGGCCCGGGCAAGCTCGAGCGGATCATCGGCATCGTCAAGGCGTACACGACCCGCGTCGGTGCCGGTCCGTTCCCGACCGAGCTGTTCGACGAGTCGGGCGAGTTCCTGCGCGCCAACGGCTTCGAGTTCGGCACCACCACCGGCCGCCCGCGCCGCTGTGGCTGGTACGACGCCCCGATCGCCCGCTACACCGCACGCATCAACGGTGTCACCGACTTCGTGCTCACCAAGCTCGACGTCCTGACCGGGCTCGAGACGATCCCGGTGTGCGTCGCGTACGAGGTCGACGGCGTCCGCGTCGACGAGGTCCCGGTCAACCAGTCCGACTTCCACCACGCGAAGCCGGTGTACCAGGAGTTCCCCGGCTGGACCGAGGACATCACCGGAGCCCGCACCTTCGACGACCTGCCGAAGAACGCGCAGGACTACGTCCTGGCGATCGAGGCGATGTCCGGCGCACGGATCTCCGCGATCGGTGTCGGCCCCGGCCGTGACGCCATCGTCGTGCGGCACGACCTGCTCGGCGACGACGAGCGTGCCGACCAGCGCGCCGGCGAGCGCACCGACGCAGCGTGACGATGCGGATCCTGTTCGTCTGCAGCGGCAACATCTGCCGGTCGCCGCTCGGCGCGCAGGTCCTGACGGCACGACTCGGCCCGGACGCCCCCGCGTTCGTGGTCGAGTCGGCCGGCACCATCGCCGACGACGGTGCCGCGATGGACGCCGCCGCGGCGGAGCAGTCCGTCCGGCTCGGGGGCGACCCGTCGGCCCACCGGTCGCGGTACCTGACGGCCGAGATCGTCGCGAGCGCCGATCTCGTGCTGACCGCCGAGCGATCGCACCGTGCAGCCGCTGTCTCCCTGGCACCCCGGGCATCCAAGCGGACGTTCACGATCAAGCAGTTCGCGCGGGTGCTCGCGGGCCTCGAGCCCGGTGACCTGGCCGACGTGACGACCCCGCAGGAACTCGTGGAGCGTGTCGCCCGGCTGCGTGGAACGGTCCCGCCGCCCGCCGACCCGGCCGACGACGATGTGGACGACCCCTACCGTCGCTCGACGGCGACCCACCGGCGCGTGGCCGACGAGGTCGACGTGGCCCTGACGGGCATCGCGGACGCATTGCGCGCCGTGGTCTGACCCCCTGACGGACAGGAGGCCCGGTGTCAGCTGACACCGGGCCTCCTGTTTGTCTGGACTGCCCGTGTCCTGCGAGTGATAACGATTCTCAGTTGCATGTAAGGTCGCTGTGGCAGCGCGCAGCGCTGCGTCCCCGCCTCTCAGCAGACCAGGAACCCATGCGTCCACGCTTCCTCATCGGTGCGCTCGCGCTCGCCGTGATCATCCCCGGCGCGCTCCTCGTGCGCCCCGCACCGCCCTCGCCCGACCGACCGCTCGCGGACTCCGTCCCCGCCTGGACCGCACACGCCGAGCGCGGTGACCCGGTGACCGCCGACGAGTTGTCCCTCACCGTCCTCCTCGACCCCGTGCACCTCGACCGCGCCCCGGCCGTGGCGACCTGGTTGCGCGGTGCCGGGCTCCACGTCGGCCCCGTCGAGCGCTCGATCGCGTCCCTGCCCGTTCGCGGGACGGCCGCGCGCATCGCGGACGCCTTCCACACCTCCTTCGCGCGGTGGGACGTCGCCGGACAGAGCGCCGTGGCACCGGTCCGCGCCCTCGCCGTGCCACGCGGGCTGACCGCCGTCGTCGGCGTGTCCGGAGCCGTTGACTCCGACGCCGTCCGACCGACCGAGACGACCACTGCAGCAGCGGTGGCACCCACCCCGGCACCGGGTGAGACCGTCCCGCGACCGCCGGTCCTGGCCGACGACGGACAGTGCGCAGCATGGTGGGGCGAGCGCCTCACGACGGACTGGCCCGCATCGGTGCCGGTCACGCACCGATCGAACGCGCTGTGCGGGTACCAGCCGGCCCAGTTGCGCGAGGTCCACGACGTGCCGGCCGGGTACACCGGACGCGGCGCGACCATCGCGATCGTCGCCGCCTACGACGACCCCGACGTCGAAGCGAACACGGACACCTACTTCCGGGCGGCGGGCGCCCAGCCGTTCCGCTCGGGGCAGTACCAGCACCACGCTCCGGCGTCGCCGGACACCTCCCGCTGCGGCGGGCCGCAGAGCTGGACAGAGGAGCAGCACCTCGACGTGCAGGCGGTGCACGCGATGGCCCCCGACGCCGACATCGAGTACTGGGGTGCCGACGACTGCAGCACCACCTCGTTGTTCTCGCGGATCCTCGACGTCGTCGAACACGGCAGTGCGGACGTCATCAGCCTGTCGTTCGGGTCCACCGAGGACCTGGACACCGCGGACGACCGGACGCTGCTGAACCGGGTGCTCGTCGAGGCGGGGGCCCGGGGCATCTCGGTGTTCGCGTCCTCGGGGAACGACGGCGACAACAGCGCCGTCGGTGACCACGACTCCGGCCCCGACGTGTCGTCGCCGGCGTCCAGCCCGTACGTGACCGCGGTCGGAGCGACCAGCACCGGGCTCGCACGTGACGGTTCCGTCGCGGTCGAGGCTGGTTGGGAGACCGAGACCCGCTTCGCGCGCAACGGTGCCCTCATCCCGCCGGGCTTCGCGTACGGCGCCGGCGGCGGCCAGTCCGACGTCTACGACCGACCGACGTGGCAGCGCCAGCTGCTCGACGAACCGGGGACCGGGCGACTCGTCCCCGACGTCGCGTCGATCGGCGACCCCAACACCGGCTTCGTCGTGTACGGGCCACACAAGGGCGTGACCGGCTACGTCACGCACGGCGGCACGAGTCTGGCGACCCCGATGGTCGCCTCGATGGTCGCCATGGCCAAGGCCGCCACGGGGGTCCGGATCGGGCTCGTCACGCCGATGCTCTACGAGATGCTCGGGACCGACGCCGTCCGCGACGTCCGCCCCGCTTCCGCTGCCACCTGGTCGCCGCGCGGGCCCGATGCCGGAGCGCTGTGGCCCGAGACCCTGTTCCTCTGGGACACCGGTCGGCAGGGACTCCGGTCCGCACCCGGCTGGGACGACGTGACCGGGGTCGGCGTCCCCGCCGGCCGCGCCTTCTTCACCGCGTTCGCCGAGGAGGCCCGCCGATGACCGATCGTCCACGCACCACTTCCGTCATCGCGCTCGCGGCCTCGGCGCTGCTCGGCATCGGCCTCGTGGCGCCCATGCTCGCGCTGCCGGCCAGCGCGGACACCGCGGCCCACGGCGCCACCCTCGCCGCCGCGTCGGGCGTCGAACTCACCGACATCGACGGTGGCACGCTCACCGCACCGACACCGGCCGTGCGCTGGGACTCGGGCGACCCGACGGTGGCCCGGGTCGACACGACGCAGGACGTCCTGAAGCTCAACACCACCCGCACGAGCGGTCTGCGCTCGGAGGCCGGCCCGGACGGGGCGACCTCGATGATCGCGAGCGGGGAGTTCACCCTGCGCGATCGTCCCCCCGTCGTGTTCACCGGACTCCGCGCCGCGTGCACTCCCGGCGGCACCCCCGCGGTGTCGTTCGACCGCCTGACCATCGACGGCGACGACGTCACCACCGAGGCCACCGCGACGCCCGGGTGGAGCCGCGATCTGCCGGAGTCCCGTTACGGCGCCACCAAGGTCGTCGTCGGCAGCACCACGACGGCCGCCGACGGCACCACGACGACGGTCGCGCTCCGCATCGACGCCGAAGCCGGTGCCTCCGAGATCTGGCGCGTCCGTGCCGGATCGGTCTCCTGCGCGGCGGGTGACCGCTGGCCGGCTCCCACCCCGACGCCGACGCCGACGCCC
>NZ_QKTC01000036.1:0-14453 GCF_003234435.1 Curtobacterium sp. MCLR17_044 | reverse complement strand
CGTTCCACCCCACCCCGCACGCACCACACCCCGCCGAAGGAACCACCACCGTGAAGACCGTCATCGTCCTCGTCGTCCTCTGGGCAGTCCTGTCCATCGTCGGCTTCGCCCTGAAGGGCCTGCTCTGGCTCGGCATCATCGGCATCGTCCTGCTGCTCGGCACGATCGTCTTCGGCGCCGTCCGCCGCAGCGGCAACAAGGCCCGCAACGCCGGCCGGACCAACTAGTCCGCCACTGGCGAAGCGCACCACCAGCAGGAATCCCCGCACCGAACGCATGCCGACGCCCCCGAACGAACCCGGCCCGCCGCGCGCCGCCGTGGTCGTGAACCCGACCCAGATCGACCAGGCCCGCCTCCGAGCGGTGCTCGGCGCCGAGGAGCGCGCGCACGGATGGGACGAGTCGCTCTGGTTCGAGACGAGCGCTCAAGACGACGGGCGTGCTGCTGCCCGGGCCGCGCGCGACGCCCACCCGAGCGTCGTCCTCGTCGCCGGTGGCGACGGCACGCTCCGGGTCGTCGCCGCGGAACTCCGCGGCACCGGGATCCCGGTGGCGCTCCTCCCCAGCGGCACCGGCAACCTGTTCGCGCGGAACCTCGGGCTGCCCCTCGGCGACCTGGTGCGCTCGGTCCGAGCGGGCTTCAGCGGGACGGACCGCCCGATCGACGTCGGGTTGGCTGACCTGACCGACCCGGCGGGCACCACGACGTCGCACGCGTTCCTGGTGATGACCGGCATCGGGCTCGATGCGAGCATGGCCGCGGACACGAACGCGTGGGTGAAGAAGCGGTTCGGATGGGTCGCCTACTCGGATCCCATCGCCCGGTCCGTGATCGGCAACCGGCAGATCCCCGTGCACTACGGGATCGACGACGGCCCGCTCCGCAGCATGAGCGCCCACACGATCATCGTCGGGAACTGCGGCACCCTGACCGCGGGCATCCTGCTGCTCCCCGCGGCCCGACCGGACGACGGCATCCTCGATGCCGTGGCGTTCCGGCCGGCCGGGTGGTTCGGCTGGACCAAGGTCGGGTACGCCCTGACGCTCAACCGCTTCTTCGCGCGCACCCGGTTCGGGCGACTCCTCGCTCGCGTGTTGCCGACCTCACGCGCACTCCGGTACACCCGGGCACGGACGCTGCGGCTGACCGTCGACACCCCGGAGCTGGTGCAGCTCGACGGCGACGCGTTCGGCGAGGTGGTCGCGGTGACGCTCACCACCGACCACCACGGCCTGGTGCTGCGGACGGAGCCGGACGGGCCGCGGACCCGACGGGCCTAGCCGGTGCTGCCGAGGTCGGCGCCCCGGTGCACGACGTCCTCCGCCATGGCCCGGATCCCGCGGCCCGCACCGGCAGCAGCACGTCGCAGGATCTGGAACGCCTCGTCCATCCGGATGCCCCGTCGGTACGCGAGTGCGCCCTTGGCCTGTTCGAGGAGCTCCCGGGCCTCGAGCGCGTCCTCGACCTGTTCCTCGATCGTGGTCGACACCCCGCGGTCGCGCTGTCGGACCAGGGCAGCCGAAGCCGCGTCGGCGAGCAGCTGGAGCAGCACGACGTCCTGGTCGCTGTGCCCGCGGGTGTGGTCGGCGAAGACGCACAGGGAGCCGATGGTCCGGTCCCGCAGACGGATCGGCTCGGCGAACGTGCCCTGCAGCCCGCGTTCGCGCATCGTCGCCGCGAACGTCGGCCACTCCGACTCGTGCGTCGACACGTCGGGCACGTCGATCGTCTCGCCGGTCCGGTAGCAGTCGAGACACGACCCCTCGTTCGTCCCGAGCTGCGCTTCTTCGGCCTCACTGCTGCGCTCGCTCGTCGAGGCGATGACCTGCAACGCACCGGACCGGTCCGCGAGCACGACCCCCGCCTCCGTCGCCGAGGTCCCCTCCACGCACGCCGCGATGACACGGTCCATGGCGTCGAGCACCTCGAGGTCAGGGTCCAGGGCCGGAGTCAACCGATCCGGCAGGTTGATCGCGTCACTGGTCGTCATGCTTCGACGCTACGACCAGACCGATGGCGCACGGCTCAGCCAGTTCGCGTACCGGATCACGGCGTTCGAGTCCGCAAGCAGCCGCGTCCGTCGAAGTGCGGACTGGTGCGACCCCTGGACAGGGGGTCAGGATGACGCATCAGTTGCACAGAGCAACTGGCAGGTGCTTCACCGACAGAGGAGTCGTCATGAAGAAGTCCATCGCAGCCGCGTTCGCCGCGGTCGCCGTCATCACCGCCGGCGTGTTCGCCGCTTCGCCCGCCTCCGCGCTGCCCGTCAGCACCAAGGTCGTCGGCGGCGAGAAGGCCCCCACCACCTCGTGGGCGGTGCAGCTCGAAGCCTCCGGCGGCAGCATCCCCTCCGGCTACGTCAGCAACTGCACCGGCGAGCAGCTCAACGCCTCGTGGATCCTCACCGCCCGGCACTGCATCGACGGCATCGGCGCGATGAACGTGTACCACTCCAACTCCACCGTCAACCGCGGCACGGCCGTCGCCGTCGACCGCGTCAGCGCCTCGCCGGCGGGTGACATCGCGCTCGTGCACCTGCGGACCGCCTACTCGCTGTCCACCTACGCACCCCTCGACCTCACCGCGACCGCCAAGTCGAGCGGCACCGGCACCATCCAGGGCTACGGCCTGCGTGCGAACGCGACCCAGTCCGACGGCCTGTACCAGGCCACGGTCTCGCTCACCGGCGCGAGCACCGACGCCTTCAGCGGTCGTGCCCAGCACCTCACCGGCGTGACCGGCGCATCGAACCACGGCGACTCGGGCGGCCCGCTGCTCGTCAACGGCAAGGTCGTCGCCGTCTGCTCCACCGGCGACAGCGCCGACCCCGGCGCGAACACCAAGGCCGGCTCGAACTACGCCCTGCTGTCGCAGGCCTCGTCCTGGATCCGGACCACGGCCGGCGTCTGAACCACCTGACGGACTGGAGGCGCGGTGTCAGCTGGCACCGCGCCTCCCGTCCGTCCCCGCCCGTCTCCAGAACCGGGGTCGCCTGCTCGGCGTCCGTCACCCACCAGCTGAGCGCCCGTGCGGGCGCTGCGACGACAGTGGGGCCATGAGCCAGTACGAGAAGCGCGATCCGAACACCCTCTACCCGGCACCGCCGTACCCGAAGCAGGAGCAGTCGCTGCCGGGCGCCGCGTGGAAGATGGACCCGAAGCCCGACCACGGCGAGGAGAGCTACGTCGGGCTCGGACGGCTGAAGGGGTACCGCGGCATCGTCACCGGTGCTGATTCCGGCATCGGCCGTGCCGCCGCCATCGCCCTGTCGCGCGAAGGTGCGGACCTGGTGCTCTCGTACCTGCCGGACGAGCAGGAGGACGCGGAACAGGTCCGGGACCTGCTCGAGTCCGAGGGTCGTCGGGCCGTGCTGTTCCCCGGGGACATCTCCGACGAGCAGTACTGCACGGACCTGGTGCAGAAGGGCGTCGAAGAGTTCGGCGGCCTCGACACCCTGGTCATGGTCGCGGGGCGCATGGAGAGCAACGAGGACATCCTCACGCTCGACACCTCGATGTTCGACTCCACCTTCAAGACCAACATCTACTCGCTGTTCTGGCTGACCAAGGCCGCCGTGCCACACCTCGAGCCCGGGTCGACCATCGTGACGACCGGCTCGATCCAGGCGTCCACGCCCTCGCCGGACAAGATCGACTACGCCGTGTCGAAGGGCGCGATCAAGCTCTTCACCGAGGCCGTCGCGCAGCAGCTCGCGCCGAAGGGCATCCGTGTGAACTCCGTCGCGCCGGGGCCGGTGTGGACGCCGCTGCAGCCGGGTTCCGACGACGCAGAGACGGTGTCGCACTTCGGTGAGAGCTCGCCGTTCGGCCGTCCCGGTCAGCCCGCCGAGCTCGGTGCCGCCTACGTGCACCTGGTCAGCCCGGAGTCGAGCTACCAGTCCGGGTCGACGATCACGATCGCGGGCGGGACGCCGGCGTTCTGATCTGCCTTGTTGGGGTTCTGAGGTTCTGGGTTTCGCGTTCTTGCGTTCGAGGAAGGGGACCACGTGTCCGGAGTGACGCACACCGTGCTGGTCGAGTGGGACGGGGAGGACCGGTCGTCCGAGGCCTCGGCCCTGTCGCGCGAGCACCTGCCGCGGGTCGAGGGGGTCGAGTCGGTGCAGGCCGGCACGAGCGTGAGCACCGAGGGGTTGGAGGGCGGGTTCCACTGGATGCTCGTCGTCCGGTTCCGCGATCGGGCAGCGCTCTCCGGGTACCTGCCGCACCCGGAGCACCGGCCGGTGGCCGAGTTCATCGGTGCGGCGAGTGCGCGGGTCGTCGTGTTCGACGTCGAGGACGCCGACTGATCGCTGCGTCGGAAGCTGTGTAACGCTCTGGTTGCGATGGCGGACGAGGGGTTCCGTTCCTCGTGGAGGCTCGACGTACGGTGGATCGGCCATCGCAACGGCGCGGGGGTCATCGGCTGGCGCTGCGGCTCTCCGGAGCGCGCGCCGGTCGGGTCCCCGCCTGCGGGCGGGGACCCTTCGACATCCGCCGACGGAGGGAAACAGACGATGCCCGGCAACCCGAACCCGTTCGTCCACGACGGCGCGAAGATCCTGCTCGGCGAGGCGGGAGCGGCGCACTGCGACGAGTGCGGTGACGCCGTCCGGCTCGACCCGCGGATCGGCAGCTGGAGGACCGTGCAGCAACCCGGCCCCCAGCTCCCGCCTGACCGGCAGCGGCGCAGTACGGCGGGGGCCGCGTGAACGGCACCGCCCGGACCGCGGGGGTGACCCTCGGGCTCATCGCAGCGATGGCGCTGACCGCCTGTTCCGGCTCACCGGCCGCGACGCCGACCCGGACCGTGACTGCAACTGCGACCCCGGAGGCGCCGGCTGACCCCGACACTGCGACCCCAACTGCGACCCCGACCGAGACGGACACGGCCTTCAGCCTGTCGGACCCCGCGACGTGGACCATCTCGACCGAGGAGGTCGGACCGATCGCCCTCGGTGGTCCGGTGCAGGGCGAGATCGACGACCTGGCAGCCGCCTACACCCGGAGTACGGATGCGTGCCCGGCCAGCCCGGAGACGACGTTCTGGGAGCGATCCGACGCCCCCGGGCTCATCGTCATCCCCCGCGACGGGAAGGTCGCCGGGGTGACCATCGGTGGGGTGGGGTCGGACCCGGTGACGACGAACTCGCCCGAGACCGACGCCGGGATCGGCATCGGAGCGCCCCTGACCGAGGTGCGCTCCGCGTACCCGGACCTGCAGTACACCGGCACCTACGGTGAGGACCAGGGGCCGTACTCGATGTGGAGCGTGCAGGCCGACGGGCGCTACATGACGTTCCAGCTGGGGACGGACGGCACCACCGTGGGTGCTATCTGGGTGGGGTCGGTCGCGATGTTGCCGTACGAGTACTGCGCCTGACGCCGCCGAGGGTCGAACGTCGCTGCTGGCAGGATGACCGGTATGGCCAGCGCTGTCCGTCTCATCCGGTCCGACGTCCTGAGCGACGCGGCGCAGTACGCGTACGCATCCACCGTGCCGGCCGGGACGCGGCTCGTGTTCCTCGCCGGGGCCTGCCCGCTCGCCGCGGACGGGTCGACCGTCGCGGTCGGCGACTACGCGGGCCAGGCTGCCCGGTGCATCGAGACGATGAAGGAGGCGCTGCGTGCCGCAGGTGCGTCCATCGAGGACGTCGTGAGCACCCGGGTGCTCGTGGCGTCCTCACGGCAGGCCGACCTCGTCGCCGCATGGCAGGTGGTGCGCGATGCCTTCGGCGCGCACGACGTGCCGAGCACCCTGCTCGGGGTCACGGTGCTCGGCTACGACGACCAGCTGGTCGAGATCGAAGCCGTCGCGGCCGTCGCCGACGGCCGGCCCACGTGACGACGCGAGGTGTCGAGGTTCCCGCGCTCGCGCGCCTCGCGCACGCTCGCCTCAGAAGCCCGGACCTGCTTTGACCAGTGCGATGCCGACACCGACGAGCGCGAGGACGAGGCCGGCCACGAACGTCCGCGGGGACGGGTTCTCCCCGCGGAGTCTGGCCACGACGGGCCCGAGGAGCGCGAGCCGGACCACGAGGTACGCGATCGCGATGATCTCGGCCGCGAGCCCGGATGTGCCGGTCAGCCAGGCGTAGGCGAGGACGGCAGCCGGCAGGAGACCGGAGGTGAGGATGGGCAGCGAATCTCGCAGCTCGGCGCGGACGGTCTCCCCGGTGAGGCGGTGGTCGCTCCGCGCACGTCGTCCGACCGACTCGGCGAAGGTGTGTGCGAGGAAGGTCGAGAACGCGGTGGCGAGGACGTACCAGAGCCCCCGACCGCTCTCGGCGGTGTCCGGGAGCATGGGTGCGATCGTGCCGAGGATCACGATGTTGCCGTACACGAACGCGGTGATGCGGCTCGAGGCGTCCTCACGCGACAGGCGCTGCCGGCCCACGGAAGTCCTCTCGTGCGGGCTCAGTAGTACTCACCCTGCCGGTAGTCCCAGCTCGTGAACGTGTCCGCGAGCAGCCCCATGATCCGGTCGACGTCGAGCCCCTTGCGGATCAGCGTCGGTGCGGGGACGACCGATCGGCGTCCGTCCTGCAGCGGGATCAGGGCTCCGGCGCTGTCGACCATCGACACCATGACGCCCTGCTCGTAGCGGGTCTCGGCACTCTGCTCCGGCTGGATGGACGCGACGTAGTCGTCCGCCTCGACGATCACGTCGGCGCGCTCGGCGATGCGCTCGCCGATGCCGTCGACCACGCCACGGTTGCCGGTGCCCGACGGGTTGGCCGAGCTCGCGAAGGCGAACTTGCCGTGCTCGGTCCAGAGTTCGCGGGCGGCGAGCTCACCGGGGACGCCGAACTTGATGACGAAGCAGGACGTCCCGCGGGTGTCCATCATGAGTTCGTCGGAGCCGTCCGCCGGCAGTGCCGCTCGACCCTCGTCGCTCCAGGGCAGGATGCACCCGAGCAGGACGTCCTCGTCCCAGCACCGCTGGTACAGGGCGTCGATCTCGGGGGTGAGCTGCGCGATGCTCCGGAGCATCTCGAGCGAGCTCACGAGCACGACGCCCGGCTTGTTGCGGTTGCGTTCCTTCGCGTCGAACTTGCGCTCCAGACCCGCGCGGTCCGAGGTCATCAGGATGTAGCCGACCTTGGTCGGGACCACCGCCAGCCCGCCGTCGTGCAGCAGCGCGTCCACCGCACTGCGCGGCACGCCACCGTCCCAGTGCACCCGGTTCATGCTGACCTGCGTGTCGTCGTTCATGCCCGTCCTCGTCCCGTTCTGGAGTCAGACGATCGTCTGACAGCGGGAGCCTATGGACGGCGTCCGAGCCAGACAAGGGCGAAGGACCCGACCTGTGGGCCTTCTCCGAAGGGTTCAGGCGGGCTCGCAGCGAACGGCCGAGGGGCCCAGCACGCGCTGGGCCCCTCGGTCGTTCATCGGTGGCGGGTCAGGATCGCTTCCGACGACGGGCCTGCAGGGCGATCACGCCGACGCCGGCCAGCGCGAGTCCCGCAGCCCACGGCAGCAGGTGCATCGCGTCGCTCCCGGTGTAGGCCAGCTGGCCGGTCGGGACGGCGGCGGAGACCGCGCTCGTCGGAGCGACAGGGGTCGCCACCGTCGAAGCGGTCGGACGGACGTCCACCGTGAACGCCGTCGCGAAGCTGCTCGACGCCACGGTCAGGGCGTGGGTCGACGCGTGCGGGAACGTCACTTCGGCACCTGCCCATGGGTCGGTGTTCGGGACGATGACGTCTGAGGTGTGGTCGGACGTCACCGTGAACGGTGCCGGGTAGCCGTCGGCGCCGTCGACCTCGTTGCCGAAACGGTCGACGAGGCTCCCGCCGACCAGGAGCGTGCCGCCCTGGTCGATGGTCGGCTGCCCACCCTCGAAGCCCACGCCCAAGGTGCTGTAACCGCCGTCGGGCTCGGGCGTGGTCTCGTTCTGGAAGGTCCAGACGGTGCCGTCGCGCTCGATGACCCAGCTCGTGGAATGAGCGGTGAGGAACGTGTCCTTGTCCTCGGCCGTCACCCGCACGCCGAGCGGTGTCGAGGCGTCCGTCGTGAGGTTCACGTACTGCGATGCGGTCGTCGTGCCGCTGGTCGCGACGATGCGGAAGGCGTACGTGCCCGAGTAGTCAGAGGTGCCGGACAGCACCCCGGTGGAGTGGTCGAGCGACAGACCGTAGGGGAGGTAACCGGATTCGTCTTGATCGGTCTCGTCGGCGTACGGGTCGTCGAGCGAGAAGTACTCCACCGAGTACGTCGGCTTCGGGAACCCGTCCGCGGCGAACGTGTGGGTGAACCGTTCCCCGGCCGTCGTGGACAGCATGACCGGCTCGTCCTCGGTGGTCGCCTCGGGGAACGAGGCGGCCTGTGTCACCGCAGCGGTCGACGCCGTTGCTGTCTGGTCGTCGTCGCCCGTGATCGTGACGGCGATGACCTTGCCGGCGTCCGAAGGGAGGACGAGGTAGGACTCGGTCGTGACGGGGAGCGTGGTGCCGTCACCCGTCCACGCGTACGAGAGCGTGCCGGTGAAGCCCGTCCCCGTCGCGGTGAGGATGCTGCCCACGGTCGCATCCCCGGTGATGGTCGCGGTGGGGTCGGCGACGGCGGGAGCAGACGTCGCCGGGGCGGCCGGAGCGCTGCTGGGCGCGGTGGTCTCGTCCGCGGGCACCTCCGTGTCCTCGGCGGCATCCGGAACCGGGGCGACAGGAGTCGTCGCGTCGGGCGACGCTGCTGCGGTCTCCTCATCGGTGCCGGTGCCGGTGCCGGTGCCGGTGCCGAAGTCCGTGCCGGTTCCGGGCGCGGTGTCCTCGGTGGGGGCCGCGGCCGAGCCGGCTGACGCGGTCGCCGGTGCTGCTTCCGGCAGTTCTGCCGCCGAGGCAGACAGCGCCCCGAAGCCGGTGCTCAGGCCGATGACGGCGATCGTCGCGCCGATCGCGCATGCGCGTCGGAGTGTTGCGGTGCTGTGTGGCACGGGTTGTCCCCTCGGGTGTGCCGTCCGACAACGGCCGGACGAGTGCGATCGCCGGAAGCCGGCGCCCTCGGATCGTAGCCAACCTGTGAAGCGTCATTGAGCCCGAGGGCGGGCATCACCCGCGAAGTGGGGGAGCGGCATCGCGTTGGGGGCGTCTCCGGCGCTACTTCGCCCTCACCGCCCAGGGCGAACAGCGGCTCGCGCTGGAGACCGAGCGACTCGAGGTCAGGCTGCGCGCGGTGCGTGCCCGTCTGCCGCGCACGTCGAGCATCTCCGGCAAGGTTGCCGGAGCATGAGTGCCGAACTCGAAGCTCGGTACCGGCGACTGCTCGCCTGGTACCCGGCTGCGTGGCGGTCCGCGAACGCCGACGCGCTCGTCGGGACACTCCTCGACGTCGCCGAGGGCGAAGGCCGAGAGCGTCCGACCCGCCAGGAACGTCGGGCCATCGCTGAGCACGGCGTGGGCCTGCGGCTCGACGGGCTCGTGGTGGCCGACGTGCGGAACTCCGCGAGCACGGTGGCCCTGACCCTCGGCACCGGGCTTGCTCTCGCCGAGTTCCTGTTCTCGAGTTGGGCGCCGTGGATCACCGGCAACCCGGCTCCGGGATCGATGGTGCAGGTCGGACCCTTCCGCGACACGGGCTTCGTGTTCGCGGCGCTCTGGGTGATGGCCCTCGTCACTGCGCTCTGCGGCCGGTGGAACGTCGGGCGCGTTGTCCTCCTGGTGTCCGTGCTGCTCGGGACCGTGTCGCCGTACCTCCTGAACCGGTACCCGGGCGTCTGGAGTGTCGACCGGGCGACTTTGCTCCTGCTCAGCGCGTGTGCGGTCGTCGCGGTCCTCGGGCGCCCGCACCGCTCCCAGCACACCGCGGCAGCAGCCGTCGGGTGGTTCCTGCTCGGCGCCCTCAGCTACTGCAGCGTCAGCGATCCCGGACAGTGGCAGTACAGCCGGTCCCTGTGGGACGGGAACCTCTACGCCTGGTACGGGACGGCAGTGCTCGAGATCAGCGCCGTCGTTCTCGCGATCATGCGGTGGTGGCGGACAGCGTTCACGATCGTCCTGAGTCTCGTCCCGTACGTCGGGGCGCTCGCGGTGAACGAAGTCCGCGCGATGGACGTCGGGAGCGGGTCCGTCGAGTTGGTGGCACTCCCGGTGGCCCTCGGGCTGGTCCTGCTCGTCCTCCACAGTCGTGGTTCGCTTGCGCTCCCACCGCGGAGACCTGTGCGGCCCGCTCGCTAGTCCGGCCGCTTCGGAGTCGGGGCACACCGAAATCGAACCCCCGCCTCACTCCACCAACGACTGCGTCCCCACCACGATCGCCAGGGCCAGCCGCTCCGCGTCCACCGATCCGGGCTCGGCCGTGTACGCCAGGATCCGCAGGTCCTCCGGCCCGACGACCAGGGTGTCGCAGTCGAGCGTGATCAGCCCGACGTCCGGGTGGTCGATCACCTTCCGGCGGGCGGTCTCGCCGAGCGCGGTCGCGCCCGAGTCCCACAGCTCGACGAACCGCGGGCCCGCCGCCCGAAGGTCCCGCACGAGCTGCCGCAGCTGGCGGTCGAGCGGGTAGCGCGCCGCGGTCATCCGGAGCCCCGCCACCAGGTTCGCCTCGAACGCCGCCTGCTCCTCGGGCGTGTGCACGGCTCGGCTGCCGGACCCGACCAGGTGCCGCCACGCGGTGTTCCGGTCGTTCCCGCGCAGCGCGCCGATCGGCCCCATCAGTGCGTCGTACGGGGCGTTGGCGACGAGCAGGTTCCCCGCGGCGTCGAGGACCGCGACCGGGGTGTCCGCCAGCCGGTCGAGCAGTCGCTGCACGCTCGGCGGGATTCGCGACGGGACCACGTCGGCACCGGGGACCGCGTGCCCGGCGAGCCGGTAGAGCAGCTCGCGGTCGGCATCGGCGACCCGCAGCGCCCGCGCGAGCGCCTCGACGACCTGGGCGGACGGCGAGGTCGCCCGCCCCTGCTCGAGCCGGGTCAGGTAGTCGGCGGAGATCCCCGCCAGCCCGGCCAGCTCCTCGCGCCGCAGACCGGACGCACGCCGACGGGGCCCGACGACCACGCCCGCCGCCTCGGGGGAGACGTGGTCGCGCAGCCGCCGCAGGGTGTGCCCGAAGTCCGTGTCCGCCATGTCCCCAGTCTGCGCGCGACGGTCGACCGGGTCCTGGCCCTGCCGGTCCTACGACAACCGGGCGACTCCCTGCGGTCGCCGCCGAGCACGACGCTGGACCCATGACAACGACACTCATCACCGGGGCCACCCGCGGCCTCGGCAAGGAAACCGCCCGCCAGCTCGTCGAGGCGGGCCACACCGTCTGGATCGGCGCACGTGACGCCGACCAGGGCACCACGGTCGCCGCCGAGATCGGCGCTCGCTCCGTCCAGCTCGACGTCCGCGACGACGACTCGGTCGCCGCGGCCTTCGCCCACGTCGACGAGAACGGTGGACTCGACGTACTGGTCAACAACGCCGGCATCGCCGTCTGGGGGCAGAGCGGGCCCGAGGCGCTCGCGGTCTTCGACACGAACGCCGTCGGCACCATCCGCGCGACCGAGGCCGCGCTGCCGCTCCTGCGTCGCTCCGCGAACCCGATCGTGGTGAACCTGTCGAGTGCGCTCGGCTCCTTCACCGCCACCCACGACCCGTCGAAGCCGGCGTTCACCGTGCCGGCGGTGGTCTACGGCGCGTCCAAGGCCGCCGTCTCGATGCTGACGGTGCAGTACGCGCGCGTCGTGCCCGAGGTGCACTTCGTCGCGATCGAGCCCGGCTACACGGCCACCGAGTTCGGGGGCATGCCGAACCCGCACGGTCGCCCCGTCGAGGTCAGCGCCGCGACGATCGCGGCCGCCGCGAGCGCGGGCCCGGAGGGCCCCACCGGCGTGTTCCTGGAGGACGGCCAGACGCTCGGGTGGTGACGAAAAGGCGGCCTGGAGGCGCGGTGCCAGCTGGCACCGCGCCTCCAGGCCGTCGTCCGCTCGCGTCTACAGCAGCTGGCGCGCGTTGGTGGACGCGAGGTCCAGCAGCTCGTCACCGCGACCCGACAGCACCGTGCGGATGGCGTAGAGCGTGAAGCCCTTCGCCTGCTCGAGCGTCACCGCCGGGGGCATGGAGAGCTCCTGGCGGTTCGCGCGGACCGACACGAGCGCGGGACCGTCGTGCGCGAGCGCGGCGGCCATCGCGTCCTCGAAGTCGTCGGACACGTCGACGTGGAAGCCCTTGATGCCGATCGCCTCGGCGACGGCGGCGAAGTCCGGGTTCTGCAGCTCGGTGCCGTAGTTCACGAAGCCGGCGGCCTTCATCTCGAGCTCGACGAAGTTGAGCGACGAGTTGTCGAACACGACGATCTTCACCGGCAGCTTGTTCTGCACGATCGTGATGAGCTCACCGAGGAGCATCGTCAGCCCGCCGTCACCGGCCAGGGCGATCACCTGCCGGTCCGGGAACGCGGTCTGCGCACCGATCGCCTGCGGGACGGCGTTCGCCATCGTGCCGTGCACGAACGAGCCGATCAGCCGGCGCTTGCCGTTCATGGTGAGGTAGCGCGAGGCCCAGACGACGGGGGAGCCGACGTCGGGGATGAAGACGGCGTCCTCCGCGGCGAGCCGGTCGAGGACCCGGGCGACGTACTGCGGGTGCAGGGGCTTCTTCTTCCCGGCGGGGACCGCCAGGTCGTCGAGCTTCTCGCGGGTCTTCCGGTAGTGCTTCAGGGAGTCCTCGAGGTGCTTCGTCGGGTGCGAGCCGGTCAGCAGCGGGATGAGGGCGAGGGCGGTGTCCTTGACGGTGCCGACCAGCCCGATGTCGACGGGGTGCCGGCGGCCGAGCTGCGAGCCGCGGATGTCGACCTGCACGTGCTTCGCCTTGGCCGGGAAGAACTGCTGGTACGGGAAGTCGGTGCCGAGCATGAGCACGACGTCGGCGTCCTCCATCGCGCGGTACCCGGAGGCGAAGCCGAGCAGCCCCGTCATGCCGACGTCGTACGGGTTGTCGTACTCGATGTACTCCTTGCCGCGCAGCGCGTGCACGATCGGGGCCTGCAGCCGCTCGGCCAGGGCGACGACCTCGTCGTGGGCGTCCGCGACGCCGGCTCCGGCCAGGATGGTGATCCGGTCGGCACCGTTCAGCAGGTCGGCGGTGCGCTGCAGCTCGGCCTCGCTCGGCACGATGCGCGGGGTGGCCCGCTCGATGCGGGTGGCGCGGTCGTCCTTCGCCTCGGCGAGCAGCACGTCGCCCGGGATCACGAGCACGGCGACGCCGCGCTTCTCGATCGCCTCGCGCATCGCGATCTCGAGCAGGCGGGGCATCTGGACGGGGTCGGCGACGTACTCGACGTAGACGGAGCACTCGCGGAACAGCTCCTGCGGGTGCGTCTCCTGGAAGTAACCGGAGCCGATCTCGGCCGTGGGGATGTGGGCGGCGATCGCCAGCACCGGTACCCGCGAGCGGTTCGCGTCGTACAGGCCGTTGATCAGGTGCAGGTTGCCGGGCCCGCAGCTGCCGGCGCAGACGGTCAGGTCACCGGTCAGGGCGGCCTCGGCAGAGGCGGCGAACGCGGCCGCTTCCTCGTGCCGGACGTGCTCCCACCGCATCGTGCCGTCCTTGCGCAGGGCGTCGGTGAAGCCGTTCAGGGAGTCCCCGGGCAGGCCGTAGACCCGGTGGATGTCGTTGGCGCGGAGGGTGGCGACGATGTTCTCGGCAACGGTTGGCATGCGTCCTGTCTACTCCCGACCGCCGCGCTGAACGCTTTCGGAGTTTTGTGAGGCTCACTCGCCCTGGGATGCCGGGGTCGGACTGCGACGATGGCGGGATGACCGACGACGCGCCGCTCCTCCGTCCCCGCCGACGGGAGCCCGCCGCGTACGGGATCCTCGAGCGCTCGCCGTACCCGCTCGTCTCGGTGGCGATCGCCGTCATCGCGGTCGTCGTCATCACCATCGTCGGGTTCACCCTCGGCACCGTGGACCTCGGGCTGTCCAAGGCCCTCAACGCGCTGCACACCGGGTTCATCGGGGCGTTCAGCACGGCGGTCTACCACGTGATCAGTCCGGCACCGGCGATCGGGATCACGGTCGTCGTCGTCGCCGTGATCTGGTGGCGCACGCGAGATCTGCGACCGGCCCTGGCGTTCGGCGGCACCATCGCGATCACGTGGGTGCCGTCCGCGATCGTGAAGGAGATCGTGCACCGCGCCCGGCCCGACGTGGCCGTGCTGCCGCACCCGTTCCCCGTGCAGCCCGACCCCGGGTACCCGAGCGGGCACACGGTCTACATCACGGCGTTCGTCATCGCCCTGATCTGGCTGCTCCGCGAGACCCGGTGGCACCGGCTCGCCCTGACGCTCGGGGTCGTGGCCATCGTGATCGTGTTCTTCGCGGTGTCGATCGACGCGGTGCACTACCCGACCGACGCCGCTGCCTCGATCCTGTGGGCACTGGCCGTGGCGCCGGGGGTGCGGGTGGTGTGGGTCGACTGGCTCATGCCGCGGGTGCCGTTCCTGCGGCCGGGGCGGGGCTGAGGCCGGGCTGGTTG
>NZ_QKTC01000035.1:0-19018 GCF_003234435.1 Curtobacterium sp. MCLR17_044 | reverse complement strand
CAAAAGGAATTGCTTCATGACCCGGTCAGCAAGCCGACCAGGCACGAGGTCAATCAATAAATTGGCATTGACAATGTGCACGCTGTTGAGTTCTCAAGGACCAGACGCACTTGCTCCTCGGCTCGAGTTCGAGCTTCAGCCACAAGGCTTGTGTTCTTGGCTTGCCACCGGTTGTTCGTCGGACCCGGAGGTCCAGTGGCTCATCCCGAGGGGAGAGAACCGGTGGGCTTGTCATCCTAGGCGTCGAAGCGATCCGGCGCAAGGCCCGATCTGAACTTCAGTGGAGGATGGTCCCGCTTGAGGGCCGACGTGCTCTGGGCTTTCGCTCCAGCCGCTCCGCCGCACCTTTGGGGTGACGAGTAAGAACTATACGCAGCCCTGAGCGAGTGCGCCAAGCCAGCCCCCATCCCGGGCGTGTCGCGTTGTGCAACACACGTCGCCCGGACGCAGCGATGCCCGGTTCCACAGGGGAACCGGGCATCGCAGGGGGTCGAGCAACCGGGATCAGGCGAGCGTCACTCCGGCGAGGGTCTTCTTGCCACGACGGAGGACGAGCACTCCCCCGGGCAGGGCGAGGTCGGACAGCGGTGCGGCGGCGTCCTCGGCTCGGACGTTGTTCACGGAGACGCCGCCCTGGTCGATCGCGCGGCGGGCCTCGCCGAGGGACTTCACGAGTCCGGTCTCCACGAGTGCCCGTGCGACGTCCGCTCCGGAGTCGAGCGTGACCGACCCCGGCAGCGCGGCGATCGCCGACCGCAGGGTCTCCGGGTCGAGCGCACCGAGGTCACCGTTGCCGAACAGCGCGGCCGCGGCATCGATCGCCGCCTGGGTCGCCGCCACTCCGTGCACGATCGAGGTGACCTCGAAGGCCAGGGTCCGCTGGGCCTCTCGTCGGAAGGGCTCGTCAGCGACGGCCTGCTCGAGTCGTTCGATCTCGGCACGCTTCAGGAACGTGAACTGCCGCAGCCGGGCGATCACGTCGGCGTCCGTCGTGTTGAGCCAGAACTGGTACATGGCGTAGGGCGAGGTCATCTCGGCGTCGAGCCAGATCGCGTTGCCCTCGCTCTTGCCGAACTTCGTACCGTCGGAGTTCGTGATGAGCGGGGTCCCGAGGGCGTGCACCGTTGCACCTTCGGCACGACGGACGAGCTCCGTGCCCGAGGTCAGGTTGCCCCACTGGTCCGAGCCACCGGTCTGCAGCGTGCACCCGTACTGCCGGAAGAGTTCGCGGTAGTCGAGCCCCTGGAGGATCTGGTAGCTGAACTCGGTGTAGCTGATCCCCGCATCGGAGTTCAGGCGCGCGGCCACCGCGTCCTTCTTGAGCATCGAGTTGACGCGGAAGTACTTGCCGACGTCGCGCAGGAAGTCGATCGCGGACAACGGGGCGGTCCAGTCGAGGTTGTTCACCAGCCGGACGCCGTTGTCGCCGTCCGGACTGAGGAACCGGGACACCTGGGTCTGCAGCCGGGACACCCACTCCGCCACGGTCTCCGGCGTGTTCAGCGTGCGCTCGGCCGTGGGACGCGGATCGCCGATGAGACCGGTCGAACCACCCACCAACGCGAGCGGCTTGTGCCCCGCGAGCTGCAGCCGCCGCATGGTCAGGAGCTGCAGGAGGTTGCCGCAGTGCAGTGACGGCGCGGTCGGGTCGAACCCGCAGTAGTACGTGATCGGCTCACCGTCGAGGGCCTCTTGCAGCGCGGTCTCGTCGGTCGAGACCTGCACCAGACCGCGCCACTGCAGTTCGTCCCACACCGAGTCGAAGGCGGGGTCGTTCTGCTGGCGCGTCAGGACGTCTTGAGCGGTATCACTGGACACCCCGCCATCGTAGCGGCGACGGACGTCCGGCAGGCGCGGCGGCCGGGAGGCCCGTAGCCGGGTTCACGAGTCGAGGGCGCCCTTGTGCCGCCGGTACGTCGAGACCGTGGGGTCACCCGTCAGCCAGAAGCGCCAGGGGTACCGCGCCCCGCCGGCGATGCCGCCGACGCCGGTGCGCGGCCCGCGGGAGATCCGCGGGACCGCAGCGCCCGCGGGCGGACCGGCCAGGGTCTCGGACAGGAGCTCGTCGATCACGTGGGCCGGTCCGGCGGAGGCGAGCCGGGCCTCCAGGCCGGGTGCCAGGGTGAGCACGAACGGGCCGGACCCGTCGAGGAGCGACGTGCCGTCGTCCTGCCCGAGGACCGCTCCGAGCGCACCACCGAGGTTGCCGGGCCCGCGTGCCAGGGCGACGTCCGCGACCTTCGACCCGCGACGCGCTCGCGCGACGTGAAGTCCCTCGACGACCTGCGCACCGCGCAGCAGGGAGCCCGACGAGGTGCCGGCAGGCCCGCTCACGACGTTGACGCAGGTGTGGATGCCGTACGAGCGGTAGGCGTACAGCGTGCCGGGCGGCCCGAAGAGGTGGCGGTTGCGCTCCGTCATCCCCCGGTGACCGTGTGATCCGGGATCGGTGGGGCCGGAGTAGGCCTCGACCTCGGTGATGCGGAGCGCCACGCCGCGCCCAGCGATCGTCGCACCGAGCAGGGCCGGCGCGGCGATCGGGGCGGGCTCGGCGAGCAGCGCGGCGATCCCCTCGGTCATCGCGAGAAGGGCGCGCCCTCGGCCAGGTCGCGGACGCGGCGGGTGACGGACGCGAGCTGCTCGGCGACCCGGTCGGGTGCGGTGCCCCCGACGCCGGAGCGCGATGCGACGCTGCCCTCGATGGTCAGGACGGCACGGACGTCGGGCGTGAGGTGCTCGGACACGGACCGGTACTCGTCGTCGGTCGGCTCGTCGAGCTCGATGCCGCGCTCCTCGCAGTACCGGACGAGCGCGCCGGAGACCTCGTGCGCGTCGCGGAACGGGACGCCCTGCCGGACCAGCCACTCGGCGACGTCCGTCGCGAGCGAGAAGCCCTGCGGCGCGAGCTCGGCCATCCGGTCGGTGTCGAAGGTCAGGGTCGCGATCATGCCGGTGAACGCGGGCAGCAGGACCTCGAGCGTGGCCACGGAGTCGAAGACCGGCTCCTTGTCCTCCTGCAGGTCGCGGTTGTACGCCAGCGGCAGTCCCTTGAGGGTCGCGAGAAGCCCGGTCAGGTTGCCGATCAGACGCCCCGACTTGCCCCGGGCGAGCTCCGCGATGTCCGGGTTCTTCTTCTGCGGCATGATGCTCGAGCCGGTCGAGAAGGCGTCGTGGAGCCGGACGAAGCCGAACTCCTTCGTGTTCCAGAGGATGACCTCTTCCGACAGGCGCGAGACGTCGATGCCGATCTGCGCGAGGACGAACGCGAACTCGGCGACGACGTCACGGGCTGCCGTGGCGTCGATCGAGTTGTCCGCCGGGCGGTCGAAGCCGAGCTCCGCGGCGATCGCGGCGGGGTCGAGGCCGAGCGAACTCCCGGCCAGCGCACCGGCACCGTACGGGCTGACGCTCGCGCGGCCGGCCCAGTCGCGGAGGCGCTCGAGGTCGCGGACGAGCGGCCAGGCGTGCGCGAGCAGGTGGTGGGCCAGGAGCACGGGCTGCGCGTGCTGCAGGTGCGTGCGCCCCGGCATGATCGCGCCCGGGTGCTCGGTCGCCTGCTGGGTGATCGCGTCGACGAGGTCGATCACGAGCCGGCCGATGCGCCGCCCGTGGTCGAGCATGTGCATGCGGCCGAGGGTTGCGATCTGGTCGTTGCGGCTGCGACCCGCGCGGAGCTTGCCGCCGAGTTCGGGACCGAGGTCGGCGATGAGCAGGCGTTCGAGGGCGCCGTGGACGTCCTCGTCGGAGTCGTCGGGCTGCAGTGTGCCGTCGACGTGCGCCGCTTCGAGCCGCTCGAGGCCGGCGAGCATGCGTTCGAGCTCGTCGGCGGTCAGGTAGCCCGCGGTGTGCAGCGCCCGGGCGTGGGCTCGGGACCCCGCGATGTCGTACGGCGCGAGCTGCCAGTCGAAGTGCGTCGACTTCGAGAGCGCGGCGAGGGCCGCACTCGGGCCGTCGGCGAAGCGGCCGCCCCAGAGGGCACCGGTGTTGGTGGCGTCGGTCTTCTCGTCGGTCATGTCGTCCTGCGTCGTTTCGTCGGTGCTGGGTCGGGCCGGGGGCTGTTGGTCGGTGCGGGGTTGCTGTCGGTCAGTTCGCCGCGTCGCGGCGGGCGGAGATCTTGCTGGGCAGTGACCAGAGCTCGATGAACCCCCTGGACACGGACTGGTCGAACGCGTCGCCGGTGTCCGACGTCGCCAGGTCGAAGTCGTAGAGGCTCTGCTCCGACCGACGGCCCGTCACGGTGGCACGCCCGCCCTGCAGCCGCAACCGGACGTCGCCGGAGACGTGCTGCTGGGTGTGCTCGACGAAGGCGTCGAGGCTGCGCTTGAGTCCGCCGAACCACAGGCCGTCGTAGACCAGGTCGGCCCACTCGGACTCGACGCCGCGTTTGAACCGGGCGACGTCGCGCTCGAGGGTGAGGCTCTCGAGCTCCTCGTGCGCGGCGATGAGCGCGATCGCGGCCGGCGCCTCGTAGACCTCGCGCGACTTGATGCCGACCACCCGGTCCTCGACGACGTCGATCCGCCCGACGCCGTGCTTGCCGGCGACCGCGTTGAGCTCCTGCACCATGCGCAGCACGCTGAACCGCTGCCCGTCGAGGGCGACCGGGACACCGCGGTCGAAGGTGATCGTGACCTCGTCGGCCTGCTGCGGGAGCGCCGGGTCCTGCGTGGTCGCGTAGAGGTCGTCTGCGGGGGCGGTCCACGGGTCCTCGAGGAGCCCGGTCTCGACCGCTCGGCCCCACACGTTCTGGTCGACCGACCACGGCTCCCGCTCCGAATGCTGGATCGGCAGCCGGTGCTCCTCCGCGTAGGCGATGGCGCGGTCGCGGGTGAGGGCGAGGTCCCGCACCGGTGCGACGGTCCGCAGGTCCGGTGCGATCGCCGCGACGGCTGCCTCGAAGCGGACCTGGTCGTTGCCCTTGCCGGTGGAGCCGTGCGCGACGCTGTCGGCACCGAGTTGCTTCGCCGTCAGTGCGAGGTGCTTCGCGATGAGCGGGCGGCTCAGTGCCGAGACGAGCGGGTACCGCTTCTGGTAGAGCGCGTTGGCCCGGAGCGCCGGCACGATGTACTCGTCGGCGAACTCGTCCTTGGCGTCGACGACGAGCGACTCGACGGCGCCGCAGTCGAGCGCACGCTGCCGGACCGCCTCGAGGTCCTCGCCGCCCTGGCCGACGTCGACCACGAGTGCGACGACGTCCTTGCCGGTGGCGTCGCGCAGCCAGCCGATCCCGACGGAGGTGTCGAGACCGCCGGAGTACGCGAGGACGACGCGGTCAGCCACTGGTGTCCGATCCGTCGGCTAGTCGTTGGCGAGCAGCCAGGCCAGCAGCGCCTTCTGGGCGTGCAGACGGTTCTCCGCCTCGTCCCAGATGATGCTGCGGGGGCCGTCGATGACGTCGGCGGTCACTTCGAACCCCCGGTCGGCCGGCAGGCAGTGCATGAAGACGGCGTCGTCGGCGGCGTGCGCCATGAGCGCGTCGTCGACGCGGTACCCCGCGAAGGTGTCGAGGCGCGACTGCTTCTCGGACTCCTTGCCCATCGACACCCAGGTGTCGGTGACGACCACGTCGGCACCCGCGACCGCGGCAACCGGGTCGGTCACCACGAGGACGGAGCCGCCCGTCACGGCGGCGCGTTCCTCGGCGTCGGTGACGACCTGCGCCGACGGGGAGAACTCGGCGGGGGCGGCGACGCGGACGTGCATGCCCGCTGTCGCCCCGGCGAGCAGGTACGACTGCGCCATGTTGCTCGCACCGTCGCCGATGAACGCCACGGTCTGCCCGGCGAGGGCGCCGCGGTGCTCACGGATGGTGAGCAGGTCGGCGAGGAGCTGGCAGGGGTGGAAGTCGTCGGACAGCGCGTTGACGACGGGGACCGTCGTGCCGGCGGCCATCTCCTCGAGCCCGGCCTGACCGTAGGTGCGCCACACGATCGCCGACACCATGCGCTCGAGCACGCGGGCCGTGTCCGACGGGGTCTCCTTGCCGCCGAGCTGGCTGTTCGCCGTCGAGATGATCAGCGGGCTGCCGCCGAGGTCGGAGATGCCGACGTGGAAGGACACCCGGGTACGGGTCGACGACTTGTCGAAGATCACTGCGACGCTCTGCGGACCGGCCAGCGGCTTCTCCGCCCAGCGGTCGGCCTTCATGCGGTCGGCGATGTCGAGGATCGCGGACTGCTCGGCCTGGCTCAAGTCGTCGTCGCGGAGGAAGTGGCGGGTCATGCGGTGGGCTCCTGCGCTGCGGCGACGGCCGCGAGGCTCTGGGCGAGGATCGACAGGAACTCGTCGATCTCGGCGTCGGACACGATGAGCGGCGGCGCGATGCGCAGGCTCGACTCGTTGGGGGCGTTGATGATGAGGCCGCGCTCGAGGGCGGCTGCGTTGACGGCCGGGCCGATCGGACCGGTCAGACCGACGCCGATGAGCAGGCCGGTGCCACGGACCTCTTCCACCAGCGGGGAACCGATGGCGCTGATGCCGTCACGGATCCGCTCGCCCTTGACCACTGCGCCGGCGACGAGTTCCGCACGCTCGATCTCCTCGAGCACCGCGTTGGCGACGCGGGTGCCGAGCGGGTTGCCGCCGAAGGTCGAACCGTGCTGCCCGGCCGAGAACAGGTCGGATGCCCAGCCGAACGTGACCAGGGCGCCGATGGGGAAGCCCCCGGCGATGCCCTTCGCGACGGTGATGGCGTCCGGCGTCACACCGTGGCCCTGGAACGCGAACCAGTTGCCGGTCCGGCCGACACCCGTCTGGATCTCGTCGAGGATCAGCAGTGCGCCGTGCTCCGCGGTCAGTCGGCGTGCCGCCAGCAGGAAACCCTCCGGCAGGTCGACCACGCCGGCCTCGCCCTTGATGGGTTCGAGGATCAGGGCGGCGACGGAGTCGTCGATCGACGCTTCGAGCGCCTCGATCGAGGTGTCGATGTGCTCGACACCCGGGATCATCGGCAGGAAGTCCTGCTGCAGCGCGGGCTTGCCGGTGAGCGCGAGCGCGCCCATCGTGCGGCCGTGGAAGCCCTGCTTGAGCGCGAGGATCCGGGTCTTGGTGCCGTCCGCACCCTTGTTGAGGCGAGCGAGCTTGAACGCAGCCTCGTTCGCCTCGGCGCCGGAGTTGCCGAAGTACACGCGGCCCGCGTCACCCGCGCCGGTGATGCGCTTGAGGCGCTCGGCGAGTTCGAGCTGCGGCGGGGTGGCGAAGTAGTTCGACACGTGCACGAGCTTCGCGGCCTGGTCGGCGATCGCCTCCACCAGGGCGGGGTGCGCGTGGCCGAGCGAGTTCACCGCGATGCCGGCGAGGAAGTCGAGGTACTCGTTGCCCTCGACGTCCCAGACGCGGCAGCCCTGGCCGCGCTCGAGCATGATCTTCGGCGGGGTCAGGGATCGCATGAGCGACGCCCCGAACCGGTCGTTCCAGGTCTCGGTCTGCGTCTCGGTGCTCACTGCTGGTGTCCCTTCTCGTCCGTACCCGCCACGTGCTGGCCGGTACTGCTGTCGATCGACGGCGACGCCACGCGACGGCCGATCTCGGCGTGGGTCATCTGGTTCTCGGTTCGTCGGCTCGGGTCCGGGATCACCTCGGTGCCCGCACCCCGCAGGGTGAAGACCTCGAGCAGGATCGAGTGCGGGATCCGGCCGTCGATGATCGTCGCACCGCCGACCCCGCCGACCACGGCGTCGAGGCACGCGGTCATCTTCGGGATCATCCCCGACTCGAGGCTCGGCAGGAGTTCGCGGAGCTCGTCGACGGCGATGAGGTCGACGATCGAGTCACGGTCGGGCCAGTTGCGGTACAGGCCGGGGACGTCGGTGAGCATCATGAGCTTCGAGGCCCGCAGCGCGATCGCCAGGGCACCCGCCGCAGCGTCCGCGTTCACGTTGAGTGCCTGGTCGGGGTGCGCGTCGTCGATCGCGATGCTCGAGACGACCGGGATCCGGCCTGCCTCGATCGCGGCGAGCACACCGGACGGGTCGACGTGGGTGATGTCCCCGACGTGGCCGAGGTCGTACTCCTGCCCGTCGACGACGACGCCCTTCTTCTCGCCGGTGAACAGCGAGCCGCCGTCGCCGAACACGCCGACGGCCAGGCCCTCGCCGTGTTCGTTCATCAAGTCGACGATCTCGCGGTTGACCTCGCCGGCCAGGACGTCGCGGACGACCGTAATCGCCTCGGTCGTCGTGACGCGGTAGCCGCCGCGGAACTCGGACTCGATGCCCTGTTCCTTGAGGGCGGCGGAGATCTGCGGCCCCCCGCCGTGCACGACGACGGGGTGCAGGCCGGCGTAGCGCAGGTAGACCATGTCCTCGGCGAAGGCGCGCTTCAGGTCCTCGTTCACCATGGCGTTGCCGCCGAACTTGACCACGACGACCTTGCCCGAGAAGCGCTTGAGCCAGGGAAGCGACTCGATGAGCGTCGCGGCCTTGACCGCGGCGAACTCGTGTTCTTCTTCCTTCGTGAGGGGCGTGCCGGCCCCGTTCGTGTCCGCCGCCATCAGCTGGAGTACGCGCTGTTCTCGTGCACGTAGTCGTGCGTGAGGTCGTTGGTCAGGATCGTGGCCGAGTGCGTGCCGACACCGAGGTCGATGCGCACGTGGGTGTCACGCGGGGTCAGGTCGACGGAGTCGCTCGGCTCGTCGGGTGCGCCCGCGTGGCAGACCCGGACGCCGTTCATGCTGACGTCCACCGCGTACGGGTCGAACTCGGCGTCGGTGGTGCCGATCGCTGCGAGCACCCGGCCCCAGTTCGGGTCGTTGCCGAAGACCGCAGCCTTGAACAGGTTGTTCCGGGCGACGCTCCGACCGACGGTCACGGCGTCGTCCTCGGTCGCGGCGTGCACGACCTCGATCGCGATGTCGTGGCTCGCACCCTCGGCGTCCTGCTGCAGCTGGCGGGCCAGGTCGGCACAGACCGCAGTCAGGGCCTCCTGGAAGTCACCGACCTCGGGCGTCACGCCGCTCGCACCCGACGACAGCAGGACCACGGTGTCGTTCGTCGACATGCAGCCGTCGGAGTCGACCCGGTCGAACGTGATCCGGGTGGCGGCGCGGAGCGCCTGGTCGAGCTGGTCCGGCGTCTGCACGGCGTCCGTCGTGATGACGACGAGCATCGTCGCGAGGCCCGGGGCGAGCATCCCCGCACCCTTGGCCATGCCGCCGACGGTCCAGCCGTCCTCGGTCACGACGGACTGCTTGGCCTTCGTGTCCGTCGTCATGATCGCGGTGGCCGCATCCGGACCGCCGTCGTCGCTGAGTGCCGCACTCGCCAGGTCGACGCCGCGGAGCACGTTGTCGCGGAAGGTCTGGTCGCCCACACCGATGAGCCCGGTGGAGCAGACGACGACGTCGCCGGCCCCGATCCCGAGGGCGTCGCCCACGGCTTCGGCCGTCAGGTGCGTGGTCTGGAAGCCGAACGGGCCGGTGAAGCAGTTCGCGCCGCCGGAGTTCAGGACGACGGCACGCGCGACACCGTCACCGATGACCTGGCGGGACCAGATGACGGGGTGCGCCTGGGCCCGGTTGCTGGTGAAGACGGCGGCCACGGCCGCGTCGGGGCCGTCGTTGACGACGAGGGCCACGTCCGGCTTGCCGCTCGTCTTGAGGCCTGCGGTGATACCGGCGGCGCGGAAGCCCGCTGCCGCGGTGACGCCCTGGAGGCCCGGCTCGGTCTGGGTGGTCGTGCCTGCGTCGGTCACGGTGCGACTCCGTCCACGCTGAGGCCCGTGGTCTCGGGGAGACCGAGGGCGATGTTCGCCGACTGGACGGCGGCGCCGGCCGTGCCCTTGGCGAGGTTGTCGAGCGCGGTCACCGCGACGACGCGGCCGGCGGCCTCGTCGACGGCGATGCCGACGAGCGCGGTGTTCGCACCGATCGTGTCCGCGACCCGGGGGAACTCGCCCTCGGGCAGCAGGTGGACGAAGGGCTCGTCGGCGTACGCCTGCTCCCAGGCGAGTCGGACGTCGCGTGCGCTGACGCCGGGCGAGAGCTTCGCGGTGGTGGTCGCCAGGATGCCCCGCGACATCGGGACCAGGACCGGCGTGAACGAGATCGTCACGTCGGCGGCCCCCGCGACCTGCAGGTTCTGCTGGATCTCGGGGACGTGCCGGTGCGAGCCACCGACGGCGTAGGCGCTGGCGGACCCCATGATCTCGGAGGCCAGGTAGGTGGTGGCCAGCTTCTTGCCGGCACCGCTCGGGCCGACGCTGAGCACCGCGACGAGGTCGTCGGACTCGACGAGGCCGGCCTGGATGCCCGGCTGGATGCCGAGCGTCACCGCGGTGACGTTGCAGCCGGGGACCGCGATGCGCTTCGTGCCGACCAGGGCGGAACGCTGCTTGCCCTGCGACGCGATGTCGTCGACCTCGCGCCATTCGTCGGCCGAACCCGGGGTGGGCGCCGCGAGCAGGAGCTCGGGCAGCCCGTAGGTCCACGCGCCGAAGTAGTCACCGCCGTAGAACCGCTCCCACGCCGCCGGGTCCGTCAGCCGGTGGTCCGCGCCGCAGTCGATGACGAGCGTGTCGTCGCCGAGTTCCGCGGTGATCGCACCCGACTGGCCGTGCGGCAGCGCCAGGAACACCACGTCGTGCCCGCGCAGCGTCTCGGCCGTCGTCTCCGCCAGGGTCAGGTGCGACAGTGAACGGAGGTGCGGCTGGGTCGCGATCAGGGGCTGTCCGGCGTTCGAGAACGCCGTCACCGTCCTGACCTCGAACTCGGGGTGGGCGGAGAGCACGCGCAGGAGCTCACCACCCGCGTAGCCGGAGGCTCCCGCCACGGCGACGGATACGGACATGGGATTCCACCTTTGGTCGGACTGGTCGTCGAGAGAGTCGGAGGCGGCGACCCCGGGCGGTGCTGATCCCGTGTGGGTCAGTCGCGCAGGGTCGCCCCGAATCGCTCGCCGGCACGTCGGACAGCGCCGTCACGGGCCTCGGTGGCCTCGGCAGCGGTCAGCGTGCGGTCCGTGGCACGGAAGCGCAGGGCGAACGTCAGGGACTTCTGTCCCTCGTCCACGCCGGAGCCCCGGTAGTCATCCACGAGCCGAGCATACTCCAACAGGTCTCCGGCGCCAGAGCGCACCGCATCCAGCACGTCACCGGCCGGCACGCCGGCGTCGACGACGAGCGAGAGGTCCTGCGTGGCCGCCGGGTAGGAGACGATCGGCGCGACCGCGACGAGTTCCGGGGCCGCGGCGACCAGCGCGTCGAGGTCGAGCTCGACGACCGCCACCACCCGGGGCAGGACGGCGGCCTCGGCCAGTTCGGGCAGGAGCTCACCGGCGACGCCCACGACCGTGCCGTCGACGAGCAGCGACGCGGCACGGCCCGGGTGCAGGGACGGGTGGGTCGTCTGCGCGACGGTGAGTTCCACACCGACGGCCCAGGCGACCTGGCGGGCAGCGTCGATCGCGTCGGCGATCCCGAACGATTCTGCCGTGGTGCCGGGCTGCTTGACGACCCGGTGGCCGGTGAGCAGTGCGGCGACGTGGAAGGGCTGGGCGGGCAGCGAGGCGTCCAGCGCCTCGAGCGTTGCACGGTCGGGCCGGGCGGCGCCCGCCGGGACCTCGTCGGTGCCGAGCGTCACGCCCGTCACCGGCAGGAACACCCGGGACGTCTCGTAGAGCGCGACGTCGACGAGCCCGCGCGACACGTTGCGACGGGCAGCGTCGACCAGGGCCGGGACGCCGCTCCGGCGCAGGAGGTTCTGCTCGCTGTCCAGGGCGTTCGCGAGCACGACGCTCGGTCCGCCCTGCGGGTCGATCCCCGGGTAGGCGTCCTGCGTGGCCGCCGACACGAATGGTGCCGTGACGACCTCGGTCAGGCCCGCCGCGGCCAGCGCCGAGGCGACCCGACGACGAGCCTGCTGGTGCCGGGTCAGGCCCCGGCCGGGCGGCGCGACCGGCAGCACGCTCGGGATCCGGTCGTAGCCGACGATGCGCGCGACCTCTTCGACGAGGGTGGTGTCGTCGGTCAGGTCGGGACGCCAGGTGGGCGGAGTGACCGCGAGCTGCTCACCGTCGGCCTCGACCGTGGCGCCGATCGCACGGAGCGTGTCGATGACCTCGGCGTCGGTGTAGTCGACGCCGACGAGCTCGGACGGACGCGAGAGCCGCGTCGTCACGGTCGCCCGCGGCTCGGTGTCGACGAGCGTGGACCCGAGGGCGTCAGCGGTGCCGCCGGCGAGCTCGACGAGGAGCTCGACGGCACGGTTCGCCGCGGCCTCGGCCACCTGCGGGTCGACCCCGCGCTCGAAGCGACGGGATGCCTCGCTGGGGAGCTTGTGGCGACGAGCGGTGCGGGCGATGGAGACCTGGTCGAACCCGGCGGCCTCGATCAGGACGTCGGTGGTGCTCGCCGAGATCTCGGTGCGGGCTCCGCCCATGACGCCGGCGAGGCCGACGGGACCGTCGTCGTCGGTGATGACGAGGTCTTCGGGGTCGAGCTTCCGGACCGTGCCGTCGAGGGTCTCGAGCGTCTCGCCAGCGGTCGCCCGACGCACGCCGAGGCCGCCCGCGACGGTCTGCAGGTCGTAGCCGTGCAGCGGCTGGCCGAGCTCGAACATGACGTAGTTCGTGATGTCGACGGGCAGGGAGATCGAGCGCACCCCGGCCAGCGACAGACGCGACACCATCCAGGAGGGTGTCTTCGCTGCCGGGTCGATCCCGCGCACGACGCGCGTGACGAACGTGGAGGCGCCGACCCGACCCCGGACCGGAGCCTGGTCGTCGATCGTGACCCGGAAGCCCTCGGCCGCACGCGACGCGACGCGGTCGACGGGGTCGTGGAAGCTGGCTCCGGTGGCGTGCGCGTACTCACGCGCGACCCCGCGCATGCTCAGCACGTACCCACGGTCGGGCGTGACGTTGATCTCGACCGCGGCGTCATCGAGGCCGAGGAGCGCGATGGCGTCGGCACCGACGGTGGGGTCCATGCCGAGGTCGGCGAAGCGCAGGATGCCGTCGTGCTCGTCGCCCAGCCCGAGCTCGCGGGCCGAGGCGATCATGCCGTCGGACACGTGCCCGTAGGTCTTGCGGGCGGCGATCGGGAACGGCCCCGGCAGGACTGCGCCGGGCAGCGTGACGACGACGAGGTCGCCGACGTCGAAGTTGTGCGCGCCGCAGACGATGCCGCGAGGCTCGGCTTCGCCGACGTCCACCTGGCACCAGTTGATGGTCTTGCCGTTCTTCTGCGGCTCGGGGACGCGCTCGAGGACCCGACCGACCACGATGGGGCCGGTCAGGTCGAAGGTGTGGACGTCCTCTTCCTCGAAGCCGACCGACACGAGCGCCGCGTGGACGTGCTCGAGGGTGACGTCCTCGGGGAGGTCGACGGACTCACCGAGCCAACGGAGTGGGACGCGCATCAGACCACCGTTCCGAACTGCTGCGAGAAGCGGATGTCGCCCTCGAGGAAGTCACGCATGTCGTTCAGGCCGTTGCGGAACTGCAGTGTCCGCTCGATGCCCATGCCGAACGCGAAGCCCTGGTACTCGTCGGGATCGATGCCGGCGGCACGCAGGACGTTGGGGTTCACCATGCCGCAGCCACCCCACTCGACCCACCGCGCGCCACCCTTGGCGTTCGGCTGCCAGACGTCCATCTCGGCGCTGGGCTCGGTGAACGGGAAGTAGTTCGGGCGGAGCCGGATCTGCGCCTCGGCGCCGAACATCTGCCGGGCGAAGTGCTCGAGCGTGCCGCGCAGGTGCGCCATCGTCAGGCCCTTGTCGATCGCGATGCCCTCGACCTGGGTGAAGACCGGCAGGTGCGTGGCGTCGAGCTCGTCGGCACGGTAGACGCGACCCGGCGCGATGACGTACAGCGGGAGGTCACGCGACAGCAGCGACCGCACCTGCACCGGCGAGGTGTGGGTGCGCATGACCAGGTGCCGGTCGACGGGCTCGACGAAGATCGTGTCCGCCATGGCCCGGGCCGGGTGGTCCTGGTCGAAGTTCAGGGCGTCGAAGTTGAACCACTCGTGCTCGAGCTCGGGGCCTTCTGCCACTTCCCACCCCATGCCGACGAAGATGTCGGCGACGGCTTCGTTCAGCAGCGAGAGCGGGTGGCGGGAGCCGGTGGCGCGGTGGACCGGCAACGCGGTGACGTCGACGCGCTCGGCTTCGAGCCGTGCGCGTTCCTCGGCCACCGCGAGGACGGATTCCTGCTCGGCGATCGCCGCGTTCACCCGCCCACGGGCCTGCCCGACGAGCTTGCCCGCCGCGGCCTTCTGCTCCGGCGGCACACTGCGCATCGATGCGTTCATCCGCGCCAACGGTGACTGCTCACCGGTGTGCTCGGCCCTGGCCTGCTTCAGTTCGGCGACCGTCGTCGTGGCACGGACGGCGGCGAGGGCCGCGTCCACCGCGTCGGCGACGGCCGATTCGCTGATCTCGAGAGGTTCTGACACGAGACCCAAGCCTACCGGCCGTCGGGATACCACCCACCTGCACCGAGCGGACGGTGGATGACCGATGCCGACGACCGGCCTGGGGAGGGAGGAGCGTCAGCTCCGGAGCGCGAAGGCCGACTCGTACAGGCACACCGACGCGGCCGTGGCGAGGTTCATCGACTCCGCCTGCCCGTAGATCGGCACCTTGACGGCCCGGTCGACGAGGGCCAGGTCGTCGGCGGTGAGTCCGCGGGCCTCGTTGCCGAAGACCCACGCGGTCGGACCGTCGAGCATCCCCTCGGCGCGGACCACCGGCAGGTCGTCGCCCGAGACGTCCGCCGCGAGCACCGTGTAGCCGAGGGCCTTCGCCCGCTCGATCGTGTCCGCCAGGGTCACGCCGACGGACACCGGGACGTGGAACAGGGACCCGGTCGTCGACCGGACGACCTTCGGGTTGTACGGGTCGACCGAGCGTCCGGTCAGCACCACCGCGTCGGCGCCGGCCGCGTCGGCGGCCCGGATGATCGTGCCGGCGTTCCCCGGGTCCCGCACCTCTTCGAGGATGGCGACCAGTCCGGGCAACGCGGCCTGCTCGTCGGACGCATCACGGGCCTCCCGGTCGGCGGCGGCCGCAGCGCGGTCCGGGAAGACGTCCTTCACCGACGTCGGGAACTGCTGGCACACCGCCACCACGCCCTGCGGGGTGACCGTGTCGGCCATCGCGTCGAGCACCTGCTCGGTCACGAACCAGGTGTCCACCGGCGCGTCGTCCAGCCCGTAGCGGGCTGCGGCGGTCGGCGTCACGTAGAGCTCACGCAGGAGCTCCGGGGCGTACTCCAGCGCTTCGCGGACGGCTTGGGGCCCTTCCAGCAGGAACAGGCCGGTCTCGGCCCGGACGTCCTTCTTGGCCAGGGCCGCAACGGCCTTCACGCGTCCGGCACGGGGGTTCTCGAGGAGATCGCTCACGACCCAAGTCTAGGAACGACGAAACCCCCGCCGTGCGGCGGGGGTTTCGCGAGCAGAAGAACTGACTACGCAGCCTTCGGGGCCGAGGTGTCGGCCGGGAGGGCCTTCTTCGCGGTCTCGACGAGCGCGGTGAAGGTCTCGGGGTTGTTCACCGCGAGGTCGGCGAGGATGCGACGGTCGACCTCGACGCCGGCCAGGTTGAGACCCTGGATGAGGCGGTTGTAGGTCAGGCCGTTCGCACGGGACGCAGCGTTGATGCGCTGGATCCACAGGCGACGGAACTCGCCCTTCTTCGCGTGACGGTCGCGGTACGCGTAGACGAGGGAGTGGGTGACCTGCTCCTTGGCCTTGCGGTACAGGCGCGAACGCTGGCCGCGGTAGCCCTCGGCGCGTTCGAGGATGACGCGGCGCTTCTTGGCGGCGTTGACCGCTCTCTTTACTCGTGCCATTGCACTATTCCTTTACGATCCGGGGGCTCAGTGGCCGAGGAGCTTCTTGACGTTCTTCGCGTCACCCTTGGAGAGGACCTGGTCCTCGTTCAGGCGGGCCTTGCGCTTGGAGCTCTTGACCTCGAGGTTGTGACGCATACCGGCCTGCTGCTTCATGATCTTGCCGGTACCGGTGACCTTGAAGCGCTTCTTCGACCCGGAGTGGGTCTTCTGCTTGGGCATGGTGGTGCCTTTCCGTGGGATGGATGGGGGGCCGCGTCGTTGCGGGTTCGGTCCGGGGACCTATTCGGCCGCGGCGTCCGTGGATTCCGCAGCTGCCTCGGACGTGGAACCGGCCTCGGCCTCGTCCTTGCCCTTCGCGGCGTGCTCGGTGGCACGACGCTCGGCCTTCTGTGCAGCACGCTTGGCGTTCTGCTCGCCCTTGACGTCGGACTTGTTCTTGAGCGGGGCGATGATCATCGTCATGTTGCGACCGTCCTGGGTCGGACGCGACTCGACGACACCGAACTCGGCGATCTCTTCCGCGAACTTCTGGAGGAGACGGACACCCTGCTCCGGACGCGACTGCTCGCGGCCACGGAAGAGGATCATCGCCTTCACCTTGTCGCCGCCGAGGAGGAACCCCTCGGCGCGCTTGCGCTTCGTCTCGTAGTCGTGCACGTCGATCTTCAGGCGGAAACGGACCTCTTTCAGGTCCGTGTTCACCTGGTTGCGACGAGCTTCCTTGGCCTTCTGAGCGGCCTCGTACTTGAACTTGCCGTAGTCCATGATCTTGGCCACGGGCGGCTTCGAGTTCGGCGCGACCTCGACCAGATCCAGTTCGGCTTCCTGCGCGAGACGCAGTGCCATGGCGATCGGGACAACGCCGACCTGCTCACCCTGCGGACCGACGAGTCGGACTTCGGGAACGCGGATTCGGTCGTTGGTACGGGGATCGGTGATGCGGAGCTCCTTCAATCAGGTGGTGGCCGTCCGGGGCGTTTGCCCTGGACGACAGCACGAGAGAGGAGATCTGACGCACGGGATGTCGACCCGTTCGGCAGCCGCCCTGCATCGGATCCGTGGGATCCGACCGACGGGTGCAACACGTGCACTCGCGGAGCGGTGGTGACCCGGTAGCCTGGTGGAACGCGGCCGCGGGTGGGAGAGACTCCTCTTTCGTGACACCGTCCGGGTGTTGTCGAGGATCTTGATCTCAGGAGAACTGATGTCAAGGGAACTGACGGCACACGGACAGCATCTGCCGCGAGCAAGCCTAGCAGAGGAGCACCGTGAGCGACACCCCGATCGACGACACCGGCATCGACGCCGCCAGGGACATCGCGGAGGTGCCGGCGGTCGAACTCATCAACACCGTTGCGGTGCACCTGCTCAGTGCCGCGGCCGTCAAGGTCGGCCTGGCAGACGACCCGCAGGAACAGACCGACCTGGACGAGGCGCGGAAGCTCATCACCGCGCTGGCCGGCCTCGTCACCGCAGCCGCGACCGAGATCGGCGACCACCACGCACGTCCGCTCCGCGACGGACTCCGGTCGCTGCAGCTCGCCTTCCGCGAGGCGTCGGCGATCCCGGACCCGATCGGTGCCGGACCGGGCGAGAAGTACACGGGTCCCGTCAACTAGACGACGTCACCCGGAGACGGACGGGAGGCCCGTGGCGGTGTCGCCACGGGCCTCCCGTCCGTTCGTGGGTCGCGGTCAGGACCCGCTGTCGCCGACCAGGCGCGCGACGGCCGCGAGCGGGATGCCGACCCAGTCGGGTCGGTTGCGGGTCTCGTAGACGACCTCGTAGACCGCCTTGTCGAGTTCGAAGGCGTCGAGCAGCGCGCCGTGGGCGGTGAGGTCCGCGCCGGTGCCCCGCTGGTAGCCCTCGAGGAAGCGTGCCCGCGCCTCGGCCGCCCAGGCGGCCGCGTCGACCGGTTCGGCGTCGTGCGCCAGCGCACCCGCGACGTAGTCGAACGAGCGGAGCATGCCCGCGACGTCGCGCAGGGTGACGTCCGGCAGCGAGCGTTCGTCGAGGGGGCGGAGGGGTTCGCCCTCGAAGTCCAGGAAGACCCAGCCACGGGGACCCGGTGCCGACAGGACCTGTCCGAGGTGCAGGTCACCGTGGATGCGCTGCAGGTCCGGCCACGTCGCGTCGGCGGCACGGGCGTAGACCGCGCGGATGGCGTCGGCGTGGTCGGCGACGGCCGGGGCCTCGCGGGCGGCGGTGTCGAGTCGGGCGTGCATCGTGGCGACGGCGGCGTCCCGTCGGGGCGCGTCGGCCGGTTCCGTCGGCAGCGCTCCGGCGAGGGTGCGGTGCACGTCGGCGAGCGCGGTGCCGAGCTGCTCGGCGCGGTCACCGAACGGCGTGCCGGCCTGCGCCTCCTGCAGGGCGACGCGCCAGGCGTCGTCGAGCCCGGGGAGGAACTCCTGGGCGAAGGCGAGGTGCCCCGTCGCCGTGCCGTCCGGGCGTCCGACGTCCGGCCAGTCGGCGCGGAGGGCGCCGTAGACCCGCGGCACACGCGTGCTGCCCGCCGCCGTGAGGGCGAGCTGCGTGGTCACGTCGGGGTTGTCGCCGTGGTGCAGCACGCGGAAGACCTTGATGATGACGCGGTCGCCGGACTCGGTGTCGCAGATGACCGAGGTGTTGGACTGCTCACCCGTCAGGACGCGGGCGGCGGTGACCCGGCCGATCGGGCTGAGGCTGTCCGGTGCCGCGTCGATGCGTGCGGCGAGTGCCGACACCCACGCGAGATCGGTGGTGGCGTCGACGACCGTGCCGTCGGGGCCGCTGGTGATCGGCGACTGGTAGAGGACGGGGACCGTGGGTGCCTCGTCGAGCACCAGCCGGGTCCCGTCGTCGGTCGAGATCGTCCGGAGGTGTGGCACGGACCCCTTCGAGGCGTACCAGCGGCGGTCGGCGATCCAGGACTCGAGGTCGCGGTCGCTCGGCGTGCTGGTGTCGGGGGTGCTGGTGTCGGGGGCGCTGGCGTCTGCGCGGGTGTCTGCGCTCGTGTCTGCGCGGGTGTCGGGGGCGCTGGGTGCTCCGTCGCTCATGCAGCGGAACCTACGCGCCGGGGCCTGGCGAGGTGCCGAGTCCCCCACAGGACGGGCCGCGGAGCGCTCCGTCCACAGAACCCGCTGCCCCCGGTCTGACACGGGCGCGTCGGACGACACTTGCGGCATGCCCCGATCCGCTGCTGCTCCCGCCCCCGCCGCTGACGCTGCACGTGCGCTCCCCGACCC
>NZ_QKTC01000034.1:0-23875 GCF_003234435.1 Curtobacterium sp. MCLR17_044 | reverse complement strand
GACGGACGGGGCGGACCCGGGGTCGGTCCGCACCGGCATCGGCGCAGACCGACCCCGGGTCCGCCCCGTCCGTCCCGGTGTCGGCACCCGCGGCCGGTGTGCCGCCGTTCCCGCCGGCCTCCGCGACCGAGATCGTCCCCGGCAGCGGTGGGCTCACCCGACGGCAGATCCGGCAGCTCCGTGCCGCCGAGCGCCAGGCGGTCCTGCCGGTCCCGCTGCAGAACCCCACGCCCCAGTCGTCCGACCGCACCGTCGAGGACGTCCTCGGGTCGGTGGACACGATCGACCCCTCCGCCGCGCCGCAGAGCGCTCCGGACGCCGAGGCCGCGCACGACGAGCAGCCCGCTGCCCCGACGGTCCTCGACCAGGCCGCGGTCGCCCAGGCCACCGAGGCCGACGGGTCCCCGGACGCGCTCGAGCCCCTCGACGAGGCCGCCGCGCACGCCGAGGAGCCCCGCCGCCACCGGTCGACGTGGTCGCCGCCCGCCGACGTCACCGAGTCCGACGCGTCCGCGACCGACGTCCCCGAGTCCGGTGCGCCGGAGACCGGCGCACCGGCTTCCGACGCCTTTGCGGAGGAGACGACCGACGCCCCTGCGGACGAGACGACCGACGTCGCACCGGCGGACGAGTCGTCCGAGGACGCTCCGGATCGGTCTGCCGACGACGCTCCCGCTCCCGCTGCCGGGTCGCAGCCCGCCATCACGCCGGTGCCGATCCCGACGAACGCCGCCGCGGCGACCCCCGCGGTGTTCCCGCTCTCGCTCGACGCCGAGGACGACGACACCAACGAGGTGCCGCTGCCCGAGCCCGCGACCGAGGCCCCGAAGGTCCCCGCCGCGTTCCAGCGTCCGACCGAGCCGAAGCCGGTGACCACGGCCTTCGCGCCGCCCGCCGGCCACTGGTCGCAGCAGGCGCACGACTCGAACGACTCCGAGGTGCACGACGCCGAGACGGGCACCCGCCGTGTCGCGGTGACGAACACGAACGCGATCATCCTGCCGAACTCGGCCCTGGCCGACCCCACCGGTGCGCTCAACGCGACGGGCGAGGTGATCCTGACCGGGTCGATCGACCTGCCGGCGTCGCTGTCGTCGACGGGGTCGCACCGGCCGATCGACGGCGCCGAGGTCGACCGCCTGCTCGAGCAGCAGGACGAGCAGCCCGAGACCGACGCCAGCCCGGTGCGGGCCAGCCGCGCGGTGTCCAGCCACACCTCGACCCGTCAGGTCGTGCTCGCCGCCGCCAAGCCGAAGGAGTCGCGTACGCCGCTGATCCTCGGTGTGACGGTCGGCGCGGTCGGGCTGGCCGCGGCCGGCGTCATCATCACCGCACTGCTCACCACCCACGCGTTCGGCGGCTGACCGCTGCCGTCCTCGACGTCCGTTCTCCACCACCCCGCCGACCCTGGCCTGGCCGCTGTCGGCGGGGTGGCTTATGATCGTGACCCATCAAGCGAACCGGCTGTCCGTCGGTTCGACGACCGGAAGGAATCCGTGACCGCCTCCACTCGCGCACTGGAACTCGTGCAGGCCGCAGCACTCGCGGCCGACGCCAAGCAGGCCGAGGACCTCGTCGCTCTCGACGTGACCGGGCCGTTGCAGCTCACGGACGTGTTCCTGCTCGCAACCGGTCGGAACGAGCGCAACGTGCAGTCCATCGCCGATGCCGTCGAGGAACGCCTCCTCGAGCTCGGTGCCAAGACGCTCCGCCGCGAAGGCCGTACCGAAGGCCGCTGGGTCCTCATCGACTTCGGCGAGATCATCGTGCACGTCTTCCACGACGAAGACCGCCAGTACTACTCGCTCGAGCGTCTCTGGGCCGACTGCCCGACGATCCCGCTCGAGCTCCCGGTGGACCACACCGCCTGATCAGCGACGCGCCCGGGTGACGGCTTCGATTTCGTTGCCCGGCGTTCGCATGGTGTACGCTTCTATGGTGCCTCCGGGGAACCGGTTGGCACGGAAGCAGCACGATCTGGGTCTGTGGCGCAGCTGGTAGCGCACCTGCATGGCATGCAGGGGGTCAGGGGTTCGAGTCCCCTCAGATCCACCCTCAACCCCGTCGTTCCTCGGAACGGCGGGGTTTTTCGTGCGCCCGGCGAGACTCGGCGGCCCGATACGCTGAGCGCATGAGCAACGACGCGCCGCTGTCCGGGTCCCCGCTGACGATCGCCTCCGCCGGGTACGCGGCCGACATCGCCACCGTCGGAGCGACACTGCGGACCCTGCGGCACGAGGGCCGAGACCTGGTCGTCCCGTTCGACGCCGACGAGGTCCGTCCGGTCTTCCGCGGTGCCGTCCTGGCCCCGTGGCCGAACCGGATCGTCGACGGCGAGTACTCCTTCGGCGGCGTCGACCACGAGCTGGCCCTCACCGAACCCGCACGGCACCACGCCCTGCACGGACTCGTCGCGTGGGCGGACTTCCGCGTGCAGGAGCAGGCGGACGACCGCGTGGTGCTCGCCACGACCGTCCAGGCACAGCAGGGCTACCCGTACCGCGTCGAGGTCACCGTGGAGTACCGGCTCGATGCCGAGGGGCTGCACACGACGATCACCGGGACGAACACCGGGGCCGAGGACGCACCGTGGGGGACCGGCCCGCACCCGTACCTCGTCGCGGGTACCGGCACCGTCGACGACTGGACCCTGACGCTCCCCGCCGCCCAGGTGCTCGAGGTGACGCCGGACCGGCTCGTCCCGACCGACCTGGTCCCCGTGCACGACGAGTTCGACCTGCGCACGCCCACCCTGATCGGCGACCGGTTCATCGACCACGCCTTCACCGGCTTCGACCGTGACGCCGCCGGCCTCGCCACCATCGCGGTCACGGCGGCGGACGGTCGCGGGGTCCGTGCGATCTTCGGGCCGGAGTGCGGCTGGGCGCAGGTGCACACCGCCGACCACGTCGTCCCCGAGTACCACCGCGCCGGTCTCGCCGTCGAGCCGATGACGTGCGCCCCCGACGCCTTCAACGACGGCGAGGACCGCGGCCTCGTGGTGCTCGCGCCCGGTGCCTCGCACGCCGCCGCATGGACGATCGCCGCGATCTGAGCACCCCCGACCCCGGCGTCCGCGTCGAGGTCCGCCGACTCGACCCGGTCCCCGACCTCGCGGCCCTGGCGGCGCAGGTCCCCGGGGACCTGGTGTGGCTCGACTCCGGCCTGCCCGACGGTGCTCCCGCCACGGCTCGACCCCGGGCGCGCTTCTCCGTGCTGGCGTGGACGGACGGGCCGTTCGCCGCACGGTTCCGGCACCAGGACCGTCGCGCGCACCTGACGGTCGCCGCGCCCGCCGAGGGGTGGTTCGGGCCCGCCCGATCCGAGGAGCGTCCGGCCTTCGCGGTGCTGGCGGACCTGCTCCGACGCACGCCCCGCCTGCCCGAGCCGGTCGTCGGGTGCGGGTTCGCGCTGGGCTGGGTCGGGTTCCTCGGCTACGAGCTCGGCCGCGAGTCCGGCGGCCCGGACCGCACCGCCGACGGGCACGCCGACGCCGACCTGCGGTTCGTCGACCGCGCCGTCGTCGTCGACCACACCGGTGGCGCCTGGGCGCTCGCGCTCGTCGCCGACGCGGAACCGGCGGCCAGCACGCGGAACCGCGCGTGGCTCGAGGAGCTCACCATCCCCACGACGTCGGCCGGCGTCGTGGACGCGGCCACGGGCCTCCCGGCCGGGGTGTCCACGGCGACCGGGCGCGTCACGCGCGGCGCGTACGAGCGGGCGGTCGACGCGTGCCGCGCGGAGATCCGCGAGGGGAACGCGTTCCAGGTCTGCCTCACCACCGCCTTCGCGGTCGGACTGGAGGCCCGTGGCGGCCCCGGTACGGACCCGCACCTGGGCGAGTACCTGCGGATGCGGGCGGCCGACCCGGTGCCGTTCGGCGCGTTCCTGCGGCTCGGCCCGCTGCGCGTGGCGAGCCGGTCACCGGAGCGGTTCCTGCGGATCGACGCGGCCGGAGCGGTGCTCGCGGAGCCGATCAAGGGCACGCGGCGGCGGCTCGCCGACGCGGTGGCGGACGCGGCCGCGCGGGACGACCTGGCGGCGAGCCCGAAGGACCGCGCCGAGAACGTGATGATCGTCGACCTGCTGCGGAACGACCTGCTGCGGACCGCGGTGCCCGGGTCGGTGCACGTCGAGCGGCTGTGCGCCGTCGAGACGTACGCCAGCGTGCACCAGCTGGTCTCGACGATCGGGGCGGTGCTGCCGCCGGGGACGTCGCGGGCCGACGTGGTGCACGCGGCGTTCCCGCCGGGGTCGATGACCGGGGCGCCGAAGAGCAGTGCCACGGTGATCGCGGACCGGCTCGAGGGGGCGCCGCGCGGGGTGTACTCGGGCGCGATCGGGTACTTCTCGGCGAGCGGGGCGGTCGACCTGTCGGTGGCGATCCGTAGCCTCGTGACCGTGCTCGACGAGTCGGGGGCGGTGCGATCCCGGACCCTCGGAGCCGGGGGAGCGGTGACCTGGTCGTCGGTGCCCGCGGACGAGGCGGACGAGGTCGAGACCAAGACGCGGTCGGTGCTCGGCGGGGTCGGGGCGGTCGCCGGCTGGTGAGCTGCTGCCCTGATCCGAACACGTGTTCGACCAGGACTGTCCACGGATGTCGGACGCGATTGACATCATCGAACACATGTTCGAATATGAGGGCATGCAGACGGCGGCGGCACTCCGGTCGCCCACCCCGGACCGGGGCGGGCGGAGCGGTGCTGCACGCGGCGGCAGCGGTGCGGGCGGTGGCGGTGCGCGCCGTGGGCCGGACCACCTGAGCGATGCCCGGGCCGCGCTCGACCGCATCACGTCCCTGCGGTCCCGGGTGGCCGACATGGAGTCCACCCGGGTCGACACCGCCGGGCTCCCCACCGCCTCGGCACTCGAACCCCTGCTGCCCGGCGGCGCGATCCGGGTCGGTGGCACCTACGCCGTCCCGGAGTCGGTGCTGCTCGCGATCACGATGCTGCAGGCGGCCTCGGCGGCCGGGGCGTGGTGTGCGGTCGTCGGGGTGCCGTCCTTCGGGATCGAAGCCGCCGCCGCCGCGGGGATCGACCTCGAACGGCTCGTGCTCGTCCCCGATCCGGGCGACCAGTGGCTCGCCGTGACGGCGGCGATGGCCGACGTCGCCCAGATCGTCCTCACCCGACCGCTCGGCCGGGTCGTGCCGGGCGACGTGGCACGGCTGTCGGCCCGGCTGCGACAGCGCGGTGGTGCACTCGTCGCGCTCGGCTCCTGGCCCGGGGCGGACGTCACGCTGCGGGTCACGTCCTCGACGTGGAGCGGCATCGGTCAGGGCCACGGCCACCTGACGGAGCGCCGGGCCACCGTGACCGCGACCGGGCGTGCCGGCGCGGTGCGTCCGGCGACCGCCGAGCTGCTCCTGCCCGCGGCCGACGGTGCGGTCCGGGCCGCCACACCGGTGCCGACGGTGGGCTCCGGGGACACCCGCGTGCTGCGGCCCGTGGCGGTGGCGTCGTGATCGCCTCCGGGCGCGTCCGGACCGACGCGATCACGCGGGGAGCGGCGCTGCCCGAACCACCCCCGACCCGGACGATCGTGCTCTGGTGCCCGGACTGGCCGGTCATCGCGGCGGCTCGGGCCGGTGGCACCCCGCCGGAGCAGCCCCTCGCCCTGACCGCGAAGGGGCTCGTGTTCGCGAGCTCCGCGTCCGCGCGTGAGCAGGGTGTCGTGCGGGGGCTCCGCGTGCGTGAGGCGCAGGCGCGGTGCCCCGAGCTCCTCGTGCAGCCCTACGACGACGCCCTCGACCACCGCGCGTTCGAGCCCGTCATCCGTGCGGTCGAGGCGGCTGTCCCGGGGGTCGAGGTGCTGCGGCCGGGCACCCTCGCGCTCCGCGCCCGCGGGCCGGCCCGGTACTACGGCGGTGAGCGCGCGGCGGCGGCGACCCTCGCCGGCATCGCGGCCGACCACGGCGCCCCCGCGGTGCGGGCCGGGGTGGCCGACACCCCGTTCGCGGCGGACCAGGCCGCCCGTGCCCGTCCGGTGCGTCCCGGTGAACGGGTGCGGCTCGTGCCCGTCGGGGGATCGGCGGACTTCCTCGCGCACCTGCCGCTCGGTGTGCTCGGCGACCCCGACCTCACGACGGTGCTCGACCGGCTCGGCATCACCACGCTCGGCGACTTCGCGGCACTCGGCGACGAGCAGGTGCGGGACCGCTTCGGCGTGGCCGGGGCGTTCCTGCACCGGTTGGCCGGGGGCCGCGACCCCCGCGAGATCGCGGCGCGTGAGATCCCGCCGGAACTCCGGGTCGAGGCGTCGTTCGAGCCCCCGCTGGACCGTGCCGACCAGATCGCGTTCGCGTTCCGGCGTTCCGCCGACGACTTCGCCGAGCGACTCCGGGCCGCGGGGCTCGTGGCGACGACCATCCGCGTGGGGATCGTCGACGAGCGCGACATCCTGCTCGAACGGACCTGGGCGCACCCGCGCTGGTTCGACGCCGCCGACGTGGTCGACCGGGTGCGGTGGCAGCTCGCCGGCGGGGTGGACCCCAGCGGGCTCGAGGCGCCGGTCACCTCGGTCGTGCTCGAGCCGGTCGCCGTCGACGACATGGCGAACCACGAGCGCGGGCTGTGGGGCTCCGGCCCGGACGAGCGCGTGCACCACGGCCTCGCCCGGATCCAGGGCATGGTCGGCCACGACGGTGTGGTGAGTCCGCGCATCGGTGGGGGCCGCACCCTGTCCGAGCGCGTGGTGCTCGTGCCGTGGGGCGACGCACCCGCCGGCGGTGAGCGAGCCCTGGCGACCGTCCGCGACCGCCCGTGGCCCGGCAAGCTGCCTGGCCCGCCCCCCGCCACCGTGCTCGAGCGCCCCCGACCGGTCGACGTCGTCGCCGCCGGCGGTGCGAGCGTCGACGTCGACGAGCGCGGCGTGCTGTCCGGCGCACCCGACCGGTTCCGCGCCGAGGGCGACCGGGGCGGCGGGTTCTCCGCCGTGACGGCATGGGCGGGTCCGTGGCCGCTCGTCGTCCGGTGGTGGGAGTCCGGCGGCCGACGCCTGCACCGGCTGCAGCTCGTCGACGCCGAGGGGCGTGCCTGGTACCTGGTGCTGGCGGACCACCGCTGGTGGGCCGAGGCGATCGCGACGTGACCCCGACCACCACCACCGACAGGAGCGTGACCTGATGGGCTACAGCAACCCACCCATCCCGTGGTCGCAGTTCGAGCGCGCGCTGTCCGACAAGCGGAGCCCGGGCACGGCGCACGACGGCGACGGCGGCGACAGCCCGGCGTGGTCGCGGAAGCGCGAGCCGTACGTCCCATCGCCGCTCGACACCGACGGCGGGCCCGTGGTGCCGTACGCCGAACTGCACGCGCACTCGGCCTTCAGCTTCCTCGACGGCGCCAGTCAGCCCGAGCACCTGTTCGAAGAAGCCGCTCGGCTCCGACTGCACGCCCTCGCGCTCACCGACCACGACGGCTTCTACGGGGCCGCCCGGATGGCCGAGGTCGCCGAGTCGTACCCGCAGGTCGGCACCGTCTTCGGCACCGAGCTGTCCCTGGGGCTGACCGAACCGCAGAACGGTGTGCCCGACCCCGAGGGTTCGCACCTGCTCCTGCTCGCCGACGGCCAGGACGGCTACCACCGGCTCGCCGGCGCGGTGACGAGCGCACACCTGGCCGCCGGGTCCGAGAAGGGCAGCCCGCAGTACGACCTCGACGACCTCGCCGCGCGGGCGGACGGGCACTGGCGTGTCCTCACCGGGTGCCGGAAGGGCTCCGTGCGGCAGGCCCTCGAGCAGGGTGGCGATTCCGCCGCCGAGACCGCACTCCGGGTGCTGCTCGACCGGTTCGGCAGCCGCAACGTCGTCGTGGAGCTGCTCGACCACGGCGACCCGCTCGACAGCGCCCGCAACGACGCCCTGGCCACCCTCGCCGCGAAGCACGCGCTGCCCCTGGTCGCCACCGGCAACGTGCACTACGCCACCCCCGACCGGTTCCCGGTGGCGACCGCACTCGCGGCGGTGCGTGCCCGCCGCAGCCTCGACGAGATCGACGGCTGGCTGCCGGCCGCCGACACCGCCCACCTGCGCTCCGGTGCCGAGATGGCCAGACGGTTCGGGCGCTACCCCGGCGCGATCGAGCGGACCGTGGAGCTCGCCGACGAGCTCGGGTTCCAGCTGAAGACCGTGCAGCCCGGGCTGCCCGACCTCGACGTCCCGGACGGACACACCGCGATGTCGTGGCTCCGCGAGCTCACGTGGACGGGTGCCCGGCGGTTCTACCCCGGCAGCGCCGACGGCGTCGATCCCCGCAAGCGGGAGCGCATCGAGCGTGAGCTGTCCGTGATCGAGGAGAAGAACTTCCCGGGGTACTTCCTGATCGTGCGCGACATGGTGCAGTACGCCCGCGGTCGGGGCATCCTCTGCCAGGGGCGGGGCTCGGCGGCGAACTCAGCGGTCTGCTACCTGCTCGAGATCACCGCGGTGGACTCGATCCGGTACGGGCTGCCGTTCGAGCGGTTCCTGTCGGCGATGCGCGACGAGGAACCCGACATCGACGTCGACTTCGACTCGGACCGCCGCGAAGAGGTGATCCAGTACGTGTACGCCAAGTACGGCCGGCACAACGCCGCCCAGGTCGCGAACGTCATCACCTACCGCCCCAAGGGCGCGGTGCGCGACATGGCGAAGGCGCTCGGCCACAGCCCCGGGCAGCAGGACGCCTGGTCGAAGCAGGTCGAGCGGTGGGGGTCGGTGACCGAGAGCCAGGACCACGACATCCCGCCGGCGGTCGTCGGGCTCGCGAGCGACGTCCTCGGGTTCCCGCGGCACCTCGGCATCCACTCCGGCGGCATGGTGCTGACCGACCGCCCGGTGGGCGAGGTCGTGCCGATCGAGCACGCCCGGATGGACGGCCGCACCGTGCTGCAGTGGGACAAGGACGACTGCGCGTACATGGGGCTCGTGAAGTTCGACATGCTCGGGCTGGGCATGCTCGCGGCGCTGCAGTACTCGTTCGACCTGGCGGCGGAGCACTGCGGGGAGCGCTGGGAGATGCACTCCATCCCGAAGGAGGAACAGGGGGTCTACGACCAGCTCTGCCGCGCGGACACGATCGGGGTGTTCCAGGTGGAGTCCCGTGCGCAGATGGGCACCCTGCCCCGACTGCTCCCGCGGCGGTTCTACGACCTGGTGATCGAGGTCGCACTCGTCCGCCCCGGGCCCATCCAGGGCGGCGCGGTGCACCCGTACATCCGCCGGCGCACGGGCGAGGAACCGATCACGTACATGCACCCGGCGCTCGAACCCGTGCTCGAACGCACCCTCGGGGTCCCGCTGTTCCAGGAACAGCTGATGCAGATGGCGATCGCGGTCGGCAACTGCTCCGGTGACGACGCCGACCTGCTGCGACGGGCGATGGGGTCGAAGCGCGGGCACGAGAAGATCGACCGGCTGCGCGACAAGCTCTACACGGGGATGGCGGACAACGGCATCCACGGTGCAGATGCCGACGCGATCTACGCGAAGATCCAGGCGTTCGCGAACTTCGGCTTCGCGGAGAGCCACTCGATCAGCTTCGCCCTCATCGTCTACGCGAGTGCGTGGATGCGGCTGCACTACCCGGGGGCGTTCCTGGCGGCACTGCTCCGGGCGCAGCCGATGGGGTTCTACTCACCGCAGACCCTGGTCGCCGACGCCCGGCGGCACGGCGTCCGCGTACTGCGACCGGACATCCTGCGGTCCGGGGTCGACGCCACGCTCGAACCGCTGCCGGACGGGGACGCCCCTGCCGGTGACGACGCGTGCCTGGCCACCGAGCAGCCACCGGTGCTGCCCTTCGACAAGGCGCTCCCCGACGACACCGCGAGCCACCGACGCGACGGTGCCTTCGCCGTGCGGCTCGGGCTCGCCGAGGTCGCGTCGCTCAGCCGGAAGAGCGCCGAGAAGATCGTCGCGGAGCGGGACGCGAACGGCCCCTTCCGCGACATGTCGGACCTGGCCCGCCGGGTCGGGCTCACCACGCCGCAGCTCGAGGCCCTCGCCGCCGCCGACGCCTTCGCCCCGTTCGACATCGACCGCCGCGGTGCGATGTGGTCGGCTGCCCAGGCGGCCGCCGAGCGTCCGGACCAGTTGCCGGACACGCAGGTGTTCGTGCAGCCGCCGCTGTTCGGGCAGATGACGAGCGGGGACGTGCTCATCGCCGACATGTGGTCGACGGGCATGACGACCGACGACCACCCCGTCCGGCACGTGCGCGACCGGCTCGCAGCCCGCCGGGTGCTCAGCGTGCAGGACACCGCGACCGCCGAGACCGGACGACGGGTCGAGGTCGGCGGGATCGTGACGCACCGGCAGCGTCCGGCGACGGCCTCCGGCATCACGTTCCTGAACGTCGAGGACGAGACCGGGCTGGTCAACGTCATCTGCAGCGTCGGGGTCTGGGGGCGCTTCCGCCGGGTGGCGCGGGAGTCCCCGGCGGTGATCGTCCGGGGCATCCTCGAGCGCTCGCCCGACGGGGTCGTCAACCTGGTGGCGGACCGCATCGAGCACCTGTCGCTGTCCGTCCGCACCCGCTCGCGGGACTTCCAGTGAGTGGTCTGCTCAGGCGAGCCGTCGTGCTCAGCGCACCTCGGGCAGGCGGATCGTGACCTCGAGCCCACCGGCGGGCACGTTGCGGAGCGACGCCGTGCCTCCCGCCCGTTCCGCCACCGCACGCACGATCGCGAGTCCCAGCCCGGAGCCGCCGGGCAGGGCGCCGGCACCGGTCGACGGGTCCGGGTTCGGGCGGGACGTCCGGGCCTCGTCCGGACGGGTGAAGCGGTCGAATGCCACCGGGATGAAGGACTCGGGCACGCCGGGGCCGTCGTCGGTGATCTGCAGGACGCCCTCGCCGCCGGTGCTCCGCCAGGACACGAAGATGCCGCCGCCGCGGGGGAGTGCGGCCACGGCGTTGCCCGCGATGTTCGTGACGAGCTGGGCCATCCCGCCGGTGTCGATCCGGTACCGCGGTTCGACGGTGCCGCCGCCGATGCCCGGGCCGGAACCGCCGACGGCGACGGGCGGCTCGAGGTCGAAGTCGACGGTGACGTCCTTCGCCGACGCGATGAGTCGGACGCGGTCGACCGCGGCCATCACCTCGTCGCCGAGGTCCGACCACGCGGTCTCGGGGCGCCGGTCGCCGTCCTGTTCACGGCGCTCCGACTCCTCGATCCGCGACAGGGCGAGCAGGTCGTTCGCCAGCCGCGACAACCGCGCGACGCTGTGCTTGGCGCGTTCGATGTGGGCGGCGAGGGCGGCGGCGTCGTTGCCGTCGAGCGAGGCGAGGTCGAGCTGGGTCGTCAGGATGGCCAGGGGCGTCCGGAGCTCGTGGCTGGCGTCCGACACCATCTGGCGTTCGCGCTCGGTCGCCTGCCGGGTCCGGGCGAGGAAGGCGTTGAGCGTGGTCGCCAGGGACGCCAGCTCGTCCTGGGCGGGGCCCACCGGCAGTTCGGCACGCTCCGGGGCGACGGAGAGCCGTTCGGCCTCGCGGCGCATCCGGTTCACCGGGCGCAGCGCGGTGGTCGCGAGCACCCAGGACGCCACGCCGAACGCGAGCAGGATGGCCAGACCGGTCAGCGACAGCGTCGTCGTGAGGTCGTCGACGACGATGGCCTCGGCCTGCGAGTTGCGGGCGGCGACGACGGTCCAGCGGCCGGCCTCGTTGACGGGGTGCTCCACCACGACGCGGTACTCCGAGCCGGATGCCGTGATGATCGAGGTGCCGGCGGGGGTGGACCGCAGACTGCCGAGGGCCTGCTCGACACGATCGGGCATCGTCGACAGCACGATCTCGCCGGACGGGGACACGACGGCGACGAGCTGCGCGTTGCCCGGCGGCGAGAGGTCGGGGTCACTGTCGACCTCGAGCGTGGCGACGTACGGGTCGGCATCGGCGTCGAGCAGGGTGCGGGTCGCACTCGCGACGACGCTCACCACCTGGAAGCGCATCACCAGGACGAGCAGCAGGATGACGATCGCGGCGATCGCTGTCGAGCCGATCGTGATCCGGGCACGCAGCGACAGCAGACGCAGCGGCCGGATCGGACCGCCGCGTCGGCGGTCCGATCGTGGGGCGTCGTCGGCCCCGCTCACGCCCCGAGCAGATCCAGGCGGTACCCGCGACCGCGGACCGTGGCGATGGCGACGGTGGCCTCGTGCGCGGTGAGCTTCTTGCGGAGGTACGAGATGTACTGCTCGACCACGTTCGGGTCGACGTGCTGCGAACCGTCCCAGACCTCTTCGAGGATCTTCGGGCGGTCGACGACACTGCCGGCGGACCGGGCGAGCAGTCGGAGCAGGGCGAACTCGGTGGGGCTCACGGCGACGCGCTGGCCCTTGATCGAGATGCGGCGGGCCTCGGAGTCGATCGACACGTCCCCGACCTCGATCGTGCGGGGTGCCCCGGCGGACTCACGACGGCCGAGCGCACGCAGCCGAGCGGTGAGCTCGGCGAAGGCGAAGGGCTTGGTGAGGTAGTCGTCCGCGCCCGCGTCGAGCCCGAACACGCGGTCGTCGACGGCGTCGCGCGCGGTCACGAGCAGGATCCGCACGGGGTCCTCGCGCTCACGGATCCGCCGCGCGAGCTCGAAGCCGGACATGCCGGGCATCATCACGTCCACGACCGCCAGGTCGAACGCCTGCTCGCCGAGGGCGATGAGCGCCTCGACACCGTTCTCGACGGCCGTGACCCGGTACCCCTCGGCCGCGAGTCCGCGTTCCATCAGGGCACGCATCTCGTCGTCGTCCTCGACCACCAACAGCCGCATAGTGGACCTCCTCGGACCCATCGTGGCATCGAACCGGCGCGGACGGCCGTTCTGCGGGTCCGACTCGCTGAATCTCGTCACAGGACAAAGCAGAACGGTCTGTCCCACGTTCTAGGGACGTGAGTGCCGCTTGCTTCGTTGCTAGGCTCCGGCAGCGGACAGCGCGACCCGATGCGCCGCCCGCACTGGGGGATCATGAACGACTCGATCGACCACCCGGCCATCGTGCGCCTGCGCGCCGAACTGGACGCCGCGTGGAAGGGCATCGGCGCGCTCGCGCAGCTGGAGGACGCACCGCGCGACCGCGTGGTCGCGGAACTGCGGACGGCGGTACCGGACGTGGCGAGCCGTGCTGCACGCGAGGTCGGCACCGAGGCCGTCGTCGCCGAGATCAGCCGGTACGCCGACGCCGGCGTCCCGGGTGCGACCGACGTCGTGCCGACCGCGGTGATCTGGTCGGACGTCGTGCGGACGGCGTCGGAAGCGGCCTGCGCAGCGCGCTGAAGCGGACCGAGCGGCCTGCGGAGCGCGCTGAAGCAGACCGAGCGGCCTGCGCAGCGCGCTGAAGCGGACTGACTAGTCGTCCTCGCCGAGCAGCTCGCCACGCACCCGTCGGATGTCCTCGAGCAGCGCCCCGATGAGCACCCAGTGCCGGGAGTTCGGTCGGACCACCTCGAGCGGCGCGGTGAGCGCCGGCTCGGAAGCCTCCGCCCACGGCCCGACGTCCGGCCGGGAGGCAGCAGTGTCCGCTCCGCCGACCCCGGCCACCGGGTCGAGCCGTGTCGACTCGACCCGCGCACTGAGGGCCCGGACGTCCGCACCGATCCGTGCCACCTCGGTCGCGATGCCGTGCACCACCGGGTCGTCGCGCAGGTCCGGAGCGGTGTTGTCGCGGATCGCCCGGGTCATCCCGGTGACCCGGGTCACCAGGACGCGCAGGTGGTCGGTGGTCACCACGTCGCGGTCGAGGATCGTCCGGTGCCGACCACTGCGCGGGTTCATCGTCAGGGACTCGCGCGCCGACCCCAAGGACGCCTCGGCCTTGGCGTGCTGCTGCCGCAGTGCGCGGGCCGCGACGAGCGCCTCGTCCCAGCGCTCGCGGTCCCACCCCTCGGTCAGGCCGATCGCGATCCGCTCGAACGCCACCGCGGTGTCACGGGCGAGCCGGGCGACGGCGAGGTGCGCCGGTTCGAGCAGCACGGGCGGCACGATGAGCGCGTTCACGACCAGGGCGACGATCGCACCGATCACGGTCTCGAGGATCCGGTCGGCGGAGTAGTTCGGCGTCACGACCCCGGCGGTGAGCACGAGCATCCCGCTGATCCCCACCTGGGTGGCCGAGGTCGGGGTGAGCCGGAGCGCCCACGCGATGAGGATCGCGAGCACGATGACGAGCAGCACGACGAACACGCCGTCGCCGAGCAGCAGGTGGAACCCGGTGGCGAGCACGACGCCGATCACCACGCCCGCGCTCCGCTCGAGCCCCTTCACGAACGACTGGTTGATGCTCGGCTGCACCACGAGCAGTGCAGCGATCGCCGCGAAGGTGGGGAACGGCCCCTGGATGACCAGGCGGCAGAGGAGTACGGCCGCGACCACCGCGACGGCGGTCTTCACGACCTGCAGGAACGGCGTGCGACTGGAGCTGCGGAGGCGCGCGACCGGGTTCACACCGACCACGGTAGCCACCGGCCGCGCGCCGAGCCGTGCACGAACGCGACGAAACCCGCGCGACACGGTTGACTGATGTCGTGTGGCCCAACCATGAGCGCGTCATCCCGCAGGCCTTCGCCGGCTCCGGGACCTCCGTGGTGGCCGCGCGGGCGCACTCCGTCGAGCCCTCGGGCAACGGCTACCTCTACGGCTACGAGGTCGACACGGTGGACCGCAACGGCCAGCGCGCCACGGTCCTGACCTACGTCGACACCGGCGGCACCCACGACCAGAACAGCGCGATCGTCACCGACCCGGCGACGGGCGACCCGGTGTCGGTGTGGGCGTACCCCAACGACCCCGGCCTGCCCGTGCTGCCGCAGGTCACCTACCGCGACGCCGTCGCCGAGCTGCTGACCACGCTCGGCATGCCCGTCACCGACCCGGTGCTCTCCGTGGCGGCGTACCGGCCCGGCAAGCGCGCGGTCGTGCGCGTCGACGCCCCCGAGCGCACACTGTTCCTGAAGATCGTCCGCCCGCACCGGGTCGCGCCGATCGTGCAGTCGCACGAGCAGTTCGTCGCGGCCGGTCTGCCGGTGCCGCGTGTGCTGTCCAGCCGTGGCGACGGCCTGCTCGTGCTCGAGCGCATCCGCGGCGTGCCCGCCGGCAGTCGCATCCTCGACATCGCCGACGACCCCCGTTTCGTGGCGTCGCTCGCCGCGCTGAGCGGTCGGGTCGCCACCGTCCCGATGACCCAGCAGGCCCGCGCCGACGCGATGGACCACGCCGACTGGCACCGTCGCACGCTCATCGCGGCTCTTCCGCGCGACGCCGAGGAGATCGACCGCCTGTACGACGCCATCGGCCGCCGCTCCATCGGCTGGTCGAGCTCGACCAAGCAGGTCGTGCACGGCGACCTGCACCTGGAGCAGGTCTTCGTCGACGAGGACGAGCCGTGGCGCATCTCCGGCCTGCTCGACATCGACACCGCGGGCTGGGGCTTCCCGGTCCGTGACGTCGGTGCCGTCGTCGCCCACCTCGTGGTCACCGGGCTCTGGCACCGGTCCCGAGGCGACGCCGAGCGCGGCGCCGCCGCCGAGCGCCTCGCCGACGCGATCGCCCGCGACTGGGTCGCGCGCAACCCGCGCGAGGCCGACCGCATCGGACCGGCCATCGGCGCCCAGTTGCTCGCCCACGCCGGCGGCCAGGCGACCACCGGCTCCGCCAACGGGATCCAGACGGCCCAGCAGCTCCTCGCCGCGACGCAGGCCGCCCTGGCGGACGCGGCCCCGAGCCTCCCGACCGGTGGTTCGACCCGCCCGCGGTCCGCACCGCAGGTCTGAGACACGACCGAAGGACGGACTGGAGGCGCGGGTCGGGCCCGCCACGGGCCTCCCGTCCGCCGTCGCGACGCGCGCGGGCAACGCGCCGGTCGCCTCCGTCGGTGGTCCGGGAGTAAACTGAGCGCGCACGCACCGCGTTCCCGCGTGCCGCGTCGATTCCGGACGCAGCCGTCGATCACTTGATCGACGCGGGGACCGGGCCGTGACCGCCCCGAGGGGGCATCACGTGCGTGTGACGACGCCGGATCCCGGCGCGGACCGTCCGAACCTGCTCCCGGCAGGTGCTCGTGTGGAACGGCTCGCGGGAGTCCACCGGACGTCCCGATGCGGGGACCGGCGATGCGGTGGGCCACGGTGGCCCGCAGCTGAACCGGAGCCGCGCCAGGCACCGGTGCAGGACTTCCCGCCCCACGGGCGGATCGCCCCGACGTGTGGGCGGAACAGGAGGAGCGTTGGCTCGATCAGGCACCCGGCGTGCTGCCGGCGGGACGCGGACCGCGTCACGTCGCACCAGGCCGCTGGACAACGACGGCGTCATCCCCGTCCTCGCCCGCGCTGTGCGCGAGGTCGAGGCCGCGGCGCAGCGCGGACCGCTCAAGGCATCGAACCGGACGAAGTTCCAGGCGGTCGCCCTGCTCATGCGCGAAGAGCGCGCGCGGGTGAAGGCCGACACGGAGCTCACCGACGCGCAGCGCGCCGAGCAGCTCAAGCGGCTCGACGGCGTGGCCACGATCTTGGCGAAGACGGCGGCGCGGGACACCAGCGTCATCCAGCTCCTCGCCGAAGAGGTCCAGGTGTCCGAGGCGACGCGTGCGGTCAAGCGCGACATGATGATCGCGGGCGGCATGGAACTGCAGCCGGAGGACCTCGTCATCGCGTCCGAGCCCGCCGCGGTGGTCGAGACCCCGGTGCGGGCCGTCGTGCCGCAGGCGGTCGTGCAGCGCCAGCTGGCGAACCCCTTCATGCCACCGGACTTCGCCCTCGCCGACCAGCCCGTCGCGCACCCGCGTCGCCTGGCGAACTGGGAACTGTTCGGGCCGCTGTTCAAGTCGTTCGAGTACGGCGCGGGCGGGGGAGCGGCGACGATGCCGCTGCCGGAGCCCACGACGCTGCACTCGCGCTCGGGCACCACGCTCATGAAGCACCAGGCGGAACTCGTCGCCGCCGCTGCGCAGGGGCACCGCACGTTCCTGCTCGCCGACGAGCCCGGCCTCGGCAAGACCGCACAGTCGCTGCTCGCCGCCGATGCCGCGAACGCGTTCCCGCTGCTCGTCGTCGTGCCGAACGTCGTCAAGACGAACTGGGCGCGTGAAGCCGAGCGCTGGGTGCCGAACCACCGCGCCACGGTGATCCACGGGGACGGCAACGACCTCGACGGGTTCGCCGACATCGTCATCGTGAACTACGAGATCCTCGACCGGCACGCCGGGTGGCTCGGCAACTTCGGGTTCAAGGGGATGGTCGTCGACGAGGCGCACTTCATCAAGAACAGGGACTCGCAGCGCGCCCGGTTCGTGCTGCAGATCGCCGAGCGCATCCGGCAGCGCACCGCCGCACCGCTGCTCATGGCGCTGACCGGTACCCCGCTGATCAACTCGGTCGAGGACTTCCGCACCATCTGGGAGTACCTCGGCTGGATCGACGACAAGAAGCCACGCGCGAAGCTCATGAACGAGCTCGAGGAGATCGGCCTGACGCCGGCCGACCCCGGGTTCTTCGTCGAGGCCCGCCGTGCCGTCATCGACCAGGGCATCGTCCGACGCCGCAAGGTCGACGTCGCCGCGGACATCCCGGCCCGCCGGATCGCCGACATCCCCGTCGAGCTCGACGGTGACGAGGGTCGCTCCATCCGCGACGCCGAGCGCGAGCTCACCGCGAAGCTCGTCCGCCGCTACCACCAGGCGCTCGACGCCCGCACCGGGCAGGACCCGGTCGTCGGCATCGACCACAAGCTGGTCCGCCAGGTCGCACGCTGGGAGCTCGAGGACCAGGACGCCTCGTCGACCGGCGAGAACGTGTTCTCGATGGTCCGCCGCATCGGCCGGGCCAAGGCCCAGCTCGCGGCCGACTACGCGGCGCAGCTCGCCTCGAACGTCGGCAAGGTCGTGTTCTTCGCGAAGCACCTCGACGTGATGGACCAGGCGGAAGAGGTGTTCGCCCGTCGCGGGCTGCGCACCGCCACGATCCGCGGCGACCAGACGCCGACGCAGCGCACGGCCGAGATCGACTCGTTCGTGAACGACCCCGACGTCGCCGTCATCGTCTGCTCGCTGACCGCGGCCGGGGTCGGGCTGAACCTGCAGGTGTCGTCGAACGTCGTGCTCGCCGAGCTGTCGTGGACGAGCGCCGAGCAGACTCAGGCGATCGACCGCGTGCACCGCATCGGGCAGGAAGAGCCCGTCACCGCGTGGCGCATCATCGCCGCGCAGACGATCGACACCAAGATCGCCGAGCTCATCGACTCGAAGGCGTCCCTGGCCGCCCGCGCGCTCGACGGTTCGGACGAAGAGGTCGTCGACTCCGGTGACATCCAGCTCGACGCGATGGCTGCGCTGCTGACCGAGGCGCTCGGCGGCTAGCTCGGCGCGTCCGGCGCTGACAGCAAAACACCGGTGTTCGCACTCTGAACCACGTCATGCGCGTGTTCGGAGCGTGAACACCGGTGTTTTGCGAAGGGCCGCCGCTCAGATGCGGGACTGCACCTCGGCCAGGGACGGGTTCGTCGCCGTCGAGCCGTCGGGGAACACCAGCGTCGGCACGGTCTGGTTGCCGCCGTTGACCTCGGCGACGAGCTCGGCGGTGCCCGGGGTCTGCTCGATGTCGACCTCGGTGAAGGGAACCCCGGCCTTCGACATCTGGTTCTTCAGCCGGGCGCAGTAGCCGCACCACGTGGTGGTGAACATCGTGACGCCGCCGGCTTCGGGCGTGAACTGCTCGCGGGTGATCGTGTCGCTCATCCCTGCAGGCTAACCCCGGGTGCGGGGAAACCCCGCAGTGCCTGGTAGACAAGAGCGTGTGAGCCACACGCACCTCGAGATCGAGCGCACCTACGACCTGCCCGAGGGCGGTGCCCTCCCCGACCTCGTCGGCGCGGGCGGCATCCTCCGCACCGAGCACCAGGAGCCGTTCGAACTGGACGCGACCTACTGGGACACCGAGCGGTACGACCTGGTGGCCGCGCGGGTGACCGTCCGCCGTCGCACGGGCGGCCCCGACGCCGGCTGGCACATCAAGCGCTCGGAGTCGGACACGGTCCGCCACGAGCAGCAGTTCCCCCTGACCGAGGACGCCGACACGGTGCCCGCCGAGGTCCTCGCCGCGCTCTTCACGGAGCGTCGTGGCCGCGGGCTGCGTCCCGTCGTCCGGATCACGACCACCCGCACCGTCACCCGACTGCTCGACGAGGACGGCGACCAGATCGCCGAGCTCGCCGACGACCAGGTCACCGCCCAGCGCCTCGACGACGATGCTCCGGAGACCCCGCGCACCTGGCGTGAGGTCGAGGTCGAGACCGTCGACGGCGTCGACCCGCAGATCGCCCACGAGCTGTTCGCGGCCCTCGACGGGCGCTTCGCGGCCGTCGGCGCCGGCCCCGCCGCCGTCGCGTCCAAGCTGGCACGCGGGCTGGCAGGAGCACCGGCACCGCGCCTCCAGACCGAGGAGAAGCCTGCCAAGGGCACGACCGCACGCATCCTGGCGAAGCGGGTGCGCAAGCTGCGCGTCGCGCTGCTCGGCCAGGAGGCCCGGCTCCGCTCCGGCGACACGGCCGACCTCCGGCAGGCGGCCGACACCACCCTCGAGATCGCCGCGATCCTGGGCGCCTACCGCCCGGCGTTCCCCGACGGCGAGGCCGTCGACCGCGCCGCCGAGGCGGCGGACGGCCTGGCGGGCGTCACCGCGCGTGCGGCGCTGGCCGAGTACCTGATCGACCGGCTGCCGCGGGCGTCGTCGCCGGCGCAGGACGACCTGGTCGACGCGATGACCCGCGAGCGCATCCTCGCCTCGACCCGGGAACGTCGCGACCAGGCGGTGCGGGACGTCGTCGCGTTCCTGCACGGCGAGCCGTTCCTCGAACTGCTCGACGCCCTCGACGACGCGGCCGAGCGACCGGCTCCGACGGCGTGGTCGCTCCGCGCACCGAAGCAGGTCGCACAGGACGTCGGCGCCGACGTGAAGCCGCGCGTGCGCGAACTCGTCCGGGCCGCCGTCGCCGACGACACCTCTGACACCGCTGCCGAGCGCGAGGCCGCCGACCGGACCACCACCGAGGCCGCGTGGCAGGAGACGATGCGCGCCCGGATGGCGATGGACGTGCTCGGCGACGACGCGTTCCCGCACGCGCTGTGGAAGCGGATCGGCACCGCCGCCGACGTGCTGACCGAACGGGTGCGGTCCCTGCACGCCCTCGACATCCTGCGGGCGAACGCGGCGATCGCGGAGCGCGGGGGTGAGGGCACGTTCGGGTACGGCGTGCTCGCGGGGGACCGGGTGCGCCTGGCCGAGGAGTCCTACGACGAGGCGGTGCACGCGCTCAACCGCGTGTGAGCGCTTCGTTCGATTGGTGAGCAGAAGAGGTCGGGTCCCGCGTTCGGACCCGACCTCTTCTGCTCACGAAGTGCGAGGCGTTGCTCAGCCCGCGGCGATCGGGTTGGCGGTGGCCGCGGCGGGCGTCTCATCGGCGAGCCCGAGCACGTCGAGCAGCCATGCGAGTTCGAACGCCCGCTCCTTCCACGACGCGTAGCGACCGCTGACACCACCGTGGCCGGCGGACATCTCGGTCTTCAGCAGCACGGGCGCGCCGACCTCGCGGAGCTTCGCGGTCCACTTCGCGGGCTCGACGTACAGCACGCGGGTGTCGTTGATCGAGGTCACGGCGAGGATCTGCGGGTACTGCACGTCGTCGCGGACGTTCTCGTACGGGGTGTACTCGCTCATGTAGCGGTAGACCTCGGCGTCGTGCAGCGGGTCGCCCCACTCGTCCCACTCGATGACGGTGAGGGGCAGGTCCGGGTCGAGGATGCTCGTCAGCGCGTCGACGAACGGCACGGCGGCCAGGATGCCGGCGAACCGCTCGGGTGCGAGGTTGGCGACCGCACCCATCAGGAGCCCGCCCGCGCTGCCACCCTCGGCCACGAGCCGGTCGGCGCTCGTCCGGCCGGACTCGATCAGGTGCTCGGCGACCGCGACGAAGTCGGTGAACGTGTTCTTCTTCGTCAGGGTCTTGCCGTTCTCGTACCAGTGCCGGCCGAGCTCACCGCCACCACGGACGTGCGCGACGGCGAAGACGACACCGCGGTCGAGCATCGACAGGCGCATGACGCTGAAGCCGGGGTCGATCGAGTGCTCGTACGAGCCGTAGCCGTAGAGGTGCAGCGGTGCCGGGGTGCCGTCCTCGACGGCGTCACGACGCCAGACGAGCGAGATCGGCACACGGGTGCCGTCTGACGCGGTCGCCCAGTCGCGCTCCTGCACGTAGTCGGCCGGGTCGTAGCCGCCGAGCACGGGCTGGCGCTTCAGGACGGTGACCTCGCCGGTGGCCAGGTCGAGGTCGCTGACCTCGGAGGGGGTCACGAACGACGTGTACCCGATGCGGAGCGTCGGCTGCTCCCACTCCGGGTTGCCGCCGAGCCCCGCCGAGAACAGTGCTTCGTCGAAGGGGACCTCGTGCGCGTCGCCGTAGCCGTCGCCCTCGATCGGGATGATCGCGACGCGGGGGAGCGCCTCGGACCGGTACTCCAGCGCGAGGTGTCCGGCGAAGGCGTCGACCGACTCGATGCGGCGCTCGGTGTGGTGCGCCACGACGACGCGGCGGTCACGCTCGGACGTCGGGTCGTCGGCGGGGACGTCGACGAGCTCGAAGTTCTCGGCGCCGTCGTTGTGCAGCACCAGGAACCGGTCGCTGCCGCCGACGATGGCGTGCTCGATCTCGTACTCGACACCCTCACGGCGGGGCCAGACGACCTGGAACTCACCGGTGGGGTCCGCAGCGTCGAGGACGTGCGCCTCGGACGTGATCTTCGAGCCGAGTTCGATGACGATGTACTGCGACGAGCGGGTGACACCGACGCCGACCCAGTAGCGGTCGTCGGGTTCCTCGAACACCAGGACGTCCTCGGACGCCGCGGTGCCGACCGTGTGGCGCCAGATCTTGTCCGGACGCCACGACTCGTCGACCGTGGGGTAGAAGACGTAGCGGCCGGCCGGGTCGAACGTGGCGCCGGCGCCCGTGTTCGGGATGGCGTCGCCGAGGTCGGTCCCCGAGGCCAGGTCGCGCACGTGCAGGGTGTACCGCTCGTCGCCCTCGACGTCGATGCCGTAGACCAGGCGGGTGCCGTCGTCGCTGATGTCGTAGGTGCCGAGGGAGAAGAACTCGTGGCCGTCGGCCAGCGCGTTGCCGTCGAGGACCACCTGCTCGCCGGGGAGCGTCGACTCGCCCTCGACGACGGCGGGCGGCGTCCAGTCGTCGGGGCCGGCGACGGGCACGCGGCAGTGCACGCCGTACTGGCTGCCCTCGGCGGTGCGGGTGAAGTACCACCAGTCGCCCATGCGGACCGGCACGGAGAGGTCGGTCTCCTGCACGCGGCTCTTCACCTCGGCGAAGATGCGGTCCCGCAGCGGCGCGAGGTGCGCGGTCGCGGCGTCGGTGTGGGCGTTCTCGGCTTCGAGGTACGCCAGGGTGTCGGGGGATTCCTTGTCCCGCAGCCACTCGTAGTCGTCGACGAAGTCGATGCCGTGGTGGGTCCGTGTCACGGGCCGCTTGGCGGCGCTGGGCGGGGTGGATGCGGTGTGCTCGTTGCTCACCGTCCCACCCTATTCGCCCGCACCCCCGGTCAGGCCGCCGTGCGCTCGCGCCCGCCCACCGCCGCCTGCACCCGCTGCTCGAACGCCTCGAGCTCGTCGACCACGGCCGGTGCGACCCACGCCCGGTCTCGGAGACGATCGGTGACCGGACGGAGCACTCCCGCCAGCACCAGGTCGTGGGTGACGCGCTCGACCTCGTCGGTGGTGAGCAGGGTGTCCAGGTGCGCTTCGGTCAGGACGGGGTCGTCGGCGAGCGCACGGCCGACGGCGGCGTGCGGGCCCGAGGCGCAGGGGCCGACGGACCGATCGGCGTCGTGCTCGGCGAGCAGCAGAGCGCTCAGCGTCGCCTCGTCGCACACCGTCCCGATCGCCAGGGCCAGGTCGACCACGAACCCGGTGACCTTGCCGTCGCGGTACTGCTCGAGGTGCCGGAAGTACCGCCGCCGATCCGCCGCGAGCGCGGTGGCCACCGGTGCCGTGACCGTGGTCGTCACCCCGCGACGCCGGAGCACGGCACCGATCAGCGCGCGCCCGATCCGACCGTTGCCGTCGGTGAACGGGTGGATCGACTCGAACTGGGCGTGGGTGATCGCGGCCTGGGCGATCGGGTGCAGGTCCACACGGTGCACGAACGCGAACAGGTCGGCCATCAGCGGTGCCACGAGCTCGGGCGGTGGTGGCACGTACACGGCGTCGCGGGGCGTGGCACCGCCGCCGATCCAGTTCTGCACGTCGCGGTACCGGCCGGCGTGCCGTCCGTCCACCGGGTCGTCGCGCATCAGCAGGCGGTGTGCCTCGAGCAGGGAGGCCTCGGTGACGGTGCCCGAGTCGGCTCCGGACACCAGGTGCTCGACGGCGCCGCCGGCCCGGACGACCGCGGTCGCCCCCGCCTTCGCGCGGATGCCGACGAGTGCCCGCGCCAGGTCGTCGATCGTCGCGGACTCGTCCTCGATCCGCGACGACGCGACGGCTTCGGTCCGGCCGAGCACGGACCCGAGCGGCGCGAGCCGGGAGCCGTGGTGGATGTCGAGGGCGCGCAGGGCCGTGGCGCTCCGGTCGAGCAGCGCGACGGTGTCGTCGTCGGGCGTCCACCGAGCCCTCGCGATGGACGGGGGCAGCGACTCCCGCACGGTGGTCACCAGCCGGTCGTCACGGCACCCGCGGACGGCGCTCCGCCACGGTCGCTCGCTGCGTTCGTGCGTGGGCCAGGTGTCGCTCCGGTGTGCCATCCCGCGACGGTAGAGCCACCCGGATGCTCGACGCCAGGAATCGGTATTTCGCCCGCTCGCCGCCTGCCGCCGCGCGCCCGCCCGGCCCCGCCGCCCGGC
>NZ_QKTC01000033.1:0-26055 GCF_003234435.1 Curtobacterium sp. MCLR17_044 | reverse complement strand
GGTCGAACCAGTGCGCGGTCGAGAGCTGTTCGGCCAGGAACCGGGTCATCGGCGGTTCGTCCTCGCCCGGTCGGACGCGCCAGACGGCCTCGACCGTGACCACCAAGACCGTCCAGCACACCGTGGTGCCCGGCGACAACCTCTGGAGCATCGCCGAGCAGTACTACGGCGACGGCACCCGGGATCTCGACATCTTCAACGCCTCCACCGCAACCGTGCAGCCGGACGGGCAGCACCTCACCAACCCGAACCTCCTCCGGCCCGGGTGGAACCTCACCGTCCCCAACGTCGCCGTCACCCAGACGCCTGCTCCCGCGCCGCAGCCCGCCGCCCCCGCACCGTCGCCGTCCTCGAGCGCATCCTCGAGTAACGCCGGAGCCGACACCGACACCGATGCCGGCGCTCCCGCTGCGCCGAACCCGTCGGCCTCGACAACACCGAGCGCCTCCGCATCCGCCTCGACGACGCCCACAGCCACGCCGAGCGCGTCGTCCACCGCCGCACCGACCGCGAACAGCAACACCGGCGGCGCGGCCTCGCAGCACGCCGACACCGCCTCGGTCGACAACGACGACGACATCAACATCCCCCTCGCGACCACCGGTGGCATCGCCAGCGTCCTCGCCGCGGGCCTCCTCAGCGCACTGGCGGCGCGGCGCCTCAAGCAGCGTCGCAAGCGCCGCCCGGGCACCCGGATCGCGATGCCCGAGCCGGACGCCGCGAACCTCGAGCTCGAGCTGCGGATGATCGAGAACCCGCTCGGCCTGCAGGACATCGACAACGCGCTCCGCAGCCTGCAGATCTGGGCCGAAGACACCGGCGCCGTCCTGCCAGAGCTGTTCGCCCTCCGCCTCGAGGACCAGGAAATCGCGCTCTACCTCAGCGAGCCCGCCGACCTGCCCGCACCGTTCGTGGCCGCCTCTGCCGACCGCACCGCATGGGTCGTCCTCCCCGGGACGGCGACCACGCCCGCACGAGAGTCCGTCTCCCCGTACCCCGCGCTCGCGACGATCGGCGTCGACGACCACGGCGGCGTGCTCATGCTCGACCTCGAGCAGATCGGCTCCCTCAACGTCGTCGGCGACGAAGACACCGCCCGCGGCGTCCTCAACGCGATCGCCGTCGAGCTCGCCGAGAACCCCTGGTCCGAACAGATCGAGGTCACCCTCGTGGGTATGCCGCGCGGGCTCGCCCGAGATCTCGACCGGTTCCGCGTCCAGCACGTCGACGACACCGCGGCCCTGGTCCGGAACCTCCGCACCAGCCTCGCCGGCCGCGAAGCCTCCTTCGACAGCTACGGCGTCGACGGCGTCCACAGCGCCCGCACCCGAGCCACCGATGCCGAGTCCTGGGCGCCGCACGTCGTCATCCTCGGCCAACTCCCCGACGAAGCCGTGCAGCGCGAGCTGCAGGAGCTCGTCGAACGCGTCCCGCGCCTCGGCATCGCCACCATCGCCAACGGCGAGACGCTCGGCGCCGGCTCGATCGTCCGGATCTCGTCAGCGACGAGCGCCGAGCTCGTCTCACCCGGCGACGTCATGCCGCCGTTGCCCTTCACACCCCAGGTGCTCCAGGGGCGCGAGCTCGAGCTCGTGCAGGAGCTCTTCGCCACAACCGAGCAGGACAGCGTCGCGGCACCCAACACCGCCCCGATCGTCACCGTCGATGCCCCACAGCAGGCAGCAGCGGCCACAGTCGGCGCTCTCGCGGACGACGAGCAGCAGGCCGACCTATTGGACGTCACAGCTGCCCCGAGCCCGGAGAGCGCCACACACGGCGTCACCGCCGCCGTCGACGCGTCCGCCGAGGCGGAGCAGCCAGCTACGGCATCCGAGGACGCCGAAACCGCCCCCGCGGAGCCCGTCGGTGTCGCAGAACCGGCCGACGATGTCACAGCGGCCCCGATCGATGTCTCACACGCGGCTCCGGATGTCCCAGCGGCGGCCGAACCCGTCACCGCGCCGGACTGGCCCGCCCCCTACGTGCGGATGCTCGGCCCCGTTGACGTGCTGCACCTGGCCGACCCGGACCGGCTGCCCGGCCGCGGCGCCGAGCTGCTGACCTACCTCAGCCTGTCCGCCCCCGTGAACGGGACGATGCTGCAGCAGGCGTTCTGGCCCGACACCGTCAACGCGAAGGACAGCCAGCGCAAGCTCGTCCGCCTCGTCCGCCAGGCGCTCGGCGCCGACCCCGACGGCACCCCCTTGTTCCCCGAGAACAAGAACCAGGAGGGCTACCAGCTCCACCCCGCCATCGGGACCGACTGGCACGACTTCCGCCGACTCATCGGCGACGACCTCGCCCGCACCAGCAACGAGAACCTCGTCGCCGCGATCAAGCTCGTCCGCGGCACCCCGTTCGCCGGCATCAGCACCCGTCGCGGATGGTGGGCGTGGATCTCCGTCCTGCAGGAGGAGATGATCGCCGCGGTCATGGACGCCGCAGACGAGCTCGCACGCCGCGCACTCGAGATCCGCGACGTCAACCAGGCCCGCTACGCCGCCGGCATCGCCAAGGCCGTCGAACCGCTCAACGAGGCCGGCTGGCGCACCGAACTGCGCGCCGCGATGCAGGACCGCGACGTCGACGAGATCAACCGCATCGTCGACGAGATGTACGCCCGCGTCGGCGGCGGTGACCCGGACTACGAACTCGACGAAGAGACCGCAGAGCTCGTCGACGCCGCAACCCGATGATCGACGTGGCCCCGGACGCTCAGCGACTCCGGATCTCGACCACGCTCGCCGCGAGCATCGCGGCCGCGGGCGGTAGTGCACTGCTCGCGATCGCGTTGCACCCGGTCCTCGGCACGGCGGCCTACGCGTGGGTCCTCACCGCGCTGCTCACCGCCGGCGCGATCGCGCCCGTCACGATCGACCTGCGTGTCCGGAAGCTGCCCAACCGGTGGGTAGCCCCGATCGCCGCCGCCGGGGCCGTCCAGGCCTTCGCCATCGCCTACGCGACCGCGGACCCCTGGCGCGTGTTCTGGCCGGTCATCGTCGGCAGCATCGTCGCCGCGTTCTACATTGCCCTCGGCCTCGCCGGCATGTTCGGGCTGGGCGACGCGAAGTTCGCCGCCGCGCTGAGCATCACCGCCGCGATCTACGCCGGCCCCCTGGCCCTCTACCTGATCCCGATCGCCATCCTCCTCGGAGGACTCTGGCGGGCGGTCCTCGCCGCTGCCGGCCACGGCAAGCGGCCTCGAGCACACGGCCCCGCGATCGCGATCGCCGCACTCGTCATCCTGGTCACGACGATCGCGCTGCAGCAGGCCGGCGGCGCCCTGCAGTGACCACCCGTGGCGGCGTGCTCGAGCTGTTCACCCCTCGAGGCCCGAACATGCCCGAAGGCTTCCGCATCCCCTTAGGCTGCAGCCATGTCAATGTCAGACGTGCGGGTGCGTATCCCGCTTGTTCGTTTCGAATTTGATGCACCAACTGGTGTTTCATTCGATGAACTTCAAGCTGATTTGCGTGAGTTCGTTGAGCTTGCTGATCTTCTTGTTTACCTGAGCGAGCCCGTCTTTGATTACGCATTAACGAGGTACGTGGAGGGGTCAACTTCATCGTCGTTGCGCCTGCGGTCGGTGAGGTATGGGAGCCCGCTATCTATCGATGCAGAGATAGTTGGGGATATCCTACTGGTGGCTAAATGCGCCGGGGCCATAATTGGTCTGATGTACGCCTACGCGAAGGTGCGAACCGAGTGGTATAGCGGCAACTTGAAGCGTGCGGAGGCTCGAGCGAAGGAGCTGGAGAACGCAGGCCTTGTCGCCCGCAAAGAAGACACGAACGCTATGTTTCGGCAGGCGATCGACTCAATGCCGTCCGATTCGGTTCTCGACGCGGATATCCAGCTACGCCTTCGCGCCCTGCTTGATCCTCCCCTTGGCAACAAGGCAGTTGCACGGAGTGGTTCCAGATTGGTGAAGAGGCGTAGTGCGCTAACGCGTATTTTCTTTAAAGCCGACACGGAGCGTTCTGTCTCGATCGCCGTTGTGAACGATCAATGATTTAGCCGTCAGTGCCGACCATGCGGCTCGCCTCAACGGCTAGCGTCAGCGCTGCCGTCCCACTGGCCCTCCACGGCGCCGAACGCCCAAAGTGCCCACCCTCCTTGCAGCACGTAGATCGCGGCGCCGCGGAGCCGGTACGTCACGCCGACCAGCTCGCGGACCAGCGCGATCATGGCGTCGGCGCTCGTCGTGGTGAACTCCTCGCCCTTCCGGTTCAGTCGCATCAGCTCCCACTCCTTCGAGAACAAGTCGTCCCGGAGTAGGTCATGCACGAACCGGTTCCGCCGCTCGTACACGGCGCGCGCGGCGTCGAGCGTCGCCAGGATCTTCGGGCGCTCCTCGTCGGTCAGTCGCTCCGTCGTCGCGACCTTCCGAGCGCACTTCTCGGCGTTCTGCTGGAAGAAGTCAGGGGCGTCCCGGAACGCGTCAACGGCGGTCTGTCCGTCCAGCGCGGCGTGGAGGAACCGCAGCGCCGCATCCATGCTCGTCGTCTCGGCCACGAGCCGCCCGAGGAGGAACGTTCGCCGGTCGTCCGGCTCCAGGGCGTTGAGCGCATCGAGATCCATCCCGGCATCGTGCCAGCTCACGCGCCGAGCACTCGCCGTCAGGGAGGGTGTCAGCGTGATCGCTGCCCGCCGACGTCGCGCCCGATCTGGTCAAGCTCCGCGTCGACGCGACCGCGCGGCCGGAGCTTCCGATGCGTCACGAGCGGACGGGGCACCCACACCTTCTGCAGCCGTCCCTGCCAGGTCGTGTCGACGAGCACCGCCTGGTCGGAGGCCGCGACGGCGAAGCCGTGCGTCCGGAGGTGACCGATCTCGAGGTAGTCGAGCTCGACCCACACCGGCATCGGCTGCTCGAACGCCGTTGCATCTGCTCGGTCCGCTTCCGGGGCCTGCTCGGGCGTGTAGAGCGTCACGTCGGGGTGCTCGGGCGGGTGCCAGACATACCGTCGACCGTCCCTGCCGGCGGCGGGACGGTCGCGGTCGAGGAACGCGTCAGCCATGCGCCCAGTCTGCCATCTGTTCGAACGTATGTTCGATTACGTGGGATCATGACGGGCATGGGTAAGAACCGTCGGTACGGCACAGATGTGTCGCGTGCTGCGATCAACGAGTTCCTGACCCGAGCCTCGCCCGTCTCGCTGTCCCCGGAGGAGATCGGACCGGCGCCCGTGGTCGACGTCGACGGCGGCGACACAGTCGACGTGTGGCTCCGGTTCGTCGAGACCCGAGTTCAGGAACGTGCCGTCGTGGTCGCTTTCACCGATCGCGCCGTGCAGGTCGAGGTGACTCGTCGCGACGGGTCGCGGTACCGGGTGTGGGTCTGGCGAGGGGCTGTCACACGTGCGGGGCGCGATCGGTAGACGCCTTCCGCGGTGAGTGCTCGCCGCGCGCGGAGAACGCCGCACCGGGGTCGCCGTCGCGCAGCGCGCGGTCGTACTTCGCCCACGACTCCACTTGCAGCGGGGACGGCTGCTGCCCCGCGTGCACGGCGCGCGCGATCTCGTTCGCGTACAGGTTGCGCATCTCTTCCGCGGCCTTGTGAAGCGGCATCACGGCCTCCACCCCAGATTCCCCCGCACCGCCGTAATTCGATGCGTCCGCACGATTCTGGCGAGCCGTGCGAGATCCCACCACCCCGAGTGTGAGGGGCGATCTAGGGCGGGATGTCCGATTCGGAGCCCTGGCGGCACCTACTCCCGATGAGGCGCGCGTTTCGCCGCATGTCTCGGCACGTCGCCCACCTTCGGCCGACGTTCGTGCAACCACCAGGAGTCACCATGACCGCCGTAGAGCTCTACTTCGCCGCAACTGTCGTCGCCGGCGCCATCTGGATCTTCGTGCCCGGCCCCGTCGGGACCCGTGCGCTGCTGGTCTTCCGCATCCTCGCCCGCGACACGCACGGAAGCGGCGCCGGCGCGGAGCGCGACGACGCGGACACCGCGGTGTAGGTCAGTTCTTCGTTCGTCCTCGGGTCGCGGCCTGGGTCTTCATCAGCCCGGTCTCCGTCATCTTGAGGATCGTCGCCGCTTCACGCCAGGTGATGCCCGCCGCTCGAGCGGCCTCGACTGCGTCGTAGCGCCGCGAGATCACGACGTCGAGCTCCTGCCGGAGCCGCTCGATGTCGTCGGCGATGTCCTTGAGCTGATCGCGGGCGTCGTCCTGAGAGGTCATGCCAGCACTCTAGGTCCACCCAGTTACCCAACCCGGTGACACGCCAAACACAACCCGGTTGATAAACATGGTTGACAGACCCAACCCGGTTACCTAACCTGGTTGACATGAGGACAGCATTCGAACCCGGCCAACGTGTAGCCGGCATGTACATGAACGAGCGTGGGGCGACGGTGCTCGACTACAGCGGCGTGGTCGTCACGGTGACGCCGGCCGAGCTGTGGCCCCGCCTGGAGATCCGCTACCGCGACGGCCAGACCCGCACCACCTCGGCGCACCCCGACTTCGTCATCCCGATGGCTGGCCCGATCGAGTGGGCTCGCCGAGTCTGGGAAACGGCCCCGGACGCCCCTGCCACCGCCGAAGCCGTCGCCGCGGTCCTGCTCACCCAGGGGCACTCGCTCTCGATGCACGAGCTCATCCGGGTCGTGTGGGTGCTCCGCTTCGACCCGGACTCCCTCTCCGACCCCACGGCCGTCGATTTTGTCCCGGTTCGGGCTGATCACGGCACCTCTAACAGGTAGAGACGCCCGAAGGGAGCCACCATGCAGATCGAACCCACCGACCTGGTGCCGCTCGTGATCCACGTGCCCGCCGCGACGCTCGTGCAGCTGACCGTGATGGGGCGCATGCGCGCCGAGCCGGCCGCGCCGAGCGCCCTGGTCGAGACCCTCGTCGACAAAGCGATCCACACGCCCCGCCGGACCCCGCTCGTGCCCGTCGTACCTGTCGTGCACCGCACCCTCGACACCCTCACCGGCGGCGACTCGATGCAGATGCTCGCCCACCGCCTCTCCGGCTACACGACGGAGCAGATCGCGAAGATCTTCGGCCTGTCCATCGAGGACACCGCCGCCCACTTCGAGCAGCTCGACAGCGCTCACCGCAGCAGGACCCACCGGCAGCCCCGGAACCGACTGGAGGCCATCGCATGAACCGCCCCGACGACGTGGATTTCGGCTTCGACATCCCCGTGCACACCGACCTCCCGCGCACCCACTGGATGGCACTCGACGCCTACGCCACCGCGAACGGCACCACGGTCGCCGCGCTCCTGCGCGCCGCCGCCGTGCACATCCTCAACGTCGCCGGCGCCGCGGCGATCGACGCCGCCACCCCCGCGCCGGTCCGTCCAGCGCCGCCGGCACCGATCGAGATCCCGACTCCAGCCGTCCCCGACGACGAGCCTGCCGCGGCCGAAGCACCCACGCCCGTGGTCGCCCTCCACTCCGTCACCGATGACGACGTGCGTCGCCTCCACGGAAACGGTCTCAACGACGTCGAGATCGCCGCAGAACTCCGCTGCAGCGAGCACACGGCGTTCCGACTCCGCCACATCAAGCTCGGCCTGCCGAAGAACGTGACCGGGCGCCCCTCCAAGCAGCAGAGGACCGCGTGAACACCATGACCAACTTCGTCTCTCACTACCGCCGTGCGATCTTCTGGGCCACCAGCCACGGCGCCGACGCCGCCCTCTCCGACAAGTTCGCCGAGGCGTACGCCACTCTCCTCGAGGACGCCCCCGCCAACCGGTACCCGGACCTGTCCGATCCCACGCCGGCCGAGTTCGCCGACATCAACGTGCTCGAGTACGGCCAGCTCGTCGACACCACCCCGATCGGCACAGTGGTCCCCATCGGCAGCCTGTGGGTCGCCCGCTGCACCACCTGCCAGTGGAACCCCACCCGTGAGGACGCCACCACCTACGAGGCAGCCGAGCGTGCTGCCGCGCTGCACAACTCCGACATCCACTCCCCGGCCCGCCGGCCCCAGTGGAGCGACGTCGCCGCCTGGGCCGCCGCCGAACGTTCTGGAGCACACGCGTGAGCCGCCGCCGGAACCTCTGGAGCGGACTCGCCGCCGCGGGCATCGCCGTCGCACTCCTCGCCGGCGTCCACTACGCCCCCGGGCACACACCCGCCGGCAGCCTTTCCGTCAGCGCCGCTCCTGGGATCACTGACCAGCTGCGTCACGACGGTCTCGTCAACGGCGCCACCATCAACACCACCGCCGTCCGCAAGCTCCTCGCCGAGATCCCGGCCACGGCCGCGGCACCCACCACGACGTACGAGCGGGACTCGTTCGGCCCGGCTTGGGCAGACACCGACCGCAACGGCTGCGATCAACGCAACGACGTTCTCGCCCGCGATCTCACCGCCGTCACCTACAAGCCCGGCACTCACGACTGCGTCGTCCTCAGCGGCACCCTCGCCGACCCGTACACCGGCCACGAGATCTCCTTCACGCGCGGCTCAACGACGAGCACCGCCGTGCAGATCGACCACATGGTGCCGCTGTCCTGGGCCTACCAACACGGCGCATCGACGTGGACCGAGCAGCGGCGCGAGCAGCTCGCCACCGACCTCAACAACCTCACCGCCGTCGACGGCCCGAGCAACGAGTCCAAGTCCGACCAGGGCCCGGCGACCTGGCTCCCGCCAGCAGCGTCATACGCGTGCACGTACGTCACCCGCTTCACCTACGTCGTGCACCGCTACGACCTCACCCTCGACTCGGCCGACCGCGCCGCCATCGACCGCACCCTCAACACCTGCAAGTGAACGGACCAGCCATGACCCGGACACCCTCAGAACCAGCAGGCCTCAGCGACTTCATCCCCGAACGCGACGGCCACGCACTGATTCTCGGCGCCGACGCCGGCAACGAAGCTGTGGGCTGGTGCTTCGCCAACGCGCCGGGCGCCGACATCGTCGTACTCGCCGACCTCCCCGCCCGTCTCACCGGCCCCCGCATCACCACCACCACTGACCCCGCCGACTGGGACGAGCTGCTCGAGCGAACCCTCGGGGAAGTCGCACGCCGCTACTCGACCGCCCTCACCTCCGTGCAGGCCCGGCGCCTGTACGTCGTCATCGACCTCGGACCGCTGCTGAGCACCCCGCCTGCTCTTCCCGAGTCCGAACGGCGGCTGCTCCTCGAGCGGCTCGACGAGCTCGTGCAGATCGGCCGCGCTGCAGCCGTGCACGTTCTCGCGATCGCCACCGAACCGGCGGCCGGCTACCGCGTCAGCAGCAGGGTCCGGAATACGGCCCGGGTCTTCCGGGACCCCAGGAGCGACGCGTGATGCGCGGCCGTCAGATCCGAGCTGCGCTGATGCTCGCCCTTCCGAGTGTGCGCCTGTGGTGCTACCTCGCCGGCGGAGCGCTCCTCGTCGTGCTGGGGGCGGTGCCGAGCGCAGTTGAGACGTCACGGCTCGCTCGGGCGCTCGGCCTCCTTCCGGAGCACGCCGGACACGGCGCCGCCCTGGTCGACGTCGTTGGACGCATCGCCTTCATGGTGACCGGTGCAGCCGTCCTCGTCGCCGTCCTCACGCTCGCCGTCCTGGATGGCTTGGACGAACTGCGCCGGCACAACCTCGACGGCGGGCGGACCCGCGCATGCTGACCCTCACGGACCTCTTCGCCGGCGCGGGTGGCTCGTCGACCGGCGCACTGCAGGTGCCGGGTATCGACGTCCGGATCGCCGCGAACCACTGGCAGCTCGTGTGCGACATCCACGCCCTGAACCACCCGAAGACGGACCACGCCGTGGTCGACCTGCACCAGGAGCGGCCCTCGTTCTTTCCGCGGACGGACATCCTGTGGGCGTCGCCGGAGTGCACGAAGTGGTCGCAGGCGAACGGGTCGAAGCTGCCCGCGATCGAGGAAGGGCTGTTCGAGGACCCGTTGTCGGACGAGGCGAAGAACCGGTCCCGGCTGCTGATGTTCGACGTGCTCCGGTTCATCGAGTACCACCGGTACCGCCTCGTGATCGTCGAGAACGTCGTCGACATCGCCACGCAGGCGAAGTACCGCACCGCGTGGGACATCTGGCGCTCCGAGCTCCGCGCGCTCGGGTACCGGTTCCGCGTTGTGTCGCTGAACTCGATGCACGCCCAGGCGTACGGCGCCCCCGCCCCGCAGTCCCGCGATCGGATCTACGTCGTCGCGTGGCCCGAGAACGCTCCGGCGCCTGACATCGATCGCGTCCTCCGGCCGAAGGCCTGGTGTGACCGCTGCGACGCCGTGGTGGAGTCCGTGCAGTCGTTCAAGGGCCGCCGCACCGTCGGCCGCTACCGGCAGGCGTACGTGTACTGCTGCTCCCGCTGCGGGCAGGTCGTCGAACCGGGCTGGCTGCCCGCCGCCGCGGCGATCGACTGGAGCATTCCGGGGGAGCGGGTCGGCGACCGCCTCAAGCCGAAGACCCGCGCCCGCATCGCCGCGGGCATCGCCCGCTACTGGGGACCGCTGACACTCGAGGCCGCCGGCAACACGTACGACGCGACCGACCCGCACCACCGCCAGCACGGACAGCTCGACGGCTACCACCGCGTGTGGCCGGTCGAGGAACCGCTCCGGGCGCTCCACACGACGAACTCGAAAGCGCTCGCAGTCCCGGTCGAGGGCAGAGACGGGAAGGACGCGCTCCCGACCGCTGCTCCGCTGCGGACGCAGACGACGCGGGCCGAGACGGCCCTCGCGCACGTGCCGTTCGTCGCTGAGATGTACGGCACGTCGACGGCGCGCACCATCATGGAGCCCGCCGGGACGTTCACAGCTGGCGGGAACCACCACGGCCTCGTGATGACGAACCAGCACACCAACCGCGCGCACTCCGTCTCCGAACCGATGCCGACCGCGACGACCGCCACGGGCGGCGGCCAGGCGCTGCTGCAGCCGTTCGTGACGCAGTTCCGCGATCGCGCGGACCGGAACCTCGATCCGCACACCGATCCGCTGCGCACGATCGTCGCCGACGGCGCTCAGCACGCCCTCGTCCACCGGATGAACACCGGGGGCGCATCCATGACGACGTCGCCCCTCGAGTCGCTGCGCACCCTGACCACCGCAGGGCACCAGGCGGTCCTGCAACAGCCCTCACACCGCCAGCTCACCCCTCGCGATCTCCAGCAGGCCGAGGAGCTCGTCCCGGAAGTGCTGTTCCGGATGTTCCAGCCGCACGAGGTCGCCGCCGGCATGGCGTTCCCGGCCGACTACCTCTGGCAGCCGCCGGACCGGTCAAGGCCGGTATCGAACCGCGATCTCGTCAAGGCCGCCGGCAACGCCGTCACACCGCCAGCAGCCAGGGATCTCATCGCCGCCGGCGCCGCGTCGATCGACGCGACCTACGCGGTCGCCGCGTGAGCGCCCCGGACGGATTTGTCCCGGTGGCCGCGACGAAAGGCACCTCTAACCAGTAGAGGAAGCAACTCGGCTCGCACCGACGAACGGAAGGATCGACATGGGGTACCAGGTCTACGAAGACCCCGACCACAGCTGGCGCTGGGCCGGGTACGCCGTCCCCGCAGAGTGCGACTGGGACGGCTGCGACACCCGGATCGACCGAGGCCTCGCCTACAAGTGCGAGGACCACGGCGACTACGTCCTCATGCTCGACGGCGAGGAGATCTCCTACGCCCACTTCGACGACGAACCCGACGCCGAGGAGGTCTGGCAGGAACGCGACGGCTGCGGGCTGTACTTCTGCCCCGACCACAAGACACGCACCGGCGAGCACGCCACCGTGCAGCCCAAGCCGGACTCGCTCGAGTGGGAAGCGCACATCCTCAGCGACCACTCCTGGGCGCCCTGGCGGGAGCAGCACGCCACCCGGGTCGGTGTCATGCGCGCCCGAGCCCTGCACACCGCGGAGGCGACCCGGTGAAGTACGTCCGCTGCCCCTCCTGCGCCGGCACCGGCTACCTCGACGACGAGCTCGCAGCCAACGAACCCGCCGCCGTCGCCTGCACCACGTGCTGCAGCTACGGCTGGTTCGACCTCGAGACCGGGAAGCCGGCCAACGTCGAACCGCCGCTGTTCACCCTCACCGAGGAAGGAGTGCTCCAGTGACCGAATACATCTACGGCGCCGCCCGCGCGCTCGCCGCAGTCGACAGCGAGGCCGAAGCCGCCGAGCTTCCGTCGCCGACCGAGGTCAAGCCCAGCACGCTCGTCCGCACCTCTGGCGGGCGCACCTGGCTCCGCGTCCACAGCGATCCCGTGGGTGCCCGCTGGCGACAGGTCACACTCGTCCCGCGCGCAGAGCTCGCCTACCGCCGAATGCGCTTCCTCGCCCTCGTCGCGATGGCAAGCACGGCGGTCGCCTGGCTCTTCGTGGTCCCGGATCTGCCCTGGCTCGGCTACGGCAACTTCGGCATCCCCGTGTTCATCGGAGGTGTCGCAGCCGCCATCTGGTGGCAGCTCCTCATCGAGAGTGATCGCGACGGCCTGATCAGTGCAGGGAGGACCGTCATCGACCGCGCCGGCGCACCGGCGGCGAAGGCGGGCGCCGAGCCCACCACGATCCCTGAGCCGCTGAGTTCCGCAGCTGAGATCCTCGCCGGCGGCGTCATCGACCCGTACGAGGGAATGCCCCGGCAACTGCCGCTTCCTCGAGCGACGACACCCGGCACCGTGATGCGCATCAACGGCGCCGTCTGGCGCCGGTGGGGAACCAGCTGGTCACCCGTACACCGACTCGTCACCCGCCAGCAGGAGCGTCGGCAACGCGTTCTCGACGCGATGCTCCTCGTTGCCGGTGCCGGCTTCGCCCTCGCCGGCGTGCTCGGCTCCGATCTCGACCCCGCGGCGCGGAATGCCCTGCTCCTCATCGGCGAAGCGAGCCTGCTCCTGGGCTTCCTCGCCGCCGGGGCTGCACGCCACCGTGCAGAGCTCCCCGTCAACCACCACGAGACGAAAGACCAGTGAGTGACCCATGCCCACGACCCCAGCACCCATCACGCCAACCGAGCGGGACCGCTCGATCGCGTACCTGACCCGGACCATCAACGGCTACGAGCAGGACCGCGACACCACCGACACCAGCACCGAGACCGGCCTCGCTCACGCCGCCGTCCTCGACATGACCATCGCCAGCTGGCGGCACCGCCTCGAGGCGACGCTCACAGCGGCCTGACCGGAAGGACCCACTCATGACCGTCACCGTGTACACCAAGCCGTCCTGCGTGCAGTGCACCGCGACGTACCGGGCGCTCGACAGCAAGGGCATCCCGTACGAGGTGCACGACGTCTCCGCCGACGAGAGCGCGCTCGAGCACGTCAAGAGCCTCGGCTACCTGCAGGCGCCCGTCGTCGTCACCGACGACGACCACTGGTCTGGCTTCCGCCCGGACAAGATCGCCGCACTCAGCGCATGAGCACCATCGCCGCGACCCGACCCGCCACCGAGGTTGAACCGATCGTCGAGTTCGAACCGGTCACCCTCAAGCGCGGCAAACCGGTCGAGCTCGTGCGCTGGTGGCACTCGGAGGACGGCTGGTCCCACGACCTCGTCCGCGGCAGGTACCGCCGCCGGAACCGTGAGGGCATCACGCTCGAGATCGACGGCGAACTGCGCGAGTTCCCCCGCAACCAGTGGCACGTGTGCGCCCCATGAGCACCGAAGGATCACCGCAGTGACCAAGCGCTACGAGTCGCTCCAGACCGTCGTCCCGCACGACGACTCCCCGAGCCACAACTACGCCCGCACCAACAAGCTCGCCCAGCGCCTCTCGGATCTCAACAGCTGGGCCGGCCGCGGCTACGAGGTGCGCCACACGCACGTCTTCACCCACCACGACGTCGAGGTCTACGTCGACGACCTCGAAGCGGACGTCGACGCTCCTCGCCGGTTCTGAGGAAGCTGCTCGGCGTCGATCGGTCCCGCCTCCGTGTCGAACGTGTTGAACCAGACCACGTCGCCGGACTCGTTCCGCTCCGAGGGGTACGCAGCTCCCTCCACCGCTGGCGGTGAGCACCGTCCTTTCCCGACGTCGACGCACACGTGCTCGACAGCGGTCACTCTGGGATCGAGCGGAATCCGGGTCAGCGGCACGGGGACCGCGTACGAGGACCAGTTGCGGTACTTCGTGACAATGAACCCATCGCCCAGGTGCCATCCGCAGCGGGGGCAGTGCTGCGCGGTGTAGCTGGTGTTCGTCGTCTTGCTGTGCGCCGACCGGTACTCCGTCGCCGGTGGGAGCGAGCTCGCAGCCAACGCCTTCCGCACCTCCGTCTGGAAGACCGCCTCGGGTCGGTCCCGCACCCAGGTCGGGTACCTCGAACCGAACGACACCGTCCCGATCTGGCCGCATCGGGTCTGCAACTGCACGCCGCCGAGCCACCAGAACGAGAACCACGCGCCGCAGCGCTCGTTGTGGCACTTCGACATCGCCGTGACGATCTCGAGCGCCTCGACCAACGCCTCGTATCGCGGCCGGATCTCACGCCGAAACCACCGGGCAAGCGCCGTACGCATCGGAATGAACGTGCGGCCCTGGGCCAGCCCAACAGGCATGTCCATCTGCAGCGCGTCCGCGGAGCCGCGGAGGTTCCACAGGCCCCGGCCCTGGTTCTTCGGCCCGACCAACCACACGCACCGCACGCCGGCACCCTCGTACCGCGCCGTTCGACGAGCGAACTCCTCCGCCGTCTGGGCCGCCCACTGCACCTCGATCGCCACCGAGGGCACACCCGGCTTCGACACGAGCACATCTGCGATCCACGAGCGGTCCGGCGCCGGCGCTTCGACGATGGCCTCCCACCCGTGCTCCCGAGCAACCTCCGCAACGAGCGCTTTCGCGGCCAGGTGCTCGCGGGACTCCGGACCGCCCTCGTGGAGGTCACAGATCGCCTTGTGGCGGAAGTACCGAGTACCGGCCCGCTCCACGGGCACCCCCGACTCACCGCACGCCATCACCAGACCGCGGTCTCGGTACGTCGCTCGCACGCGACCCCACGCCCCATCATCCAGCGCCCAGGACTCGACGCGCTCGCCACCCCACAGCGCGACCAACGGCATGACCGCCCCCTCGACTCCAGATCCCAATCCCGGTCATCCCGCTGCAAACCGGTGTCATGAGCCGCAGCAAGCACACCGCCACACCCTCCAGCGTCGATACTCCAGAAAGCCCGCGCGACACGCACAGCCCACCCTCCACGAAGCCCCGCACAGGTACATTCGTCCTAGCGAGAGGAGCCCGACCCCATGACGAAGCTGCTCAACTACGCCGACATCGCGAAGGCTCTCAACGTCTCGATCGAGACCGTCTGGGCCTACGCCGTCCGCGATAGCGACTTCCCTACCCGCGTGAACCCGGAGACGGAGCGCTCGCCGCTGTTCCTCGAGGAGCAGGTCGACGAGTACCGCCGACAGAAGCGCGAGCGCGCCCGCGGACGGGCCGGCCACCCACCTCGCGTCCAGGACGCCTCTGAGCGCGTCTCTACGGGTCGAACAGCCGGTGACCGCATCAGAGGGCTCATGGAGGCTCCCGACGCCCCAGTGAGCGACGTGCGGGCTCTGGCGGGGCTCCTGGGGCTGGAGGCGCCCGCACTTCGGTATCGGCTGCGTGGTCAGACGCGATGGAAGCCGGCGGAGCTGGAAACGATCGCCCGTGTGTTCCGGGTCTCGGTCGACGAGCTCACCGGCGCCCTCGAGCTCGTCTGAGCAGCGGGAGCTGACATGGCCCGTCCTCGGGTGAAGGTAACGGTGAACGACCGGGAGCTCCGCAAGCTCATGCAGGGGATCGGTCGCCAACTCGACGAAGCCGATCGCAGCTTCCGGGAGACGCACACTGGACTCCCTGTCCACGTCGTGCGCGCCGACGTCGTAGACGCGTTGCCCAAGGGCATCACGTTCCCGCCGGAAGCCCTCGACGACTACGCCGCGGCAGTGTCTGCAGACAAGCCGTTCGAGTTCCGCCTAGGCGGGTAGCGCGCCGAGCAGCTGGAATGCGTGCTGCGTGAGCTCTGACCCGAGCTCACCGGCCATCGCCGTCGTTATCGCCAGGCCCAGCTTCGTCACGATCCCGCGGACCGCGTGCGGACGCGCCTGCCCATCGACCTCGGCGCGCAGTTCCGCGACAGCCGTGGCGAGCTCGGTGCGAGCCTGCTCGTTCTCGACGTCGTGGAGCCGGCGCGAGATCTCGTCGACGAGCTCGCGGGCCTGGTCCTGCCAACCGATGTTGATTGTCTGGTGCACGTCGTGGCTGTTCTGCGCCACATTCGCCGGTCCGTGGAAGTTGTTGGTGACGGTCGACCCTCCAGACGTCTCCTCGTTCACTGGCTCGTTCACTGACCTGCCTTCCTCGGCGATCCACCGCCCCTTCGCGGTAGGTGACGGCCGCAGCGGATCGGGGCGCTGGCTTGCCATCGGACCCTTGATGAAACGCCCCTCGTGCAACCACTTCCCGGTTTGCTCGAGGTCCTCCTGCGTGTACGACATCCCCAAGTAGGTCGCGCCCGTCGCCAGGAAGGCGTCCGACGTCGGTGAAGCGCCAGCGTCGTCCTGATCAACGACCCACACCAGGTACTCGTCCCGCATCCGACGCCGGCGAGCACGCACGTTGTTGCGCGCCGTCTCCAGCGCGGCGCACGTATCCCGGCCCTGTGCCGTCGGACGGGCATCCCAGGCACCGGTACCGCGCCAGTAGACGTTCAGATGGCCCGCGGCCTCAAGCTCCCGGACGCGCTCTCTCAGCTCGTCCACGGCAGCGTGCTCTGGTTGAGCTCCGAGCAGATCAAATGCGTTTGCCTGCGGGTTCGGGCTCCGCTCGGCGGCAGCGGCAATGATCCGGCCGAGCACGTCGAGCCGGCGGAGATCCTCGGGGGAGTAGTCAGCCACGTCAGGACCCTACTCACCAACAGCGACACCGCGACGGGCTATAGCGGCTCATCGGGCCGTCGAACGCACCTTCAGCGGATGCTTGACCCCATGAGCAACAAACGACCCGAGGAACGTCTGCTCGAGCGGATGGCGCGAGCGATCGTCGCGCAGCACCTCGACACACTCGTCGAACGCAGCGACGACGGCACTGCACCCGGGCAGCCCGACGGCCTGATCCACCTCACAGACGGGTCCTACGCGCCCCTCGAGGTCGTCAGCGACAACGACGTCCCGCACCGCCGCCTCCGCGACGCACTCGACCGGCAGGGCGAGACGATCACCATCGGCCCAGACGCCCCCGGCTGGTACGTCGCTCTCAACCACGGCAGCAACCTCAAGAGCATCCGGCAGCGTGTCCCTGAGATCCTGCAGCAGCTTCCCCCGTCCGAGTTCATCGGCGGTGTGGTCCCCGCAGACACCTGGGCGGCCGGCCCGGACCATGCCCACCGGCTCGCCGCGCTCGCCGCGCTCGGCGTCGCCTACCTCGCCGCCTACCCAGACCGACCGGGACTGATCGGGTTCGGCACCAAGGGCTGGAGCAACTGGCAGGACCCTGTCACCGTCACGGGCTGGATCTCCCGTGTCCTCGAGCGCGAGGCCGACGTCGCCGAGAAGCTGCACCGCCATGGCGGCTCGGAGCGGCATGCACTGATCTGGGCGACGCTTGGCAGCGCCTGGGCCGTCAACGACGCCCTCAACTGGCACCCCGACGCCCCTGCACTCCCGAAGCCCATCGGACCCGACGTCGACGATGAGCTCTGGGAGATGCTTCTCGGACCCGAGCATGAGCGCCGCCCGCCGGCACCGCTGCCTGACCCCGACCTGCCCGCTCCGATCACGCACCTGTGGATCGCCAGCACCCTCTCCCGCCGTGGAGCGCTGCACTGGAGCCCCGCCGGCGGCTGGGAACGAACCGGTTGGCGCACGCCCGATCACGAAGACGCCATCGACGCGGCGATCGGCCCTGTTGCACCTGAGGCCCTGGGAGACTCGACGCCATGAGCGGGCTGATCACGTGGGAGCGACCGGAGATCCTCGAGCGTGGTGGCCGCCAGCGCCCGGACTTCGCCGAGGACCCGAGATTCATCTTCCCGTGGCGCTGGTGGACCGACGACCTGACATCGTCCGAGAATGAGTGGCGTTCGTACAGCCGTGATGACGAAGAGGTCGCCCGCCTGCTGCTCGTCCGCAACTTCCGAAGCCACACCGCGGGCCGGTCTGTCCCTGCGGTGCTGATATCAGACCTCGAGGTGCCGACGGGGCTCCGAAGAACGGGACAGTACATCGGCACATCGCTCGTCAAGGAGCTCGTCGAAGAGTTCCGCGGATGGGAGATCTACGTCGGTCCGACCTCATCCTCGATGTGGTTCTGGGACGGGTTCGAGTGGCCGATGTGCAACTGCGAGGCCTGTGACGGCAACGAGCTGATCGTGCGGCGGCCGGCCTAGCTGGGGAACAGTTTCGGAGCGCGGTCCTGCAGCAGGTACCGGTCCATGTCGCTCTGCAGGAGGGGGACGCCTTCCCGCTGCGTGGTCGACTGGTCCGTGTACCAGTAGAGCCGGCGCACCCCGCCGGAGGTGTGCTGCTGCGCGACCTGACGAGCCTCCGCAGTGGTGAACAGCCACACCCGGTCCGCTTCCAGGGAGGTGAAGGCGAGCAGCTGCGCAGGGGTGTCGTGCGGGAAGTTCCACCCGATCGCCAGCCTGCCCCGCCCGCCGGCGGGCGTGCTGCGCTCCACTGTCTTGACCTGCATCGTGGTCGCCGCGCCCGTCGCCGGCGCGTAGACGACCAGGTCGATCCCCGCATCGGTCGTCAGGCGTGCGCTATCGATGCCGAGCTTGAGCAGCTGGTACTGCACCAGCAGCTCGCCGGCGGCCCCGATGTGCTGCGTCGTACGGCGTTTCTGCGGAGGCGGGAGTGTCACCAGGCGGCGTTCACTGGGCCGCGGCGTAGGCGTCACGCACGGCCTGGCTGATGCGTCCGCGCGCTGCGACCTCGTGACCGTTCGCAGCCGCCCACTCGCGGATCTTCGCCAGCTCGTCAGGGTCCGTGCGTCCGGAGGAGCTTGTCCGGGTACGAGTCGATCGACCGCTGGTCTTCCGAGCTGCCGCGACGTAGTCCGCGAACGCCTCGCGGAGCTTGTCCGCGTTCTCGTCGGTCAGGTCGATTTCGTAGCCAGCTCCGTCAAAGCCAAACTGCACAGTCTTTCCCGAGCCATCTCCGATCGTCTCGCCAGTGAGGTCGTCAACGAGTGTGGTCGTGATCTTCTGGGCCATGCTGCTCCAATTCGAGAGGTTTGCCCGCAGCATTGCACACGCCGCGACCTGCACTTGGCAGCTCCCACGGATAGTCTCCGAGAGTATGCCTGCCCGCTTCCCGACAGCTGACGCTCTCGAGTTGCCGCAGGACCGTCACGCACCGGAAGGCAGGGCGCATGCTCCGCGTCTACTTGGATCAGAATAAGTGGATCGATCTCGCGAGAGCTGCGTCAGGACACGGGAAGGGAACGCCTTTCATTGACGCGCTTGATGCGGGGCGCGCCGCGGTCGAGTCTGGACGGGCTTCATTCCCTCTTGACTTCTACCGGTACGCCGAGACGGGGAAGCATAGCAATGCGGAAGCTCGGATTCGTCTAGCCGATTTCATGTTTGAGCTGTCGCGCCAGGAAACGATCGCTCACCCACGGACATTGTTGCCTGGCGAAATCGATGTGGCCTTGAATCACCGCTACGGGCGGCCGGCATTCCCACGGAAGCCGAAGGTATTCGGCACTGGCATTACGCACATACTGGAAGTCCTCGAACTGCCGAAACTCGACTGGAGCCGACTTCCGAGCGGCCACGGCTTCACTGGGGACAAGCTCGCCCTGCTGAAGGAGATCGGCGACCGTGTCATCGAACTCGAGCTCCTTCGGGCAGGCCCTGAGACAGCACGGAGCATGGGCATCGATACCAAGCTGCGAGACCTGGACGATCAATTCGTTGCAGATGAGGAGAGGGTCGGCGAAGAGATCCGCAAGCGAGGGTTGCGCGATTTCCACCTAGAACTTGCTGTGCGAGCTTCTGATCTCGGAGCGATGCGGACCCCGATAACTGAAGCACTCGACCGAGTTGGAATGTCGTGGGAGAGCTTCGCCGACGGGCTCCTTCCGACCGAGGCAGTGAGTTTCGTCGACGACTTGCCAACGCGGCAGGTAGCTAACGTGATGCGGGCTGCAAAACTTCGGCAGAGCGAGCAGAAGTGGGAGCGAAACGATTTCAATGACATCGCCGCGCTTTCTGTTGCTGTTGTGCACTGCGACGTCGTAGTGACGGAGAAGCAGTGGGTACACCGCCTACATCAGGCTGGCGTGGACCGCCGTTACGGAACGACGCTCCTCAGCAACGCCACGAAGCTCCCGGAGGTCCTCGCGCGGGCGTCGGCCGAGTAGCTGGCACGCGTGCGCGACGCCTTCGAGACCGGGGAGCGAAGCGCCTATGCTCCGTGCCATGAACGACGGTGCCCGAGATGCTCTGCAGTGGCTCACCGTGGATGAACTCGCGGCGCTACGGCGGCAGCTGGTCCGGGACTACGATCGCGCGCTTCGCGCCCCTGACTCCGACCTTGAGCGGGTCGCCGACATCTGGGCAGAGGCCGACGCGATCGCCCTGGTGCAGCGGGAACGACGTTCGGCGGCGCCGGCGGCGCCGAGTCGGCTGTAGCCCCCGATGGCGCTTGGCGCCTGGGCCGGACAACGGGTTGTAGGTGCCACCGCGGTGTGGTGATCGCCCTGCGAAATCCGAATCGTTTGACAGCGTGGCTGCACTTTCCTGCAATCGAGTCGCGCGGTGTGTGACTCGGCGCGCGTAGAGCGCCAGAGTAGGGCCATGACGGAAAGCCATGAAGACTGGGAAGCCAGACTCGGGCGGCTGTCTGCTGCCGCAGACGAATGGTCGGCTCGGACCAACGACGCTCCCGCAACTCAGAAGAGAAGCGCTCTTGGAGGAGACGACCAGCGACATCTGCATGTCTCAGGGCTTGCTTGGTACAGCATTGTTGTTGCTGTCGAGCATCTCGACTTCACGCTGACAGCGATGCGAGCGACCAGCACGCTGTACCCAACGGCGTACTTGACCAGCCTGCGATCTGCGTTGCTCTCGGCATCGCACGCCGTGTGGGTGCTCGCGCCGAATCAGCGGGTGGAGCGTCGTGCTCGAGCGATGCAACTTCAGGTGCAGGACTTGAGGGACCAGCTGGCAATGGTCCGCGGTGTGTTTGCGCTCACGGATGAGCAGTCGGTTCTGCGCGATCAAGATGCCGCCCGATTGCAGAAGCGCCTCGACAGTTGCGTCGTCCTCGCTTCGGAGCTGGGGCTTCCCTCGGCGGCGACCGCACGGCTCAACAACACGGACGTGATCACCTGGGCGGCGAAGCACGTCCATCGGCAGGACGAGCCGTTGCTCGCGAGTGGAGTGCAACTGCTGTGGCGTACCGGGAGTGCGGCAGCACACGGACAACGTTCCTTCGCGATGACACGCCTTGATCGGAATTCGCAGCGGACCGATGACGGGGGCACGGTCATGGAGCTCCGCGGGGATCTCGCGCGGGATGTCGGACCCAGCGCCGCGGCGGCGACCTTCACGATTAGCGAGGCCTTACGGCTGTATGACTCGCGAAACGGTGCGTAGATCAGCAGCCAAGAACCGCGAAAGCGACCGGGGTCAGAGCCCGAGATAGCGGCACGCTGCGACTCGCCGGTCGGCGTCGTCGAGGCTGTCGCACTGGAAACGTAGGCCCGAACGGAGCATGCACACCTGGCACTGCTCCGGGAGGGCTTCGACGTCCGCAACGGGTTCCGGGTCGTCAGCAGACCAGATTCGGTAGCCACCTTCGACGGCTTCGAACTCGAACCAGTCGAGGAGGAACCGTTCCCCGCGCTGCACTAGGAGCCCAGCCGGTCAGCAGCAGTTGCAGGTGTCGGCTTCTCGCTCGCCGGTGAGCGCGGAAACGGGCTGCTTGCAAGCGTCGCCGCGCCAGGCTTCCAACCCCTCTCGGACAGCGAATACGACCACGATCAGCCCCGCCACCGGGTCCGCCCACGACCACCCGAACAGCGTGTTGAGCAGGAGCCCGATCAGGACGGCGGCGGAGAGGTAGCTGCACACGAGGGTCTGCTTCGAGTCCGCGACCGCGGACGCGGAGCCGAGTTCCTTCCCGGTGCGCCGCTCCAGGAGGCTGAGGAACGGCATGACCGCGAGGCTGACCGCCGCGAGCACGATCCCGACGGTGCTGTGCTCCGGCTCACGGAGCCCAGCGAACGTGAGGGCGGCGTCGACGGTGACGTACAGCGCGAGGCCAAAGAACGACACCGCGATGACCTTCAACGCAGTGCGCTCTCGCGCCTCCGGGTCACGGCCAGCGAACTGCCACGCCACCGCGGCTGCGGAGAGGACTTCCACGATCGAGTCCAGACCGAATCCGATCAGCGCCGTCGAAGATGCCACCGTGCCGGCGGCAATTGCGACGAACGCCTCGATCACGTTGTAGGTGATCGTCGCGGCCACGATCCATCGCACCCGCCGCTGCAACACGTTCCGGCGCGCGGGAGACAAGGGCGCGCCGAGCTGCACGGCGGCGCTCATGCTCCGGCTCCGCAGCACAGGGGCACGTCGCAGTCCTCGTCCGTGCACTCGGCGCCGTCATCGACGGCGAGCACGACGTCCACCAGTGCGTCCAGCGCTCGTGTCAGGTGCGGGTCCGCGATCTCGTACCGGGTGCTGCGCCCCTCTGGGACGGCGACGACGATCCCGCAACCCCGGAGGCACGCGAGGTGGTTCGACACGTTCGTTCGAGTCAGGTCCAACTCCTCCGCCAGACGCGCCGGATAGCCCGGGGCTGCCAAAAGCCGGAGCAGGATGCGAGACCGCGTCGGGTCCGCGAGGGCACGGCCAAGACGGTTCATGACGTCAAGTCGGGACGCTATGGTCAGCATGCGGTGACTATACATCGAGAGCTGACGTAAGTGCAGCGCGAGCCGGGGGGGCTTCCGCGTGGCTTGGCAAATCTGCCAAGCCGCTGCCATGTCGCCGCGGATTTTGCCATGCTCGCGCGGAACCTACACAGGCCCGTGGACGCACGGAACGCCCGGCCTGAAAGGAACAACTGTCAGATCGAACCTTGGCCGGGCGTCCTGTGGAGTGATTCTACGGCAGGATGCGGCGAGCGCCCCTAGTAGCGACGGACTCGGAGGGTATGCCGACTTGGGGGTGGTGGTTGAGTCACCCCTGGGTGGTGTGTGGTTGTCGGTCCCTGTGGTCTGTGGTCGCTACCTCCTTACATGTACTAATGTACGCGATTTTCGCGTGAGTGTCAACCGGGTTGGGTATCCGAGTTGGGCGTTCCGGGCCGCCCAACTCGGACCGGTCATCGGGTCATCCGCGCTCCGTCCAGCCGGTCGGCAGCGCCACTGGGTTGCCGCATCCCTCGTGCACGTAGCAGAGGCCGTCGTAGTCGGAGCGCTCGTCGTAGACGGGGCTGATGCTCCGGTGGTCGTGGTCGAACTCGTCGGCCGCGACGATCGTTGTGCGGTCGCTGGTGTCGAGGACCCCGAGGGTCTCGCTGTTCTCGACGTCGGCGCCGCACCAGGGGCAGCGGATGCCCGCGTAGGTCTCGCCGTCGTCGGTGATCTGTACCGGGATGAGCGGCGGGCAGGCGGTCTCGCGGATGCGCTGGTCGATCGCTGATCGGATCGCGAGCGCGAGGTCCGGGTGCTGATCGATGAGGCGGAGTACCGGGGCCAGCGTGGAGGACTCCGCGCCGATGAGGGCCGTCGGCACCGCTTCGATGGTGTCGCTCATGCGTGCGCTCCCTTCGTCGTCGTGCCGATCCCACACCGGGCACAGGACACGTCCTCGGCGCACGCGGGGGCGTCACAGAGGTCGCAGTACCAGGTGCCGTCGGCCCAGTCGGCACGGGGGCTGAACAGGTAGTCCGGGGTGGGGGCGTGGCGGCCACGGAACGCCAGCCGGGTCCCGTCGGCCCGGTGTGCCCACGGCAGCGGATCACGGTCCCCGTCCGTCTCGCCCTCCCACACCTCGCGGATGATGTGCGCGGCGGTGTCCGCTCGCCCGAGCACGTCGAACAGGGCGGCGAGGGTGAACCCCTCGGTCATGTTGAGCGAGCAGAGCACCTGCGTGCTGTCCCACTCCAGGACCATCGCCGACGCGGCCTCGGTCGCGGCGGCGCTCACTGCTCGGTCCCCGTCGTGGTCAGGTTCGACCAGGCTTGCCCGTCGATGTTCCCGTAGCGCTCGTGCACGGCTGCTCCGGCGTCGTCCACGTACTGGCGCACCTGCTCGACGGTCAGCGTGCCGGGGTCGAGGCGCTCGCCGTAGAGGGCTTCCCAGCGGTCCGGGTCGATCTGGACGACGCCCTGGTAGACGGCGGTCTCGGTGATGTCGAACACGGCCCAGGTGGGCCGGTCGGTGGTGGTGGTCATGGTGTCTGTCTCCCGATTCGTGTCGGTGGTGTTGAGGGGCGGGAGGGTCGGCGTCGGCCGACCCCTCCCGCGTTGGTCACTCCGCGGGCGGGGTGAAGGTGAGCGTGTCGACGAACGTCGCGTAGTCGGTGCCGTCGAGCACGGCGGTGTGCGCGAGCGCCCACCCCATGTCCGACGCGACTCGGAGTTGGTTGTCACGGTCGGTCAGCGCCGCTGTGCGGGCCTCTGTGGCGTCGTCACGCTTGGTGACGACTGTTCGGATGGTGTCGATCTGGCGTCGCATCTGAGGGCCTCCCAGGGTCTAGGGGGAGGGGGCGGCTGGTGGCCGTCCCCTCCCGGTGTCGGCTAGGACCGGGCGGTGCTCACGTGCTCGGTGGTCCAGTCGAGCGAGGCCCAGGAAAGTGCCTCCCGCATGTCGCTCTCGCTGAGCGAGTCGCGGGCGATCGCGTAGGCGTCGTCTTCGTCGCGGCAGGTGGCGGTGTGCGTGTAGGTGAAGGTCAACGTGACCTCCATCTCCACGTCCCACTCACGCTCCCGGCCGACGCCGCCCATCGCCTCGGCGATCCGGTCGTACTCCTCGCAGAACCCCTCCGAGTAGGCGGTCTCGCCCGCCTGGACCCAGAAGTCGTGCAGGCGGGGGTCGGACCCCTCGGTGATCTGGCCGGTCTCAGCGCTCACGGCCCGCTGCCGTGCGGCCGTGAGTGCCGATTCGAGCTCCGCGATCCGAGCGGCGTCGGCCGCGAACCGAGCAGCCGCCCGAGTCGGGGTCCACGCGTCGGCAGGGGAGGCGATCTGAGCGGCGCTGGTGTTGTTGTCGATGAGGGTCATCGTTGTTCCTTTCTGGTTCGATCTGACATGTACGAATGTACGGGCGACCACCGACATTCGCGTGGCCGCCCGTCGTCACTCAGCAGATTTCGAAGCCACCAGAGCGCCGAACGAACGCGGCGAACTCGCGCACCAGGCCGACGTCGAGCGAGTACGAGGCTTCCCACGGCTCGGTGTCACCCTTGCCGTCGCAGGCGTTGCACCAGTTGCGGGCCGCGAAGCCGAGCCGCACGCCGACCTCATCGGAGCGCGTGCCGGTGCCCTCGCAGAACCGGCACGTCAGGCGCGGGAGTGCCGCGATTGCCTCATCCCGGGCTTGCACGTAGGCAGCAGTGTGGCCGCTCGTGAGTGCCTGCTGGAGGGCCGTTGCGAGCGCCACCGAGTCTTCGTGACCGAGGCCGTCGCGGTCGTTGCTGTGGAGGTAGGTCACCTTCGCCATGAGGTCGGGAGCGACCTTCACCAGGTACTCAGCGAGCGGGTGCCACCCCCAGACGCTGGCGCGGAAGTAGCGCCCCGTCTCGTTCTCCGGGTTCTTCCCGTAGACATCCATTCCCATTGTGTTGCCCCTTTCAGGTTCGATCTGACATGTACGAATGTACGGAGTACCACTGACAATCAGAGGTCGCCCTCGCCCCCGATCTGTGCGCCCGCCCTTGTCCCGCCCGCGCGTCGGCTGGGTGTCTGGTAGTTCGGGTGTCTGTCAGTCCGGGAGTCCGTGAGTTCGGGTGTCTGGTAGTTCGGAACTCTGGTACTTCGGGACTCTGGAAGTCTGTAAGTTTGGATGTTCCGTTAGGTTGGGACTTGTCGTGGGTTGGGGGAGGTGGTTGGGTGGGGTGGTCGCGTGGTGCCGGTGGTGGTCGGGCGGCGGGGTGCTGTGTGGCTGTGTGCGGGGTTGGGC